>NZ_JBYTCJ010000001.1:0-185675 GCF_058790155.1 Neobacillus sp. FW104-15D2
CCGCCGTATACGGAACCGTATGTACGGTGGTGTGAGAGGGGCGAAAATAATTAAATTATTTTCCCTCTACTCGATTTATTTTCGTATATCGAAGGGAATTAGATGTCTAGTGTCGAATAAGACTCTTGGAACTTTAATAAAAGGGGGATTTAAAATGAAATTCGAGGACTATACATACAAACGTCCCAGCCTGGAAGAGGTTAGCCAAACTTTCGATGCACTGCTTGTTAAGTTTGAGCAGGCTGCGACAGTTGAAGAGCAAAGTGAAGTGATGGATCAAATAAATGGGATCCGTCATAACATTGGAACAATGTTTACATTATGTTCTATTCGCCATTCTATTGATACCAATGATGAATTTTACAAAAGTGAACAGGATTACATGGATGAAATTCAGCCAGAGGTAGAAGGTTTGGTAACAAAGTATTACGAGGGTCTAGTAAATTCAAAGTTTCGCCGAGAGCTTGAAGAAAAATGGGGAAGACAGTTATTTGCACTTGCTGAAGGACAGCTGAAAACCTTTAAGCCTGAAATTGTTCCACTTCTGCAAAAGGAAAATAAGCTTTCAACTGAATATACAAAGCTTGCTGCTTCTGCCAAAATTCCTTTTGAAGGCGAAGAGCGGACATTGGCACAGATGGGGCCTTTTGCTCAATCTACTGACAGAGACACGAGGAAAAAAGCTGTTACTGCTACTTCAGGTTTCTTTGCTGAACATGAAGAAGAGTTTGACCGTATTTATGATGAATTGGTAAAAGTAAGAACAGAAATTGCCCAAAAGCTGGGATATAAGAACTTTGTTGAGCTAGGTTACTACCGTATGATGCGTACCGATTATAACGCAGAAATGGTAGCAAAATTCCGTCAGCAGGTGAAGGACTTTATTGTCCCTATCACTACCAAACTGCGGGAACGTCAGCAGCAAAGAATCGGAGTTCAGGAATTGAAGTTTTACGATGAAAACTTTGAATTCCAAACAGGCAACGCTGCTCCAAAAGGAAGTCCGGAGTGGATTATTGATAACGGCCAAAAAATGTATAATGAATTATCAAAGGAAACCGGAGAATTTTTTAAATTCATGAATGACAACAACCTCATGGATCTTGTGGCGAAAAAGGGAAAAGCAGGGGGTGGATATTGCACCTATATTGAAAATTATAAATCCCCATTTATTTTCTCTAACTTTAATGGAACTTCTGGTGATATAGATGTTCTGACCCACGAAGCTGGACATGCATTCCAGGTTTATTCCAGCCGTCATTTTGAGATTCCTGAGTATAACTGGCCAACCTATGAGGCATGTGAAATCCATTCTATGAGCATGGAGTTTTTTACCTGGCCTTGGATGGAGCTTTTCTTTAAAGAAGATACTGACAAGTATAAATTCGCCCACTTAAGCGGCGGTCTTTTATTCCTGCCATATGGTGTTTCTGTTGATGAGTTCCAGCATTGGGTTTATGAAAATCCGGAAGCATCTCCAAAAGAGCGTAAAAATAAGTGGAGGGAAATTGAGAAGGTTTATCTTCCACACCGTGATTATGATGGTAATGTATATTTGGAGAATGGCGGCTTCTGGCAGCGACAAGGCCATATTTACGGCTCTCCGTTCTATTATATTGATTATACGCTTGCTCAAATCTGTGCCTTCCAGTTCTGGAAACGTTCCAGAGAAAACCAGGAGGAAGCATGGAAGGATTATGCACATCTTTGCCAGCTTGGAGGCAGTATGAGTTTCACAAAGCTTGTTGAGGAAGCAAACCTTATTTCTCCTTTTGAAGAAGGCTGTGTAGAGTCTGTGGTAGGTGAAATCGAAAACTGGCTAAACTCAGTTGATGATAAAAATTTATAATTAAAAAAAGCGAAGCCATTAGCGGCTTCGCTTTCTCTTTGGGTTCAGTTACAACATTATGTTCTAGGTCATTGTAATATTATTTATTTAATTCAATGGCGGCTTTTTCGGTAAAGATAATTTCATCATTTACAAGATCAGCTTTTAATTCAATTGCTTCAGGCTGATCTAGAATAAAATCCGCAATCCTATCTTCAAGCTGTTCTTGGATGACACGGCGAAGAGGACGTGCACCAAAGGCTGGGTGGTAGCCGAGTTCAGCTAAACGTACTTTCACTCCCTCTGTCACCTCAAGGGATAAACCTTGTTCTTTAAGTGTTTCATGGAGATCACCAAGCATTAGTTCAACAATCTCAAGTAAATGTTCCTTATCAAGAGATTTAAACTCAATGATGCTATCGAAACGGTTTAAAAATTCTGGTTTGAAGAAGCTTCCTAGAGAATCGAGAATGCTTGCTTCTTCGATTGCTTCATTTCGGCCGAATCCTACATGGATAGGTTTAAATGAGGTGCCTGCATTACTCGTCATGATAATGACACTTTCTTTAAAGCTTACAGTTCTTCCTTGGCTGTCAGTTAAGCGGCCATCTTCCAGAATTTGAAGGAACATATGCTGTACATCCGGATGCGCTTTTTCAATTTCATCCAACAGGATGATACTGTACGGATTTCGGCGCACTTTTTCTGTCAACTGGCCGGCTTCCTCGTGGCCAACATATCCAGGAGGTGAACCAATTAATTTAGATACACTGTGTTTCTCCATGTATTCGCTCATATCGAGGCGGATCATGCTATCCTTTGTACCGAACAGCTCTTCTGCAAGAGTTTTAGTAAGCTCTGTTTTACCGACACCAGTTGGTCCTACAAAGAGGAAGGATCCGATGGGGCGATGCTTCGGCTTCAAGCCTGCACGGCTCCGTTTAATAGCCTTCGCTACCTTTCTTACAGCATCTTCCTGTCCAATTACTTTATGCTTCATTTTATCTTCAAGATTTTTCAATTTGATCTGATCATCTGCCTGAAGTTTCCCGACAGGGATGCCAGTTTTATCTTCAATTAGATTCTGAATCATTTCTGCATCAACTACAGGAAGATCAGAGGCCTTTTCAGTATTTAATTGTTTCTCAATCTTAGCTTCTTCATCCCGTAGTTTAGCTGCAGCTTCGTAATTTTCTTCATTAAGAGCCTGCTCTTTTTCCTGTCCGATTTCCTGAAGACGCTGTTCTAGTTGTTTGCTATCTTTATACTCTGCAGTCAAATTCAGTTTTGAACCAGCTTCGTCCAGAAGGTCAATGGCCTTGTCTGGCAGGAAGCGGTCCTGAATATAACGGTGAGAAAGCGTTACACAAGCTTTAATTGCTTCTTCAGAATATTTTACCTGGTGATATTGTTCATATTTAGACTGAATTCCTTTAAGGATTTCAAGTGTATCAGCAGGTGATGGTTCATGCACATGAATTGGCTGGAAGCGGCGTTCAAGAGCAGCATCCTTTTCAATTTGGCGGTATTCTTTAAGAGTAGTTGCACCTAGAACCTGTAACTCCCCTCTTGCTAAAGCTGGTTTCAGGATATTTCCTGCATCCATTGAGCCCTCAGCAGAACCCGCACCAACGAGAAGATGGATTTCATCAATGAACAGGATAATATTTTTGCGCTCCTGCAGCTCTGCTATAAGTTGTTTCATTCTTTCCTCAAATTGGCCTCGAATACCTGTATTTGCTACTAATGAAGCTACATCTAAAAGATATACTTCTTTTTTCTTCAATTTATCAGGTACATCTCCGGCAACAATTTTTTCTGCCAGCCCTTCAGCTATTGCTGTTTTACCAACACCTGGTTCTCCAATTAAAACTGGATTATTTTTATTTCTTCTATTTAAGACTTCAATTACACGGATAACTTCTTTATCTCGGCCAATAACAGGGTCCATTAGGCCGGCCTTGGCCATGTGAGTTATGTTCCGGCCGAATTGATCCAGGAAGCCGCCATTACCATGCTGCTGCTGTGCTGCAGGGGCTTTTTTAGCGTTACCCATTTGTCCCATGTTGTTAGCCTTAAATAAATCCTCAAACGGGAAGCCTGAAAACGGGCTCATGCCAGAACCAAAATTTGCTCCGAGAGCTTTCTTTTCTTTCGAGAAACAAGAATTACATATCTGAAGTTCGGTCTTTTGACCATTTATAATCATATTAACGTGAAGGTTGGCTTGGTTTTCATTACACATTTGACATAGCATAAGTAAAAAACCTCCTTATAAATTAAATAGCTTCATAGGTCTTTGTCTTTGACTATATTTGACCTTTATGCACCTAGTATACTCTGACCTTTTTTGACTTTCAAGATATTTGCCTGTGGTATTTTATTCCATAGACAAGATAAAAAGCCATGTCTTTGTTTGTCCATTCCTACATATATTGGGAAGGGAGGAGGAATCTATGTGAAGAGAAATTGGGGAGCTGCCTTCCAAGTCGCAGCTGTTTATGTTGGGACAGTAGTAGGTGCTGGCTTTGCAACTGGAAAAGAGATTGTTGAGTTTTTCACGCGATTTGGGCTGGTGGGGTTTGTTAGTATTTTAGTGAGTGGCTATATACTTGTATATATGGGTTCAAAATTAATGGTGATGTCATTAAGAATTGGTGCAAAATCCTATCAGGAATTAAATGAATATTTATTTGGCAGGTGGGCTGGCACCGCTATTAATATGATTATGGGGCTTATGCTTTTAGGAGTAACTGCCGTAATGATGTCAGGAGCAGGGGCAGTTTTTGAGGAACAGCTGGGATTCTCCAAGAATTTAGGTATTATGATTACGATCATATTATCCTTGCTGACCATGATGGTCGGAACAAAAGGACTTTTTGCTGTGAATTCTTTTGTTGTACCTATAATGATTTCTTTTAGTGTTTTACTGATGTTTTTTTCAGTAGGTAAATCAAATTTTATTGATCAGCTGTTCGTTATTCCTCATGCAGATGATGGATGGAAGTCTGTGATCGCTCCTTTTTCGTATACAGCTTTTAATTTAGCTTTGGCTCAGGCAGTTTTGGTGCCCATTGCAGCAGATATTAAGGACGAATGGGCAATAAAGTGGGGGGGGATTCTTGGGGGAGCGGCGCTTACTCTTATTTTGGTTTCAAGCCACTTTACGCTGATTATGCTTCCAAGGCTTACATCGTATGAAATTCCCATGGCCATTATGATGAAAGATGCAGCATCTCAATTATATTGGATATTTATTCTGGTTGTTTATGGAGAAATTTTCACATCCGTAATTGGAAATATATATGGCCTTGAAAGACAGTTGAAAAAACATTTTAACATTCCAACTGTTATCACTGTCTCCGCTATTTTTGCTGTGGCGTATTTTATTAGCCTGGTTAATTACGGAACACTTCTTTCTTTCCTTTATCCTCTTTTTGGCTACGTGAGTCTTATATTTATCATACTATTATGGATGAAGCCTTATCCTGCCAGATAAGCAGGATTATTAAAAAAGCCCCGTTTCCGGGGCTTTTGCACATTCTTTTTTATTATTGTTCAGGAACTATAGTTTTGGCCATTTCGATAAAAGCATCCTTGTGATCAGCTTCTTTTTTAGTATAAATGCTTAGTTTGACCTTAAGGCCTTTATTATTAATAAGATAGGAAGTAACAACATCATTATCCTTAGAAGTTTCCATTCCGGTTGCATTCTGGAATATGCCTTCTGCCGGTGGCTGAACCTCTTTTACATCAGGATTAACGGAAGCAAGCTCTGCCTTCATATTTTCCTTTACCATGTTACTATCGAAATCGGGAGAGAGGGTTTCAACACGCATAAAAATAGAATCGTCCGACTTAAGAAAAAGAATATCACGATTTGGTTCTTCTGATGATAATTCATATTCAGGCAGCACATATAGTGAATAGGAATTGTTCCCGGATTTTTTTAGAAATGCTGTGTTTTCTTTTTTTGCACCGTTTAACTCATATTGCAGGTTCGTTTCCATTAATCGTATCTTAGAATCCTGCTGCTGGGTGTCATCCTTTTTTTCCTCAGGCTTGGCTGATGTATCCTGCTGATCTGCGTTTGCGGTCTGTTTGCTTTGTGATTGTTCCTTGCCTCCTTTATTGCTGGCTGATTTTTCTGCAGTTCCACATCCAGCAAGTATGATAGAAGCAATTCCAACAGACGCCATTAGCCTTTTCCATTTCATTTGTACTCCTCCTTGATTTGCCTATATGTTATATTTGTCGAAAAGAGGAAGTTAAAAGTTACAAGACTTATATAAAAGGTTTTATACAAGTGGATAAAGAACAAAAATCATTGCATCGAAAACAAGGTGAGAGATAATAACAAGCGGCATACTACGTTTCCATATGTAAAGGAGACCCCATACAATACCGGAAAGAAATGCTGCCAGTATCAATATCCATTCACCAGAGTAAATATGGACAGATGCATATAATATAGAAGCAGCCGCGACACTTTGAAGTTTACCAAAGTATTTACTGACTCTTTTTTGGACAAAGCCGCGCCAGAAAATCTCTTCCCCTGGAACGGCAATTAAAAACAAGGCAAAGTAATGCCAGTACTGATAGGGAGAAAACCAGTTGTACAGTGTATTAACTGATGAGTACACGGGAGGATAGATCCACTGCATTGCCTGAAAGCCAGTCCAAAAAAGTCCATAAAGAATAAGTCCTGAAATTATTCCATAAAAAAGATAGGATATTAACCTGGTTTCATCATCTACTTCTTGCTGAAGGATCGTAAAGGTAATCAAAAGTAAGTACGATGCTGTGAAAATATACCAAAAGACCGCCTTGTCCTGGAAAGAAAAGTATATAAGTAAGTGAGCTATAAAAAATCCTATTAACAGGAGCCAAAAACTTTTTGTTACTTTCATTAATTGTAATCCTCCTCTAAGAAACACAAAAAACATTTTATCAAAAAAGAGAAGCAAGCCAAAGTGTTTTGTATTATCGCATTCCTCCATCCCTAAATGCATTTGCGCTTTCAAGGATAAAACCAAATATGATGGAAAAAGCTAATGTTATGAAAGGAGGATTTAAAATGAGTAAATCTAAAAGTGAAGAAGAACGGGAATGGACTGTACGTAAACAGGAACAGAAACCGCATGGTAAAGTAAAATCCTTTAATGAATTATCAAAGGATCCAGGACAAACAAATCGCTAAAGCATAGTATTCCCCACGCCCCGTCAATCTAAATTTGGCGGGGCAAAATTATAACTTTAAACAGGGATCCCAAGAAATGTTATGATAATTAAAAAGGAGTGAAATGAGATGGGGAGGACGGCATTAATCCTGGGTGCAACAGGACTAGTGGGAGGATACCTGCTTGATAACATTCTTGAGAATAATAAGTATGAGAGGGTACATATTATTAGCAGAAGCGACGTGCTGAAAAAGCATCCTAAACTGAATACATATATTTTGGAATTATCGCGAATGGAAGACGTAAGGGAAGTTTTTAACGTTTCAGATGTTTTTTGCTGTCTTGGTACAACAATGAAAAATGCGGGTTCCAAAGAAGCCTTCAAAAAAGTCGATTTAGATTTTCCTCTTTTAGCTGCTAAATTGGCGGCTGAAGGGGAAGCAGAGCAGTTTTTAATCGTTTCTGCAATGGGAGCAAGCAGTAACTCCAGTTTCTTTTATAATCGGGTTAAAGGGGAAATGGAAGAAAGAGTAAAGTCTCTTCCATTTAAAGGGGTTCATATTTTTAGACCTTCGCTGCTTCTTGGAAACAGGAAGGAATTCAGGCTGGGGGAAAAAACAGCTGAAATGCTTTTCACTCGCCTTCCCTTTCTCTTTAGGGGAAGCCTAAAAAAATATGCTCCCATAAAGGCCGAACAGGTTGCGAAGTTTATGGCCGAAAGAGCAATCAAAGGAGAAAAAGGTATATTTACTTATGAATCAGACGAAATGAACCGCTTACAAAAACAGGAGCAGTCCTAATGGCTGCTCCTGTTTAATAGATTAATTGGCTTTTTCTTTAATAATTCTATAATTTTTGTGATTAATAACAGTTCTTGGATCCAGCTCCAAATCCCTGTAATTATCCATATATGTTAAATCTACAATTACCGAGTTTTCATTTACCTTTTCAACAACTCCCTGAAGGCCTTCACGAAATTCAATAACATTTCCTACTTCAGCTTTTTTCATTTAAATCCTTCTCCTTTCCCCTGGAAGCGTATTTATCTTTTATAAGTTACAGTTTGCACTACTTTTTTTCGTTCGTAAAGGCTTTTGTGTGACAATTTTAATAATTTATTAGCAATTTAACTGAAAATTCTTTTTCTTGTGTTTTTATTTGTTAGCTTTACCTGAAAAAATTTTTACAATAATATTAATAGGAAGATAGGGGGACTCCATATGACTGAACAATTTGTGAACGAAGTACTTGACCAGCTGGCTTCAGGTGATTTATCGGAGTATTTTGTGAAAAAGGATGACTTTCTGCCATTTCGGCAGGTGCTTGTGAAAAGGAATGATTTTAAGCATTTTCGCGGAATTGCCCAGCGCGGAGGAGATGTTTTATATGTTTATTTGGATACTCCAAGAAGCTAGGTTTAAAGGAATAAAAATCCAGGGTGGAATATTCTTAATATATTGTCAGTTGATCGATGATATAGTAAAATAGTCATGAGTCAAAGGAGGGGTGAAAGGTGAAACGGTTTGATAGGTATCAGTTCTTGATCCATGAGATAGAGCAGAAAAGGGAAGAAATGATCCTAGCTGCTTTCTGTAAAGGTTTTACAAGCTGTGAAACAGTGAAAAAAAGTGAGGAACTTGATAAACTGTTAAATCTTCATCAACAATTTGCCATTAATACAAATTATGCTTATGGATTTAACCATTAATAATATTTCAAAGACGCATTCCAAACAGGCTATGCGTCTTTTTTGTTTTGAAAGACCTGTAATTTGGGAACTTTAAAAGGGTAAATCAGTTACTAGGGAGGGTGACACATATGGTATATGAAAACAAAACAGTAATCGTTACAGGGGCTGCACATGGTATTGGAAGAGCAGTTGCAGAGATGTATTTTAAGCAGGGAGCCAATGTAGTGATTGCCGATGTCGATGAAGTAAGGGGAAGACAAGCAGAAGAGGAACTAAAAAAAGTTGGTCACGAGACTTTATTTTTTAAAACAGATGTAAAAGATGAAGAGAATATCAAGGCTCTTTTTGAAACCGCTGCAGAGAAGTTTGAGAAAATTGATATATTGATTAATAATGCAGGTATTTCAAAATTCATTCCTTTTTTGGAACTGACTTCTCATCAATGGGATGAGATTATTAATACTAATCTTAAAAGCGTATTTTTATGTTCAAAAGAGGCAGCAAAATATATGAAGGAAAGCGGAGGACATATTATAAATATAGCTTCCACACGTGCTTTTATGTCCGAGCCAAATACGGAAGCATATTCTGCGTCAAAGGGAGGGATTATAGCCCTGACGCATGCTTTGGCGAGAACACTCGGACCAGATGGAATTTTTGTTAATAGTATAAGCCCGGGTTGGATTCAGACTGAAAATTACGAGGAATTAACTCGTTTAGACCATGAACAGCATTTATCGGGTAGAGTGGGAAAACCAGAGGATGTTGCAAGATGCTGTTTATTTTTGACCGACCCCAAAAATGATTTCATTACGGCAGAAAATATTGTACTGGATGGCGGGATGACAAGGAAAATGATCTACGAGGAATAATAAAGCCCTTTCACTTTATTTAATTTTTAGTCTATTGCTGGTTTAGTTGACTAAAAAGGGGAAATTGTATAAGTTAATGAAGCAAGCATCAATTTATGCAGTAGATTATATTTCATTCATTATATTAAAGGAGTTTGATTAGAATGGAAAAACAATTTAAAGTAACAGCCGAAACTGGAATTCACGCAAGACCTGCTACTCTTTTAGTACAGACTGCAAGTAAATTTGATTCCGAAATTCATTTAGAATATAAAGGAAAAAAAGTAAACCTTAAATCCATTATGGGTGTAATGTCTCTAGGTGTTGGTCAGGGTGCAGATATTACTATCAGTGCTGAAGGCAGTGATGCAGAAGATGCATTAAGAACTCTTGAAGAAACTATGAAAAAAGAAGGTTTGGCAGAGTAATGACTTTTTTACAAGGAATTGCTGCCTCCAATGGCATAGCTATTGCCAAGGCTTACAAACTGGTAGAACCAGATTTGTCTTTTGAAAAAAAGACAGTCGAAAATGCCGAAGATGAGGCCGGGCGTTTTCATGCAGCTCTTGAGAAATCAAAAGCTGAACTTTCACAAATCCGTGATCGTGCGCTGGTGGATCTTGGAGCAGATAAAGCTGCTATTTTTGAGGCACATCTTCTAGTTCTTAGCGACCCTGAGCTTGTAACTCCAATTGAAGATAAAATTAAATCTGAAAATGTAAACGCAGAGCATGCTTTAAAAGAAACAGCTGACATGTTTATTATGATGTTCGAACAAATGGACAATGAGTATATGAAAGAAAGAGCAGCTGATATCCGTGATGTCACTAAACGTGTCCTTTCCCATCTTCTTGGTGTTCATATTGTTAATCCAAGCATGATAGCTGAAGAAGTTATTATCATTGCAGAAGATTTAACTCCTTCTGATACTGCTCAATTAAACCGCAACTTTGTTAAAGGTTTTACAACAGATATCGGCGGACGTACATCACATTCAGCAATTATGGCACGTTCAATGGAAATTCCTGCGGTTGTCGGTACAAAAACGGCAACTGAAGATATTCAAAATGGCGACTTAGTAATTGTTGATGGCCTTAAAGGAGAGGTTCATATTAATCCTACTCCTGAAGCTGTGGAAGAGTATCGCCGTATACATGATCAATATGAAGCCCAAAAAGCAGAGTGGGCCAAGCTTGTAAATGAGAAAACTGTTTCTTCTGACGGACACCACGTTGAGCTTGCTGCCAATATCGGCACACCTAAGGATTTAAAGGGTGTGGTTGAAAATGGCGGAGAGGGAGTTGGTCTCTACAGAACTGAGTTCCTTTATATGGGACGTGACCAGATGCCAACGGAAGAAGAACAATTTGAGGCATACAAAGCTGTTCTTGAAGGAATGGAAGGAAAGCCTGTTGTTGTTCGTACTCTTGATATCGGTGGAGATAAGGAACTGCCGTATTTAAACCTGCCTAAGGAGTTAAACCCTTTCCTTGGTTTTAGGGCAATTCGTCTTTGTCTTGAAGAACAATCTATTTTTCGTACCCAGCTTAGAGCTTTATTAAGAGCAAGCATCTATGGAAACTTGAAAATAATGTTCCCGATGATTGCAACTCTTGATGAGTTCCGTGCTGCTAAAGCAATCCTTGAAGAAGAAAGAACAAAGCTAGTTTCGGAAAACCAAAAAGTCTCAGAAAAAATTGAGCTTGGAATCATGGTTGAAATTCCTTCAACTGCTGTTCTTGCTGATCAGTTTGCAAAGGAAGTAGATTTCTTCAGTATCGGTACAAACGATCTTATTCAATACACAATGGCTGCTGACCGTATGAACCAGCGTGTTTCTTATTTGTATCAGCCATACAGCCCTTCAATCCTAAGACTTGTAAAAATGGTCATTGATGCTGCGCATGCTGAAGGAAAGTGGGCTGGGATGTGTGGGGAAATGGCTGGCGATGAAACAGCAATTCCTTTGCTTATTGGACTTGGACTGGATGAGTTCTCCATGAGTGCAACTTCTATTCTGAAAGCTCGCTCTCAAATCAGCAAGCTAGGAAAAGCTGAAATGGAAGAGTTAGCAAAAGAAGTTCTTAATATGAGAACAACAGAAGAAGTTATACAAGCTGTAAAAAAAGCAACGCAAATGTAATAGTTTTGTAATATTTAAAAATGTTTGAAGGAAGTTTATAGGGGTAAAGATAAGCAAGCACTTTGAAATGACTAAGTGTATGCTAATCATTCTCATTTTCCCCCAATTTTGGCCGGCTGTGAAAACAGACGGCCTTTTTTTTGATAATCAGAATTTTTTTCCTTAGATTTCCAAACGCACCACGGACAGGCTTTAAAGGAGGAAGTTGAATGTCGTGGAAAAAAATATGTAGGTAAAGGTTTAAAAAAAGCGTTATTTTGATGGCTTCTGTATAATAGAGATAATATTTAATAAAGGAGGATACATATGGATTTCAATCTTAAGGGAAAGACAGCTTTAATTGCGGCCTCAAGCCAGGGGTTGGGGCTGGCCATCGCAGAGCAGCTTTTAAAAGAGGGAGCAAATGTTATGCTTTCCGGCCGTACAGAAGAGAAATTAAAGGAAAAGGCAGTTCGGCTGGAGTCGATTGGCAGTGGTAAGGTATCCTATCAAACAGCTGATATTACTAACAAAGAGGATATTCAGCAGCTTGTTGCCAAGACAGCTGAAACTTTTGGGCGGATAGACATTCTTGTAAATAATGCAGGGGGTCCTCCCGCAGGATCATTCGAAACAATGACGGATGATGACTGGCAGAATTCCTTTGAGCTCAATTTGCTGTCCTATATTAGGATGATTAGGGAGGCTCTGCCTCATCTGAAAAAGCAGGGTGGAAAGATCCTTAATATTGCTTCCTCTTCCATTAAGGAACCTATTCCTGGCCTTATTTTATCTAATACATTCAGAACCGGGATTGTCGGTCTAACCAAGACTCTTGCACAGGAATTTGCTTCTTATAATATTCTAGTCAATACAATTGCACCAGGAAGAATAGCAACAGACAGAGTAAAACATCTTGATCAGGTTAATGCAGACAGAATTGGTATTGAAAGAGAAGAAGTGGAAAATCAGGTGAAGGAAACTATTCCTCTAAAAAGGTATGGCGAGCCAGAAGAGTTTGCAAAGGTTGCTTCTTTTTTAGTCTCTGATGCAAATTCCTATATGACAGGCAGCTCTTTCCTTGTAGATGGCGGTATGGTTAAATCTATATAACATGACATCCTCTGTTAAAAAAGTGATTTATAAGGTAAGGAAATATCGCGGTGCTCCTCGATAGACGCATTCCCATTCCGATCGTACGGTGCTTATTCGCGAATGGCAGCTCGCACGTGGAAAGGGAGCGCGATTCCAAAAATTTATTCTAAAAAAACGTTAAAAAGCCTTGAAAATAAAAAAAAATTTAAGCTTAATATTGGATTAAAACACCATGATGAGGTTAGAATAGTAAAGTGCATAAATTGGAGATTAGCACTTTGTCCGGGACCTTTGTTCCGGACTTTTTTTATTTAAAGTTTCTGCCTATTAGGTTCAAAGTGTTAAAATGGAATAAAAAGTTGAGGGAAGGGATTTTTGTGTTATCACCTGAAAATACTGTTATTGCTTTTATTGGAACTGGCGTGATGGGGAAAAGCATGGCGGGACATTTGCTTGAAGCTGGCTTTCCTCTTATCGTCTATAATCGTACAAAAGAAAAGGCAGATGAGCTTCTTAAAAAAGGGGCACAATGGGCTGATTCTCCTAAGGAAGCTGCCAAAAAAGCAAATGTTATATTTACAATAGTGGGCTACCCGTATGATGTGGAAGAAGTTTATTTGGGAGAAGACGGATTGGTTTCCAATGCTAAAGAAAACAGCTACATAATTGATATGACCACCTCAACGCCCTCATTGGCGAAGAGGATTTATGAGGAAGCCTTAAAGAGAGGCATTTCTGCTATTGATGCACCCGTTTCCGGAGGAGATATTGGAGCTAGAGAAGCCCGTCTCGCTATTATGGCCGGAGGGGATAAGGAGTCATTTGATGAGGTAAGGCCTTTGTTGGAAAAGCTGGGGACCAATATTGTTTATCAAGGGCCGGCAGGTTCAGGACAGCATACAAAAATGTGTAATCAAATTGCGATTGCATCGAATATGATTGGTGTTTCTGAAGCACTTGTTTATGCTAAAAAAGCGGGCCTGGACCCGGAAAACGTCCTCAAAAGCATTTCTACTGGAGCAGCTGGAAGCTTTTCTCTCAGCAATTTAGCTCCAAGAATGCTGAAGGGTGATTTTGAACCAGGGTTTTATATAAAGCATTTTATTAAAGATATGAAAATTGCTTTGGATGAAGCCGAAAAGATGGAAGTAGACTTTCCGGGACTGTCACTCGCAAAATCTATGTATGATCAATTGGCAAAAAGCGGGGAATCTGAAAGCGGTACGCAAGCCCTTTATAAATATTGGAAAGAGTAAGAATAAGAGAGATCTGTCCGATTCGGACAGGTCTTTTTTACTGTTAATTTTTAGATGAATAAATATCCCGCGAAGAAATGATACTATTTACGATATTTCAGAAGGGAGATTAAAACATGGCAAAAAGAACAAAGAAGAATGACCCACAGCAGAAAAATAAGAAGGGCTTTGATTCTGCTGTTTTAAATGCTGAGTTTGCGCATGAAACAGGAGCAGCAGCAACAAATAAAATTCATAAGGATAAAGCTAAAAAAGAAAAAGCACCTAAAAATAATGGTGAATATAAAGGCTAAAAAACAGGGTGCCCTTTTAAGAATGGGCACCCTTTAATTTTTATTTCCACTAAACGAAGATATCTTTAATTCTTCTGTTTGTTAAAGTAATTTTCAATACGATTCAGCCCTTTTTCAAGGGTACTCATAGAACATGCGAAAGATAGTCTGAAATAACCTTCACCGAGGCTTGAAAAAGCACTTCCTGGGACAACTGCCACTTTTTCTTCCTTTACTAGGTCAAGGGCAAAATCAAAGGAGTTCTTTGAAATAAATTCAGGGATTTTGACAAAGAAATAAAACGCTCCATCCGGCTTCACTGTCTCGAGACCTGTATCAGTTAACCGCTTAAAAACATAGTCTCTTCTTTTCTCATACTCATTTCTCATTGGAATGGCATCATTTATTCCAGTTGTCAAAGCTTCCAAAGCAGCCATTTGAGAGACAGAAGTGGCACAGGTTACGTTATATTGATGAACCTTTAGAATATGCTTTGAAAGGTATTCCGGTGCATATAAAAGCCCAATCCTCCAGCCAGTCATAGAGTGGGATTTCGATAAACCGTTAATTACGATCGTCTTCTCGCGTAAAAATGAAGCAATGGAATAATGTCTATTTCCATAAACTAACTCGCTGTATATTTCATCTGCAAGAATAAAAACTTCCTTATCCTTAAGCAGAGCAGCAATCTCCTCGAGTTCATCATATGACAGGCTTACCCCAGTAGGATTGGAGGGATAAGGAAGAACCACACATCGTGTGTTTTCTGTCAGATAGCTTTCAATTACTTCTGCAGTAAAACGAAAATGATTCCCCCTGATGTCTGCGTGTACTGGAATTCCTCCACAAAGTCGAATAATTGGCTCGTAGCCCGGATAAACAGGTCCTGGCAGGATTACTTCAGACCCTTCGCTTAAAATAGTTCGGAGAGCAATATCAATTGCTTCACTTGCTCCCGTTGTTACAATAACTTCGGAATCTGGATTGTAATCCAGGCCATATTTTTGCTTCACAAAATTTGCAGCTGAAGCTCTTAATTCGAGCATCCCGGCATTATGGGTGTACGAGGTGAAATTATCCTCTATAGCTTTCACCCCTGCGTTTTTTACATGCTCTGGGGTAGGAAAGTCGGGTTGTCCAATCGTTAAAGAGATCATATCCTCTGTGTGTGAAACCATATTAAAAAACTTGCGAATACCTGAAATTTCTATATTTTTAACTCTCTCATTAATCAAGTGTTCCACGTCACTAATTCATCCTTCCCATTTATCGTAACCTCATTTTATCACTTTTTTTCTCAAAGAGTAGAAAGAAGCAGGTAAATTAAAAACAGCCAAGGAAATCCAGGCTGTTTTCTGAGGGAAGGGGAGTAATTTATTTTTAAAGGATTGAATAAATTTAATCCTTTGTTAACTCTTGGGGCTTTTATTTTTTAGTAGCCATAATCCCAGTCAACTTCATCTTCGTGCCAGAAGACAGGAGAGACTGATCCAAAATCTACTAATTTATTTTCCAGCCTGCAATTGCAATGACTGCAGCCGCACTGTTCTTTAAGTTCCTCAAAGACGGAGTGATCAACATTTTCAATAAAGGTAACTGTATCCTCCTGAAAAAGAATAGCTGTTCCTTTCATAACACTGCACCTCTTTTTTTATTTTCTTACTCTTTATTTACAGTTTTATTGTAAACCTGTTAAAGCGCCGGGTCCATAGTTTGTGATAATGTTCACAAAAAGTTAGATTTTACTAAATCCATAATGCCTAAATAACTTAAAGAATTTTAATCTATTCGGTTTTGATAAAACTCATATTTGTTTATAAATGACACAAAAAATGAAGTGAGCAAGGCTAATTCTCATGATATAGTAGTGGTAACAGGGTGCTTTTCTCGGAGAAGCATCTAATTATTTAGATAGACCAAAGGAGTAACAGCAATGGGAACAGGTAAAGGAATCTTGCTAGAAAGTGGCACCAACGAACTAGAAATTGTCGAGTTTCATATAGGGCCCAATAAATACGGCATAAATGTGATAAAGGTTAAGGAGATTATAAACCCGGTTAAGGTTGTAACTATTCCTCACTCTCATCCACATATTGAAGGGATTATAGAAATGAGGGGAGAGGTTCTTCCAGTAATTGATGTAGCCAAGGCTCTTGGTTTTCAGGGAACTCCGCCAAATACGCTGCTTGAAAAGTTTATTGTGACAGAATTTAATAGGCAGAAGATTGTTTTTCATGTTCATAATGTCTCTCAAATTCACCGCATTTCCTGGCAGGATATCGAAAAACCATCTGAAATGTATAATGATGGACAAATAGTGGGTGTGGTCAAAATAAATGGGGAAATGTGTCTCCTTCTGGATTTCGAGAAAATTATTGTGGAAATTAACCCTGACTCCGGAATTAATGTGAAGGAAGTTAAGAAGCTGGGACCAAGAAATGGATCAGATAAGAAATTACTGGTTGCTGAGGATTCACCCTTACTGAGGAAATTACTGCATGATACATTATCAGAAGCCGGATATCAGAATGTGGAGTTTTTTGAGAACGGTGCTGATGCTTTTGAATACCTGGATAGCCTTGCTGCAGAAGGCAGGAACTTAACGGAAGAAGTTCAATTAATTATTACGGACGTGGAAATGCCTAAAATGGACGGGCATCATTTTACTAAAAAGGTAAAAGAAGACTCCCGCATGGCTAAACTGCCGGTCATTATTTTTTCTTCACTAATCACTGAGGATCTTCTTCATAAAGGTAAAATGGTTGGAGCGGAAGAACAGATCAGCAAGCCGGAAATTTCGAAATTGATTCTTGCTGTTGATAAACATATTTTATAAAAAACAAAAGTAATAGTTTAAAAATCCATAACAAAAAAGCCGGGAAAACCGGCTTTTTTGTTATGGATTTTTAAAATTGTATTAATATCTTTCGCCAAGTTTTTTAAATATAGGTTTTTGGAATGCTCTTGTGTGATTATGCGCACTGCGACTTTCCTGCTCTTGGCTTGATATTCCTGTATAAGACTGCAATAGGCTTTTTGCCAGCGGCAGAGAGAGGGAGGATTTCGGGTTTCTAGAAAGCCCGTCCAATTTTCCTAAATGAGGCAGATCGGTAAAATCACTTTTTACTGGAGGTATATGAAACGTGTAATTTCCGCATTCCACAAGTACATCCGATCGCTGTTGACTATTTCCCGGATTCTCTGAGAAATGAAGACCCACTTTTTTAGCCTTGCCTTCACCAATCAATTTGTTAAGAGCTTCTTTTTTTAAATGATATAAGGATTTTGGATTGGGAGCAGTTTTAGCATGTCTGTTGACGACATAGATAGCCTGGGAGAGGTTTTCTACAGTTAAATTTAATTTTGATGGGGGAGTATTGCCTTGGTGTGCCAACATTATAACTCCTTTCACTTTCGTTCAATAATGTCTATTATAACTCGTAACTCTCAAAAATAGAAATTAAAGTAAGAAGAGGTTTTATTAAGCTCTTAATGAAGCTCTCTATAATATGAAAGGTGTAATGAATGAAAAAAAATAAAGCAGGCCAGAATCGGCCTGCTTTGCTGCTTTTATTGAACAATATATTGTTGGGATGCCACATTAATCGGTGGTGCGTAGGAAACAGCACCTTGTATTGCTCCGCCATATGGAACAGCACCTGGTATTGCTCCGCCATATGGAAGACCACCTGGTATTGCACCGCCATATGGAAATGCACCTGGCATAACTCCGCCGTATATTCCGAATCCAGGGTATCCTGGGTAGGCCGGGTATACAGGTGGGTAAAAAGGCCTGTTATAAAGAAATGGCAGGGCAAGTAGTCCTCCTGTAGCCAATCCTGCTACAAATGGAAAAAAGGGAAAAAATCTTGTATCTTCCTGGTTGCGGTAATAGGCAGGCGGCAAGTAATAAGGGTTCATCTGCTAGTACCTCCTCATATTATTTTTCTTTTCCCACTATTTTATGGAATAAGCTATTGATTGAGCCTGTCTGTATCAGGATTGGGTGTGCTGAAAGGATGATAAAATTTCACTATTTTCCCGGACGACGGACAGGACAAGGAAGGCTTTGTCAGCTATATCATCACACGGGAAAAGCACCTGTTTTTCCGCAGAAGTCCTAGTCAGGTGAATGGCACAGGGATGTGCCGTACTGAGTGTGATAAGAAAAGCTGGGGAATCCGCAAAAAAAGACTTGTCGAATGCCTAGTTTTTCTAAAAATTTATTTTTATTTTGTACCGACCGAGGTAAAATGAATGAAAGAAATTATATTTTAATATATTTTGCTGCACTTATTTTAAATCTTTGGAGGTTAGGATGAACAATCTAATAAGTCTCCTGGCAAAGGAAAACCAAAAGAACTCAGCCTATGAAAAAATGAAATCCATCATATTTGATATAATATTTCAGCATATTCAGGACATGGTTTTTATTATGAAAGCAGATCCTTCCGGTTTTACATATATATTTGTTAATGAGGCTGGTCTTCGTAATGCAGGACTCTCAGCAAATGTAATCGGGAGGAGCATTCAGGAGGCTCTTCCCTTACATCAAGCTCATCTGCTGCTGCCGCATTATGATGAGGTGTTAAAGGGAAAAAAAACATTGGCATTTTCAAGTGAATTTTTTCCCGATACAGGCGGCATTTTTTACGGAGAAACAATCCTTACTCCAATAATAGATGGTCAAGAAGTAAGATACATAATTGCCGTTACCAGAGATGTGACCGAGACAGTAAAAGAGAAGCAGGAACTGGTTGAGAGTGAACAGCGTTTTAGGTCAATAGTTGAGAATAATATGGATGCCATTTTTTCACTAAGTCTTGATGGGCAGATTCTTTATTCAAATCCTGCTGCTTCAAAGCTTACAGGATTTACAGAAAAACAAATAGCTTACCGCTCCTTTTACGATTTTATCGCGGATCCAGATATCAGCACGTTTAGGGATCTTTTAGTTAAGGCTGAGGCAGGATATGCCCTTGAAACAATGGACTGCCGGCTTATACATAGAAAAGGTTTTTTACTGACCATGAGCATGAAAACTGTGCCAATAGTTATTGATGAGGAAGTAAAGGGTCTATATGTTATTGGGAGAGACGTTACCGAGCAGGCGAGAAATGCAGAAACTATAAAATTTATGGCCTTTCACGATCAATTAACAGGATTATTAAATAGGAGGGCCCTGCTAGATCACCTTAATGAAGAAATTCAATATTCTAAGAAGCAACGGAATGAATTTGCCCTCATTTCAATTGACCTTGACCGTTTTAAATTTCTTAATGATTCATTGGGCCACTTGGCTGGTGATGAAATACTAAAAAAGGTTGCCGGCCGGCTTATCGATATACAAAATCAAAATGGCAAAGTTTATCGGCAGGGCGGTGATGAATTTAATTTTCTGCTGACAAAGACGAACCGGAAGGGAACGGCCCTCTTTGCACAAAAAATTCTTTCTCAATTTACGGATTCCTTTTATCTTAATTCAAATGAGTACTATATCTCACCGAGTATTGGGATTAGTATTTATCCAAACGATGGAAGGGATGCTGAAACTCTTATAAAGAATGCGGATGAGGCATTATACCGTGTAAAGAAGAAGGGAAAGGCGCATTACCAGTTTTATCGCTCTGAAATGAATGCGGTTATGACGAATATTGTTAACCTTGAAACCAATTTGCGAAAAGCAATTGACAGGGAAGAATTAAAGCTTTATTTTCAGCCCCAATTTAATTTAAGAACACAGGAAATAAAAAGCTTTGAAGCGCTGCTGCGCTGGAATAGCCCTGAATTGGGGAATATTCCGCCAGGAGACTTTATCCCTTTGGCTGAAGATACCGGCCTCATTGTTCCAATTGGCCATTGGGTAATTGAAACTGCCTGCAGACAAATTAGAAAATGGAATGATAAGGGATATAAGGACATCCGGGTAGCTGTTAATATCTCTCCTAAACAATTTCAGCAGCCTTCCTTCGCAAAGAGTATACAAGCCAGACTGGAAAAATACCGTTTAAACCCTTCGTCACTTGAAATAGAAATTACTGAAGGAGCCATGAGAGATACAAAAGAAACAATCCCTATTTTAAAAAGGCTTAGAGAAATGGGTGTAACTATCTCTATTGATGATTTCGGAACAGGCTATTCTTCACTTAATTATTTAAAAGAATCCCCGATTGATGTTCTTAAAATAGACCAATCTTTTGTAAGGGATATTTTAATAAATGAAAAGAACGCAGCTATTACCTCCACGATCATACACTTGGGCCAAAGTCTGGGAATGGAAGTCATTGCTGAAGGCGTGGAAACAAAACAACAGGCTGATTTTTTAATTAAAGCTAATTGCCATAAAGTACAAGGCTATTATTATGGAAAACCACTTCCTGAATATGAAGCGGAAGGACAGTTTTTGATCAAAAAATAAAATTGCCAGGTCGGTCTCTAGTCTTCTGGATAGAGACCTTATTTTTTTAGATTATTAATTTTAGAATATTCATGCTTTAGTGGTACAATAAAAAATGAACAGTCATTCACTTGAAGGGGGATTTGTATGAAGGGAAAAGTAGTTATTATTACTGGCGGCTCAAATGGCATGGGAAAGTATATGGCAAAAAAGTTCTCCGAGGCGGGGGCAAAAGTTGTCATTACGGGAAGGTCAGCTGAAAGACTTGAAGAAGCTAAAAAGGAAATAGAAATAGAAGATGGCCAGGTGCTCACCATCCAAATGGACGTTAGGGAAATTGAAGATGTAAAAAGGATGGTTAAAGAAACAGATGAACACTTTGGAACAATTGATCATCTCGTTAATAATGCAGCGGGAAATTTTATTTGCCCAGCTGAGAAATTAAGTGCAAATGGCTGGAATTCGGTTATAAATATTGTGTTAAACGGTACTTTCTATTGCAGCAGTGAGGTTGGAAGGTATTGGATTGAGAAGGGGATAAAGGGCAGCATTATCAATATGGTAGCTACATATGCCTGGGGTGCTGGTGCTGGAGTTATTCATTCTGCCGCTGCAAAAGCAGGAGTTTTATCCATGACAAGAACACTGGCTGTAGAGTGGGGCAAAAAGTATGGCATTCGCGTAAATGCTATAGCACCCGGACCTATTGAAAGAACAGGTGGTGCTGATAAACTTTGGGAATCTGAAGAGGCTGCAAAACGGACACTTAACAGCGTACCGCTTGGCAGGCTTGGAAAGCCCGAAGAAATTGCGGAACTTGCACACTTTCTTTTTAGAGATGCGGCTGCATATATAAATGGCGAATGTATTACAATGGATGGAGGGCAATGGCTGAATCAGCATCCGTTCTAACGTTAAACAAAAAAGGGCTGACTCGTTACTTGAGTCAGCCTTTTTTTAGCTAATCAGATTTATATCCATAAATTGTGGACACACAACGGACTGGATAAGAAAGGCTTCATCTGCTATAGCATGCCTTGAAGGAAAAGCAATAGCACTTTCGTAGATAAGTGCAACTCCTGTTATGCTCCCACCTAAAGTCTTAGCAATTGCAGAGCTTACTTTATTTATAAGCTCTACTCTGAAGAAAGGCGCTGAAGTTTGACGGTTCCGGGACTGTTCGCGGAAAGTGTGCGCCGAGAGCGGAAAATAAAAAGATTAAATTAACAAAGCCTATTTATAAGAAACAGCCCTTGATTTTAAAGCATGCCATGAATTGATAAATTGTCTCTTATTTACAGGTACTTGTTTTTTTCCAGAGAGCGGATCATTTAAATAAACATACTGGCTGTCATATCCAACTAGAACAACAGCATGCAGATCTAATGGAGTCCGAATTAATTGCTGGCCATGATACCAGGATTCCCATCGGTCTGGTAAGCGGAAGTCACCAGTAGTCCATACAACAACCGGATGTCCTGTGGAAACATGAGCCAAAACTTCGTCAAAAGAACGGCCTGTTAAATTCACAGCTCTGCCTGGAAGGTATTGGTTCACCATATTTTCGACAGGTTTATCAAACACTGCATATCCAGCCCTTTTTCCAGTCATATCCCCAACGAAACCATCATGTGGGTTACCCCAGCGTAAAATATCTCCATTACGTGATCTGACAAGAGGGTCTGCATCTTTTTTTACAGCATGAAACAATTCCATTTTATTGGTTTTGATCCCTGCATATGAAAGCATCATCGCCAAACTAGTTATTTCACAGCCATACTTTAGTTCCGGGTTTTGGTTGATTTGGACAACATTGAGCATTTGTTTGCTTTTGACAGGCTGATTTTTATGTCCAGGTGTCGAAAATTGCCGTACTTCTGCAGCTTTAAAAGGTGCAGAGGTTTTCTTCTCACTCTTTTGATTTAGGGAAGAAGGGTGACTTGTTTTTACTTCGGGTGTATCTTTAGTGCTATCCTGTTGGGGTTCGCTGCAGCCGATTAAAACAGGAAACAGTAGAGCCAATAGGTACCTTTTCAAAGAAACTCCCCTTTCAAACAGGTCTATCCTTATGTTTTGTTTTATTGTCAGAAATATAATGCCTTGTTTTTGGAAAGGGATGAAACCGAAGTAAATATGTTATAATTAAACATATTTTACCGAGTGGAGGTACCGGCCATGGATGCTTTGGATATCCTTACAAATTTGGATAAAGTCGTACCTTACTTTCAGCCAATCCTTAGCGCAGATGAACAAATCGTTATTGGTTATGAGATTTTAGGTCGATATATCCAGGGGGAACAAATAAACAGTTTGGGTCCTTTTTTTAATGACGGGGAAATTCCAGAGGAATATAAATTTGAGGTTGATCAACTTTTGCTTGAAAGAGCGTCCTTAATAGCATCACAGCTCGAACCCGGACAAAAATTATTTATTAATCGGTCAGCAGACTTATTGATGTATCAAGATGGTGAACCGTTTTTGGAACAGCTTCTGGCATTGGAGAAAAAGGGCTTGCCATTAAACAAGTTTGTACTTGAAATTGCAGGCGACAGCTATTCCGGGGATATCCAGCAGGTTGTTCATTTGCTTAGTTATTACCGTACATACGGCATTCAAATTGCCGTATCCAAAAAAGATTTTGAAAAAAGTACAGTTGACCTTTTAGGTTTATTGGAACCTGATATTTTAAAGGTCAATTTGGCTGCCTTAAGATTAACCGGTACATCAGCATCTTTTCAGGACATTATGTATACTTTGTCCCTGCTGGCAAGAAAAATTGGTGCTGAGCTTTTATTTGAAAATATTGAAATGGATTATCAGCTTCAGTTCGCATGGAAAAATGGCGGCAGATATTATCAGGGATTTTATTTGTCACGGCCAGCCCCTAAGTTAGTTTCACCTTTTATGCTTAAGGAGAGATTGAAGCAGGAATTTCATGGATTTATTCTTTCAGAAAAGAAAAAACTCCAGGCGATATACTCGGCTGCAGAATCTTTTCATCAAAAGGTACAGTCAATCGTTGTGAAACAAAAGAAACCATCTTACGAGGAATTATTTTTACAAATAAAGCGTGAAATGGATCCTGCTGCGTTTAGAATGTACGTATGTGATGGAGATGGTTTTCAGCTTTCTGCAAACTACTTTAAAAACCCTGAAAGCGGGTGGATTTTTCAGTCTGAATATCTTCATAAAAATTGGAGCTGGAGACCGTATTTTCTTGAAAATATAATCAAGATGAGAAATGAAAATAAAGGGATTTTGTCAGACCTTTATAGTGATATTGAAACAGGTGAACCCGTAAGGACCTTTTCTTATCCGGTGAGTTCCCAGGAATTTCTGTTTATTGATATTTCTCATCATTTTCTATTTGACACCAATCTCATCCTTTAATAATTGAATATAAAAATCGACCGGGAGGAAGGTTAAAATTAAACGAATTTAAGGGGGATGACCCATGAGTTTAATGTTTCTTTCCGTTGCTGTTATAGGAATTTTGGCAGTGTCGCTTATTTACACCTGGGTCCTGGCTAGACGGCACAGGGCGGCGGGGAATGGACTTGATACAGAGCTTGCTAAGCCTGTTAAGCGTCACGTGTATCTCATTAATCCTGTTTTTTTATCCTATGGGATTTTCTTCGCTTTGCTTTTGCTGATAATCGTTTTTATATTTTTTGGCTGGTCCCGTTAGGTCTCTTTTAAGAGGCCTATTTTTTTTGCTGCTAATGTAAATGAGGATGTTTTTTAATTTTTTCCATTTGTAAGGTTAAAAAGAAAAGGAAGTGGGTATTAAAAAGATAACGAAAATTATGTCTAATTGTGAAGTTATTTTACGAACGAAGTATAGAAAACATTGGTAAAAATATTGATAAAATAAAAGAATGACGGCTTGTCCAGAAAGGGAGGATAGAAAAGTGAAAAAATTGCTGATATTATTATTTATTTCTTGTCTGTTTATACCGATATCCCCTCAAACCCCGCATGCCAATATGGAATTAAAAGACAGGGGAGAAGTTTTTGGCTTTCTGAAAGAAGCTTTTCAGGCACAAGCTGCTTTAAGTGAAAAAGAGAGGACCAAAGAAGAAATTGATGGTATTTTAAGTCCTTATTTTTCAAAGGAATACCAAAAGGATTTTTTAAAGGAAAATTTAAAAGAAACAAATGGTAAGTATCTTACATACGCTTCTGATTTCGCAAAATATTATATTCCCTTTTACCGATATTCAAATAATACCCGTGTGGTCATTAAACCTGATAAAATTTATGTGTTTGAATATTTCCCTGAAAGTAATGAGGGGCCAGTAGGATATAAAAGCCATTATGAAGGTATACTGCTTGAGAATTTATCGGGAGTCTGGAAGATTTCCAAGTATCTTTACGATGACGTCCCTGAAGAAGTTATTAAAGAATCCCTATAAACAAAAGAAACCGCTTAGAGTGCGGTTTCTTTTTGCTTTTTAATCTCCAGTTTGGTGAAATAGTCAATCAGTCCCATTGATGATACAGATAAGTCTAAATTAAGGATAGTAAAAAAATCATCATTTTTAGGAATGAATATATTTCTTAAAGATTCGGATACAAGGGTATAAAGGGAATTCTTGAGCTGCAGTGCACCTTTTTTAGGGTCTGCCATTGATGAAAATACTTTCTGAGTTTCATTAAGAAATATTGGAAGCCAATACCGGATTTGACGATAAACTTCTTCTGGATTGCTGGTGGCTCCAAAATGCCCAAAATAGATAGACTCGACTTCCATTCCCTCATATAATCCAATCGAATCGAGCATCTTAATGGGATCAAACTGATTGGGTGAAGTAGAAGGAAGAAATAATTCCGCCCCATATTTTTTAAGCTGAGGATAGGATACGCCCGCAGTATCTCCGGTGAAAATTAATTTTCTCTTCTCATCATAAATGCTCATATGATGGTTGGCATGGCCGGGAGTGTCGAAAAATGATAGGGTGCAATCTTGGCCAATTTGAAGTGTATCATCATGGTCTTTAAACAGAATTTTTTCTTCGGGAACGGGCAGAACAGGATGGAAAAGCTCATCAAATCTTTCGCCATATACAGCTTTTGCTCCAGCAATTAGCTTTTCTGGGTTTGCTAAATGTCTGGCCCCTTTTGGATGAACAATAACTTTTGCATTTGGACAATAACTTAACAAAAGTCCTGCTCCGCCTGCATGGTCCAAATGGATATGAGTAACGATAATATATTTGACATCTTCCGGGCTTTTCCCAAGCTCTTTTAGTCCTTCAAGAATATAGGGGATGGAACGGCTGGTGCAGGTTTCAATAATGGTTAGCTCTTCTTCATCCAAAAAATAACTGCCAGTTCTTTGAGGCAGCCCCAAATCAAAGTCATCAATCAAATATATATTTTCTGCCATAAAAATAGTTTTTTTCAAAAAAACCCTCCTTTTATCTATTTTTACTTGGACAAATACCTGTCATTATTTTATGCTGTTAATATTGGGATGTAAAGAATCTGATTTAAATATTCTGAAAATAATCCATCAGGATAGAAACATGCCAAATGCGAAACCTATAGGTAAACGCTTTTTTGTTTGAAAGGAGAGAGAACATTGTCACAACTTCAAGGTATATTAACACGATTAAAAAACCTTCAGGAACAAGCTAGTTCTGGAGAACCTGCTCAGCGTTATTTCGAGGTTGAGGGTGAAAGAAAATGTCAGGTAACATTCCATCCTAAAACTGAAACGTTTGAATTGGAAGTATACAGCGAAAAAGAAAAGCCAAAACGCTATCAATTTGATAATATCGATATGATCACAATTGAAATTTTTGACTTAATTCAATAAGGAGCCATTATGGTTCCTTATTTTTTTTGCTATTTAACTCTCAGGGTTATCGGAAACTGATGGATGCCTCCACTTTTTCTAGTCCTTCTCCAGCCTCCCCAAAGGTTTTTCAACCCTGAATATTTTACTGCTCAGCTACTCGCAAAGCTGCATGATTATATTTAAATTACTCAATGAGTTGCTTCACTCCTCTTTTCAATTTGAATGCACGAGCAAGGAGTTTGGCATTCTAACTTAAAGAGGTGAATAAAAAATGATGCCAATTGTCATTTGTCCCAAATGCCAAAAGACTTCAGAGTTAAAAAATGTCCTTACGGCCCAATCAAATCAAAATGTCATTTATGAATGTCCGAATTGCCATATGACTCTAAAAAATATTGAAACAAGCAAGGGTTAATATAATCTTAATTAGGACAGTACCCCGGAAACTGTGTTAGAATATATATGTGGTAAAACAAACATTGAGGAGTTTTCGGTGATGATAAGTCTTCATAGTGGGGAATTTTTGGAGGTTAGTCTGCAAGCTCTGATTATTCCTTCAGAACGTGTTGCACATGTACAAATTGGCAACAATCTTGAACATGCTTTATTGGTTTTAACTAAGAGTGGTTATACTGCCATTCCCGTCTTGGATCCGCATTATAAACTTCATGGATTGATAAGCACTCCTTTAATTATGGACTCAATTCTTGGGCTTGAGAGAATTGAATTTGAGAAGCTTGAAGAAAAACGTGTAGAGGAAATTATGAACAAAAACGTGAAGCGGGTTAAACTTACTGCTTCAATAAAAGAATGCCTTGAAATATTGATTAATCATCCGTTTATCTGTGTGGAAAATGAAGAAGGGTATTTTGAGGGAATTCTTCCTAGAAGCACAGTCCTAAACCAATTAAATAGGCATATCAGAAAAGTAAATAAAAATAAACATGATGCTTAGGCTCCCCTTTAGGGAGCCATTTTAAATCAAGAGGTGTTATTATGGGTGCCCCTTTAAAAAAGGCTCAGCAAAAAAGTGTTGAAAAACAAACGAATCGGCCGCTTGTATTAATATCCGTAATGCTTGCTATGTTCATGGGGGCTATAGAAGGAACAATTGTTTCAACGGCGATGCCGGCAATTGTGGGAGAACTGGGTGGATTTACCCTTTATAGCTGGGTGTTCTCGGCTTATCTGCTCATGAATTCAGTAACAGTCCTTATCTATGGCAAGCTTTCTGATTTATTTGGCAGAAAACCGATCCTGTTTGTCGGAATATTCATATTTCTTGTTGGATCAATATTATGCGGATTTGCGGATTCCATGAAAATGCTCATCATTTTTAGGCTGATTCAGGGATTTGGTGCCGGGGCTGTTACCCCAATCGCAACTACCATAGTAGGAGATATTTATACTCAGGAGGAAAGAGCAAAAATCCAGGGATACCTTTCAAGTGTATGGGGGATTTCAGCGGTTTTAGGCCCCGCAATTGGAGGATTTCTTGTTCAATACGTGAGCTGGCACTATGTTTTTTGGATCAACATTCCTTTAGGCATCCTCTCAATTGCTGGATTGTATTTTTTCCTACATGAAAAAGTTGAAAAAAGGCAGCATAAGATTGATTATCCTGGAGCCGTTTTGTTAACTGTGGCCATTTCTTCCCTTATGCTTATTCTTGTAGAGGGAGGCGCTCACTGGGCCTGGACCTCATTCCAGTCCTTAGCTTTATTTATTTTGTGTGCGGTTTCGCTGTTCTGGTTTGTTCTGCAGGAAAATCGGGCTGCTGAACCAATGATGCCATTTAATATCTGGAAAGAGCGATCTATTTTTATTGCTAATGTTACCTCGCTGACAACAGGAATTATGCTGATTGGAATTTCGAGCTTTCTTCCGGCGTATGTTCAGGGGGTCATGGGAAAGACACCCATAATAGCAGGTTTTACGCTTACTGCAATGTCAATCGGCTGGCCAATAGCTTCTACCTTATCTGGCAGAATGCTTATCACAATGGGCTATCGTATGACGTCTATTATAGGCGGAGGGTTTCTTATAGCTGGCAGCCTTTTCTTTGCATTGATGACAGCTGATTCCGGGCCGCTTTGGGCCGCTGCAGGTTCCTTTCTAGTAGGAGTAGGAATGGGGCTTACCTCTACCGCATTCATCGTTTCTATCCAAAGCACAGTGAACTGGCAGCAAAGAGGGATAGCCACAGCATCCAATATGTTTATGCGCAATCTTGGAAATACAATAGGAGCTGCCATGTTAGGCGGAATTTTGAATAGCCGGCTGAGTAATTATTTTTCTGGACATGCTGTTGATGGAGGGAAAAAGCTCCATGTAGATTCTGCCAATCAGCTTTTAAATGGCAAAGGAAAAAATGAGCTTACCCCTAAGGCAATAGACGTACTGCAGGATGGTTTAACACTATCGCTCCATACTGTCTATTATGCTGTCCTTGCTGCAGCTGTTATTAGCTTAATCTTAATAATGTTCCTCCCAAGAAAAAGTAAGAGCTCTGTTTAAAATGGAGCTCTTTTTGCTTATTAAGTGAACTCCTAAAAGAAATCTTTTATAATTAATAAAAATAATATAAAAAGAGGAAATTATGTCATCACTAAGTGAATTTCAATTATTATCAGTGCTTGCCCAGGAGATGAATATGAGGAAGGCCGCAGAAAGGCTATTTGTCTCTCAGCCTGCTTTATCTCAGCGTCTCCAGACGATAGAAAAAGATTGGGGAGCCAAATTATTTATCCGCTCTCAAAAAGGATTGACTCTGACACCTGCTGGTGAGCATGTCATCCAGTTTGTAGACGAAGTCCTTTCCAAGCAGGAAAGAGTAAGGGAATCAATTCATTCCCTTCAGTCAGAAGTGGCTGGCACACTAAAGATTGCTGTAGCTTCAATAGTGGGGCTCAACTGGCTTCCACAGGTACTAAAAAAATTTATAGACAGATACCCTCAGGCAAAAATCTCGCTTATAACAGGATGGAGCAGTGAAATTCTTAAATGCATATATGATGATCAAGTCCAAATTGGCATAATAAGAGGAACTCCCGATTGGAAGGGTAGAAAAATACATTTATTTCAGGACAGCCTTTATTTGGTTGATAAAGAAATTACAAGTCCAGAACAGGTCCTCGAAACTGACCGTCCTTTTATTCAATTTAAAAGTGATTCTAATTATTTTCAGGAGATTCAGGACTGGTGGCTTCGGCATTTTAAAACTCCTCCAAGAAGAACGGTTGTGGTAGACCAAATTGAAACCTGTAAACAAATGGCATTCAATGGCATTGGTTACGCAATCCTGCCTGCCATTACACTTAACGGAGCTGAAAAAGATATTTTTAAAATCCCGCTTCATGATGAACATGGCTTGCCTCTTAAACGAGATACCTGGCTTTTGGGATATGAATCTTCTTTTCAGCTAAAACAGGTTCAAGCCTTTGTAGAGGTTATTAAAGAACATATCGAAGAATCAGAAAAGATGCAGTAATTTATCTTGTTTTAAGTTCTTTTATTTGTTAAAGTGTTTTTTAGCAAATCAGATTTTTTCATTCCTATAGATGTGAAGAAAACTGGGTATTTTATACATAATGGAGGGTTTTTAATGAAAATGATGGATGCAAATGAGATAATTTCTTTTATACAAAACAGCAAAAAAGCAACACCTGTAAAGGTTTATGTTAAGGGTGAGCTTGGCGGCCTGGATTTCGGAAGTTCCGCAAAAACTTTTATAACTGGAAATACAGGTGTGATTTTTGGGGAGTGGTCAGAGATTGCTCCGGTTCTAGAAGAAAATCAGTCAAAAATTGAGGATTATGTTGTAGAAAATGACCGCCGTAATTCGGCTATTCCTCTGCTGGATATGAAAAATATTAAAGCTCGCATTGAACCGGGTGCTATTATCCGGGATCAAGTAGAAATCGGTGAAAATGCTGTTATTATGATGGGGGCATCTATTAATATTGGTGCGGTAATTGGAGAAGGTACCATGATTGACATGAATGTTGTTCTTGGAGGCCGTGCTACTGTAGGAAAAAACTGCCACATCGGAGCAGGAACAGTTCTTGCAGGTGTAATTGAGCCGCCTTCTGCCAAGCCAGTTATCGTTGAAGACGATGTCGTCATTGGAGCTAATGCAGTGGTACTTGAAGGAGTAACTGTTGGTAAAGGTGCTGTTGTAGCAGCTGGTGCGATTGTTATTGATGATGTAGCTCCATATACTGTGGTTGCGGGTACACCGGCAAGAAGAATAAAAGACATTGACGAAAAAACCAAGTCAAAAACAGAAATTAAGCAGGAACTTCGCCAGCTGTAATAGAAGCTAAAATGGCTTAAGGTAGGGCCAGATAAAGCGTGGAAGCTCTCCACGCTTTATTTTTATATAATTTTAAGGGTGCTAAAACAGCGCTGGCATATATTTGGAAAGTGGGAATACATATGGACACTTTTGTAAAAATAAGAAGAGACCTTCATCAAATACCGGAGCTTGGCTTTAGGGAGTTTAAAACACAGGAATATCTTCTATCGTACCTTCAGACTCTTCCACAGGAAAGAATGGTAATTAAAAAATGGAAAACAGGATTGTTTGTTATGCTTCACGGTTTAAAACCAACAAAAACGATTGGATACAGGGCAGATATTGATGGACTGCCAATTGAAGAAGATACCGGATTAACCTTTTCTTCAACTCATTTAGGTCAGATGCATGCCTGTGGCCATGATTTTCATATGAGCATCGCGCTGGGGATTCTATCCTTTTTTGCTGAAAATCCGATTAAAGACAATCTTCTCTTTATTTTTCAGCCGGCCGAAGAAGGGCCAGGCGGAGCCCAACCGATGCTTCAATCAGATATTATGGATGCATGGAAGCCTGATATCATTATGGCTCTGCATATTGCCCCAGAGTACCCGGCAGGGACTATTGCGGTAAAGGAAGGGCTTTTGTTTGCTAATACATCAGAGCTTTTTATAGATTTAAAAGGAAAAGGCGGACATGCGGCCTATCCTCATCAGACAAACGATATGATTATTGCTGCTTGTTCACTTGTCACTCAGCTGCAGACCGTTGTCTCACGAAATATTGATCCTCTAGATAGTGCAGTTGTAACAGTTGGAAAAATAACAGGGGGCACAGTCCAAAATATTATTGCCGAACGGGCAAGGCTGGAAGGGACAATTAGAACACTTTCCCCTGATTCCATGGCAAAGGTGAAAAAGAGAATTGAAGCATTGGTAAAAGGCATTGAAGCTGGCTATGAATGTGAATGTATCATCGATTATGGTGCAATGTATTACCAGGTCTATAATGACCATCCGCTTACCAAAGAATTTATGGATTTTGCCAAAAAGAATCCTGATATGGAGTTAGTTGAATGTAAGGAAGCAATGACTGGTGAGGATTTTGGATACATGCTTAAAGAAATTCCGGGCTTTATGTTTTGGCTTGGAGTCAATTCACCATTTGGCCTTCATCATTCAAAACTGAACCCGGATGAAACGGCAATTGAAAAAGCAATTGCTTTTATATCCTCCTATTTAATGGATAAGGGAAACTAATATTGGGATATGCATATTATTTTCCTATTTTGCCTTAGAGTGGTAGAATTTAAGGGAAATGTGTAACGCAAAATCTTTCATTTTTTTCGTTTATTAAAATTAAAAATAGGGCAAACCAATTAATGGAGTTTTAAATTATAATTGATAATAAGTACTTATTTAAATTAATTATAATTTAATATTGACTCAAAATAATGGTTGTTCTATAATTAATTTGTCCAGTAATGGTAATCGAATTTGCCATAAAAAAATTTTTGGAGGGATAAACATGCCAGAACGTATGGTTGCAAAACAAGCACCAAGATTTGAAATGGATGCTGTAATGCCTAATAAGGAATTTGGAAAAGTAAGTCTTGAAGAAAATATGAAAAATGATAAATGGACTGTATTATTCTTCTATCCAATGGACTTCACCTTTGTATGTCCAACAGAAATCACAGCTGTTTCTGATCGTTTTGATGAATTCGACGATCTTGATGCAGTAGTTATTGGTGCATCAACTGATACTATCCACACACACTTAGCTTGGATTAACACAGACCGCAAAGAAAACGGACTGGGCGACATTAAATATCCGCTTGCTGCTGATACTAACCATGTTGTAGCACGTGATTATGGCGTTTTAATCGAAGAAGAAGGTGTTGCACTTCGCGGCTTGTTCATTATCAGCCCAGAAGGCGAACTAATGTATTCTGTAGTTAACCACAATAATATCGGACGTGACGTAGACGAAACATTGCGTGTTCTTCAAGCACTTCAAACAGGCGGCCTTTGCCCAGCAAACTGGAAGCCAGGACAAGCTACATTAAACGTTTAATTTTTTTTGCTGGGCCTAACCCGAATGTGTTAGGCCCTTCTTTGTAATAAAGAAAGGGAGGGTACAAGATGAAATTACGTGAGCCAATGCCTGAACTTGCCGGAGCTACAGAGTGGCTGAACGGACAAGTGTCAAAAGATGAGTTAATTGGTGAAAAGCCTACATTAATCCACTTCTGGTCTATCAGCTGCCACCTTTGTAAGGAAGCTATGCCTCAAGTTAACCAATTCAGGGATGATTACAAGGAAAAGCTTAATGTTGTTGCAGTTCATATGCCAAGATCTGAAAACGACCTTAATATAGACGATATAAAGAAAGTCGCTGCCGAGCATGGGATTACACAGCCAATTTTCGTTGATAGTGAGCATAAGCTGACTGAAACCTTCGAAAATCAATATGTACCTGCATACTATGTATTTGATCGTGAAGGAAAGCTTCGCCATTTCCAGGCAGGGGGAAGCGGTATGAAAATGCTTGAAAAAAGAGTAAACCGTGTGTTGGATGAATTGGAAAAAACCGAATAAGGATATATTAAAAGTTGTCTGTGAAAAAACAGGCAACTTTTATTTTTTTGTATGGATGTAACTTTCACCCCCTGGTTTCGTCATTATCAATAAATGAAAACAGGGGTGCCAATGTGAAAAGAAATCTGCAATTACTTTTGTCTATTTTTATTTTAGTATTTTTAATCCTTTCAGGCTGTAGTTCTAATGTGGAAGATAGTAAAGCATCCACTCAGAAAATGGATCAGGCAGGAAGCAGTTCAAAATCTTTATTACAGAATTCCTCACCACAAAAAGAACAGCAGTTGGAAGAGAAAATAGAAATGCCTAATCGAATGGTCATTTATCATGCAGAATTGCAGATCCGCGTAAAGAATTTCGAAAAAACTGTCACATGGCTTGAACAACGTGCAACAGATTTTGGCGGCTATGTCATTGACTCCAATGTATCAAAAGAGGGCAAGGAGCAGATTAATGGTACTCTTAAAATTCGGGTACCACAAAAACACTTTCATGAGTTTTTGAATGATGCCGAGGGGAAATCAGAAGTTCTTAATCGGCAGGTGACAGGGCAGGATGTTTCGGAGGAATATGTTGATCTGGAATCAAGGCTGAGATCGAAGAAGGCTGTGGAAGCCCGGTTGTTGGAATTTATGAAAAACGCCGCTAAAACGGAGGACTTATTGAAAATATCGTCTGATCTTTCTTCGGTCCAGGAGGAAATTGAAAAACTGGAAGGAAAAATTAATTTTCTTAGAAACCAAACGGATTATTCAACTGTTACCATTACTTTAAATGAATCGAAAGTCGTAGTGCCCCACCTCGATAAAAAATTAAATACTTGGGATAGAATAAAAAAACAATTTGTGTTGAGTGCCAATGGTTTATTGACAGTTGTATCAGGGCTTGTTGTATTCTTTATCGGTAATATTCCTGTATTTACAGCTCTTTTTATCCTGGTCGGAATCGTGTTTCTCTTGTATAAAAAAATAAGGAAAAAGAATAACTAGAAAACTAATTCTTATTGTTAAGGTCCTTTAGTTTAGCCCGCCCTTCCGCGGGTATTTCTATACTGGGGGCTAATTCTTGCTTAATGGATTTATGATAGCTATCACAGTATTTAGTCTTAATTGGAATAAATTTATACAACTTGTGACGCTTCAAAAAACCTCTGTACCATTGGCTTATCTCAATTCCAGTTTTTATCGGTTCATCTGCTTCTGCTGTATATATTACTAGTGTAAATGCCTTTATGAATACACCTCAGGGATTTAAGCTGAAGGATGGGGCTATGTATATATCGAACCTTTTCGTCATGTTTATTCCCGCAGCACCATCAAAAATTTTCCGTGTATTAACATCTTTTTAAAAGACAGCAGCCTTATATTAGCTTCAGTTGCAGCAGCAGAATGGCATTTTAAGACTGGCAGGGGACTGAAGGAGAGCATAAAGTAGAGAATGCTATTAAAATACCAAAAATGCTAAGTTTTTTAGCTGGTGGTTCTTTTAATACGAAAGTAACGGGACTTGATAAAATCCCAGATGCTGGGCAGCCTCCGTGCATCACATCTTCCTTATATACTGTATCCGTATATATAACTCAGCCTACACAAGTGATACGATGGGAATCACCCTTGTAACAGTTTATATTGCTGGCCTTTTTTTATTGTGCCTTCACTAATATTGCTAATGCGCCTCTTTTAACTTAACGCTGATTATGTAAGGGGCAAAAGTAAGATACTTGCATACAATTGTTTTATGATAAAATGGAAGAATAATAATCATGTCTTTGTTGGGGGAATCCTTGTGAAAAAAAATTTTGCGGTTATTGGTCTAGGCCGTTTTGGAGGCAGTATCTGCCGGGCTCTTTCAGAACAAGGGCTTGAGGTCTTGGCCATTGACAGCGATGAAGATAGAGTAAATGAATACTCTGCTATTGCTTCTCATGCTGTAGTAGGAGATTCAACAGATGAGGCAGTATTAAAAAGTCTGGGAATACGCAACTTTGACCATGTAATTGTTGCAATTGGAGATAGTATACAAAACAGTATCCTCACTACTCTTATTTTGAAAGAGTTAGGAGTCAGGAATGTTACGGCCAAAGCACAAAACGACTATCATGAAAAGGTATTGATAAAGATAGGAGCAGACAAGGTGGTCCATCCTGAGAGGGATATGGGAAGAAAAATTGCTAATAACATTGCTTCCAGCAGCGTACTGGACTATCTTGAGCTTTCCGACAAACATAGCATTGTTGAAATTATCGCGAATGAGAAACTGGGCGGTCATACGATTCTTCAATTGGATATAAGAGCCCGATATGGCCTTAATATTGTAGCCATAAAAAGGGGCAGTAATATTATTGTCTCTCCACAGGCAAGTGAAACTATTCTATCTGAAGATGTCTTGATCGTGATTGGAACCGATGAAGATATCAACCGTTTTGAAAAGAAAGTAATGAAATAAAGAAAAGTGGTGGAGAGGTAAAGCCTTAATAGGACCTAATCTAATCCAAATCACAAAAAAAGAAGCAGGCACGCGGCCTGCTTCTTTTTTATACCTCCATGATGATCGGAAGGATCATAGGACGGCGTTTAGTTTTTTCATAAAGGAATGGAGCCAATGTATCTGTAATTTCATTTTTAATTTCGGACCACTGGGTTGTTTTTCTTTCCATAACTTTGTTTAGATGTTTGGTTATTAAAGTTTGTGCGTCATTGATAAGATCACCGGATTCTCTCATATAAACAAATCCTCTGGAGATAAGATCAGGGCCGGCAGCAATTTTAAAGTCTTTCATATTAATGCTGACCACTACAACCACAAGGCCTTCCTCAGAAAGAATTCTGCGGTCACGCAACACGATATTACCGATATCACCAATACCGCTTCCGTCAATATAAACATTACCGGATGGGATTTTTCCTGCAACTTGTGCAGTATCCTGAGAAAGAGCAAGAACTTCGCCATTATCCATTATAAAACAATTTTCTTCAGTAACTCCGCAATCAATAGCAAGCTTCGTATGCATTTTTTGCATCCGGTATTCACCGTGAATCGGCATGAAGAATTTTGGTTTTATTAAACGAAGCATAAGCTTTTGCTCTTCCTGCCCGCCGTGTCCTGAAGTATGAATATCGCTTAGTTTGCCATGGATAACCTCGGCGCCAGCCCTAAAAAGTGAGTTAATGGTACGGCTCACACTGATGGTATTGCCTGGGATAGGAGAAGATGAGAAAACAACTGTATCCCCAGGAATGATTTGGATTTGCCTATGAGTTCCGTTTGCAATTCTGGACAGGGCTGCCATTGGTTCACCCTGGCTGCCGGTACATAGAATAGTAACCTTATTGGCCGGCAGTCGGTTGATTTGCTGCGCATCAACAAAAGTATCTTTTGGAGCCCGTACATATCCTAAATCTATTCCGATCTCTATTGCGGCTTCCATGCTTCTTCCAAAAACGGCTATTTTTCTGCCATTTGTCACAGCAGCTTCAACGACCTGCTGAAGACGGTGAATATTAGATGCAAAGGTTGCAAAGATAACCCTTCCATCCACTTTCCGGAAAATATCCTGAATGCTTTCACCAACTCTGCGTTCAGACATCGTGAAATCAGGAACTTCACTGTTTGTACTGTCAGAAAGGAGGCATAATACTCCTTCTTTACCGATCTCAGCCATTTTGGTTAGGTTTGCTGGTTCACCAACAGGTGTAAAATCGAATTTAAAATCTCCCGTATGGACGATCTGGCCAGGAGGGGTTTTTACCACGATTCCATAAGAATCAGGAATGCTGTGGGTAGTTCGGAAAAAAGTAACAGAAGTTTTTCTGAACTTGATAATGTCATCTTCTTTAATTTCTATCAGCTTTGCCGTACGGAGAAGCCCATGCTCTTCAAGCTTATTTTTAATTAAGCCCAAAGCAAGCTTGCCGCCATAAATAGGAATATTTATTTGTTTTAATAAATACGGAATTCCGCCAATATGGTCTTCATGTCCATGAGTTACAAAAAGGCCTTTAATTTTTTCTTCGTTTTTAACCAGATAAGTATAATCCGGTATAACGTAATCAATACCAAGGAGTTCATCTTCAGGGAACTTGATTCCTGCATCAATTAAAATAATTTCGTCCTGAAATTGAACTCCGTAAGTATTCTTACCGATTTCACCAAGACCACCAAGTGCGAAAACGGCAGTTTGATCGTTTTTAACAAATTTCATAAATTATCAAATCTCCAATACTTTAAAGTCTTCATTTTGTTGTTCATATTCTAAAAAAGCTCCTTTGACTGCTTGTACAAATTCAACATTATAGTCATGGTTAGCCAATTTCTTTCTAACATCTCTTTCAGATTCGCCTTCAACGAAAACTGATTTTGTGTTTTCTCTTACAGGTACCTGTTTAACGCTTTGTTGAAAATAAACTTTAAAAATCATTTAAATCGCTCCTTAATCCACATAACTTTTTCTATTATATAAAATTTTTATAACTTTTTCATTTATTTTATTTAATAAGGATGGTTACCATCAAATGGATAGAGATGAAAATGCAAGCAAAACGGCTGCTGTTTACAAATTTACAATAAGGAAGGAGCCCTTCGCAAGTTTGAAGGGCTCAAAGATTTAGGCAATCGTTTTTTTTCTGAGCAAATCTTTCCACTGTTTCAAAAGCTTTTCTCTTAGCTTCCTTAACATTGTGGATCATCTCCTTACTTCTTATTTTATACCATCCTTGTCCAATGTAAAGCGGCCAGGATACTGAAAAGAAGTTTTTGAAAAATAAAATTATCTATATACCACTATTATATGATGAATCAATTAAGAATTTCATGGGTAAAGATGGAAAAACTTGTCCCGTTAATAAATTGACAATTTTAAAGAGAAGGTTTACTGTTTTTGATATTATAAAGGTACACATATAAAAATGAAGTTTAAAAGGCATCTAGCGGCTTTGCTGCAGGCTTATGAAAGCTTCCTCTTAGAAAATGAACAATTATTAAACACATCTTTAAAAACACCGGAGGGATGGGGATGAGCAAATTATATGGTGCCTTAATAGTTCTAAGTCTAATATGGGGCACTTCTTTTTTATTTATGAAAATCTTGCTTGATACGCTTGATCCAGCTGTAATTGTTTTTGGGCGCTGTTTCTTTGGATTTTTAATCCTGGGCATTATTTATTTGATAGTAAAAAGAGGCCAAAGGAACGGAAAAAAATTGCCCTGGGTGAAAATTACTTTTGTCGCTTTGATGAATAATGTAATTCCCTGGTTATTTATTTGCTCAAGTGAGACAAAAATTTCTTCAAGCCTTGCATCCATTATTAATGCCACAACACCTATATGGACTTTGGTAATTGGCTTTTTAATTTTTTCTTCCCCTTTGAGAAAGAATCAATGGGTAGGTATAATAGTAGGTTTTATTGGAATTTTTATATTATCGGAAATAAAACCGGGTGATTTTAACGCGGGACATTTGTCGGGTGTTTTATTAATGTCTTGTGCCACCTTTTGCTATGGGGTAGGTTCGCATCTTTCCAAGAAGTTCTTAAGTGATTTGTCTGTATTGGAAACATCATTTTTAACAATGGCCTTTTCGGCTGCTATTAGCCTTGTTTGGGTGCTGATAACAGGACCGGGCCAATTGGCTGAATTATTCGATGTCTCTGTCATCCTGCCCTTTGTAGGCCTTGGTGTTCTGGGATCGGGAATTGCTTATTTGCTTTATTATTTCCTTGTACAAAAGGGAAGCCCGGAATTTGCATCCTTGGTTACTTATTTGGCGCCTGTTTCCGCAATATTTTGGGGAGCGTTGCTTTTAAATGAAAAGATCCATGCCTCAATGATGATTGGTTTGGCCGTCATCTTCGCAGGTGTATACATTTCTTCTCTTAAGGTAAAAGGGAAAATGGGAAAAAAAGCAGCAGCTTAGATTAAATCAACAAGAAAAGGAGCTTTTCATGAAAAAAATTGTCTTTTTTGATATAGATGGTACACTGCTTGATCATGACAAAAATTTGCCCTCGAGTACAAAAGGGGCTATAGAAGAACTGAAGAAAAATGGAGTCTTTGTGGCTATTGCTACAGGAAGAGCTCCCTTTATGTTTGAAAGCCTTCGTAAGGAATTGGATATTGATTCTTTTGTGAGTTTTAATGGACAGTATGTTGTATTCGAAAATCAGGTTATTTACGAAAACCCGCTTAATGAAACAGAACTGGAAAAACTCTTGGAATTATCAAAGCATAATTCGCATCCAGTTGTATTCATGAATGAAAAAACAATGAAAGCAACCGTTTCTCAGCACCCCTATATTGAGGAAAGTTTAGGGACACTAAAATTTACTCATCCTGAAGAGGACGCTGGTTTTTATAAAAGCAGAAAGCTTTATCAGTCCCTTTTATTTTGTGAGGAAGGTACAGAAAACGAGTATAGAAACGAGTTTTCTTCTTTTCATTTTATAAGATGGCATCCATATTCAGTGGATATTCTTCCTGCGGGAGGCTCCAAAGCAGAAGGGATTAAAAAAATGATTTCCCGGCTTGGTTTTCAAATGAAAGATGTTTATGCATTTGGTGATGGTTTAAATGATATTGAAATGTTAAAAGCTGTTGGTACAGGTGTAGCGATGGGAAATGGCGAGGATGAAGCCAAGAAGCATGCAGACTTAGTGACAAGTGACGTGTCGAAAGATGGCATTCGAAACGGCTTGATAAAATTAGAATTAATATAAAGCTTATTAGGAAATAGAAGCGATTTATTAAAAATTGGGCATTCAGCAAGTTCTTTTGGCGGTTGGCTATTTTTCTTATCATTCTTAAAACGGCGTTCGCAATTCATACCGAAGGTAAAGAAGCGAATTCCTGGGCACGTCCTCTGCAAAAATAAAGCCGCCAGCAGGCGGCTTTACTTTTTGGATTAAGTATAGTTTAAATTTATCTTTCTATAGCAATAGCGTTTTCAATTGGTTTGTAGGGATCATTCTTATCAATAAGATCATAAAACATAATCCCGTTTAAATGATCAATTTCGTGTTGGAAACAAATTGCCGGCAGACCCTTTAAACGCAGTTTCACTGCTTTTCCTTCGAAGTCATAGCCTTTCACTGTAACACGTGCAAATCGGGGCACATATCCCTCTATAAGTTCATCTACTGACAGGCAGCCTTCGCCTGAAAGTAAATAGGAACGCTCTACGGAATGGCTGGCTATTTTTGGATTGAAAAGAGCATTGCTATACAATACACCCTTATCATCATAGACATGAACCGCGATCATTCTTTTTGAAACATTAATTTGTGGAGCCGCAAGTCCGATTCCTGGCCTCAAACCATATTGAGCTGCAATTTCGGCATTTTGGCTGTTTTGCACATATTCCATTAAATCCAATAAAGTTTTTTTATCTTCATCCGATGGCGGCATAGGAACTTCTTCAGCTGTTTTTCTTAGTGTTGGATGGCCATCTCGGATTATATCCTCCATCGTTAACATGATCATTTCACTCCTGTATAAAAACTTGCTAATATCTGTCTTCCATAATCATAATACTATCAAACAATTTATAAAAAGTTAATAATGGTGAATTATTTAGGGGTTAATTATGGAGTAAAATAAAAAAGGGAGAAGGACTTCCTCCTCCACACCCTTATTATCTCCAGCAGGCACAGCCAACAATAATTAATAAAATAAATAGAACGACTATTAAAGCAAAGCCCCCGCCAAAACCAAATCCGCAGCCGCCTCCAGCTGGGTAAGCGTAACCACCGCATCCACCATAACCATACATAAGAATAACCTCCTCCTATTTTTCCGCCCCGGTTTTCTATTATGTCTTGCCGGGTTAGTAGTATAAATTATGAACATAGGCATTAGTCTGTATAGGCCTCTGCCCAGTAATAAAAATAAAAAAAATTTATAAAACAAATTGGAGGGACAAGTATTATTTCAACACCGGCTAGTTCAAAAACACAGGATTGTCAAAAAGATTCATAATAGATATAGTTAAAAAAGTGTTAAATGTTTGGGGGCTTAGATGATGTCGCTTATATTAAAATTTCGTTTACCATTAGCAATAATTACAGCTATCATTATAGCTGCAGGCTGCGGACAGCAAAAATCGCCTGAGGATAAGATCTACAGTATACTGGAAAAGGTAGTTACAGCAGAAAAAGGGTTTGAGGATCAGCAAAACCCGCTTACCTCGTTAGAAAAACAGGAGAAGGAACTTTTTGATAAAATCATGGGGCTGGGTATGAAAAAGAATGAAGAAGTTTCTAAGCTGTCTGATCAAGCTCTTTCATTGGCAGAAGAGAGAAAGAACCATATAGAAAAGGAACAAAAAAGTATCGTGGCATCAAAAAAGGAATTCAAAAAGACAGATGATGTTATAGACGATTTAGATGATAAAGAATTACAAGCAAGCGCTGTAAAACTTTCCAATATAATGATGGATAGATATGCTGCTCATGACCAGCTCTACCATGAATATTTAAATGGCATTCAGCAGGATGAAGATTTATACCGCCTTTTAAAGAAAAAAAGTGTTTCATTGGATGAACTTGAAACCCAAATAAATAAAATTAATAAAACATATCGAGGGATATTCGTGACCAACGATAAATTCAATGATTTAACCGAAAAATATAACAAGCAAAAAGAATTTTTTTATAAAAAAGCAGGTTTTAAGGTAAAAGAGAATAGTTAATAAAAAATCGGCTTCGGCCGATTTTTTTTTTGCTAATAAGAAATAAATTTTAACGCATAACAAAAATTAGGCCTCTGCCAAAAGTACTTAGCTATTGCCAAGTTTTTTATATAACGATGTTGTTAATGGCTGGGAGTCTGCGTCACTCCTCGAAAATACATTCAAATTTCTTTCTACAAGTGCTGAGTCGAGGAAGCTAGGCCAATTTCCTGCTGGCCGGCGAATTTTCTAATAAAAAAGGTAAAAAGACACCAATTCAAAAAAATGGCACAAAAACAAATGAAATAACAGCTATCCACAGTTATTTCAGGGTAGATAAATGAGAGCTGGGTGTGTTAAAACAGTGGATGATTAGTAATACAGTTTTGTTAATTGTGGTAGTACAGTTGACTAAAAAGTTTATTTTATTTCCAACTTGGGTATGATGAAAAATTTAAGTGCATTGTAATTGACGGGGGTTAACTCTTGATGTAAACTCAGAATGTAAAAAAATATTGTATTAATATATTTACATAAACTACTGATACAGAAATTTTCGGCGTTCAAATCCAAAATCGTGTTTTTTGCGGCATGAAGTGTGGAAAACTATAAAGTGCCGTGTTTTTGGGCTAAGAGTACATGAACGTTAGCGAACAACGCCGTATGCCTGATAAAGTGAGCACCTATAAAACCTTCAGCATTTATCTGCTTTTTTGGGCAATCTAAAAGAGTGTATGTAAATTACTTTAATGTCTTTTTAAGAAAGGAAGAGGTGACCTAGATGGCTTCTAATACAAAGAAGGCACAAAAGATCGATGCGAAAAAGTCGCTCGAGACTGTAGAAGAACAATTTCAGACGCTTCAAATTTTAAACGAGGAAGGCGAAGTCGTTAATGAAGCAGCAATGCCTGAGTTAAGCGATGAACAGCTTCAGGAATTAATGAGACGCATGGTTTATACTCGTATCCTTGACCAGCGGTCCATTTCGCTAAACCGCCAAGGCAGACTTGGTTTTTACGCACCAACTGCAGGGCAGGAAGCATCCCAGCTTGCATCTCAATTCGCACTTGAAAAGGAAGATTTTATCTTACCTGGTTACCGTGATGTTCCTCAATTAATTTGGCACGGACTTCCGCTTTATCAGGCATTCTTATTTTCTCGCGGGCACTTCCAGGGCAACCAGATTCCTGAGGGTGTAAACGTTATTTCTCCACAAATCATTATTGGCGCTCAGTATGTTCAGGCTGCGGGTGTTGCTTTAGGAATGAAAAAGAACGGTTCTAAATCGGTTGCTATCACATATACAGGTGACGGCGGTGCATCACAGGGTGACTTCTACGAAGGTATTAACTTTGCGGGCGCTTTTAAAGCTCCAGCTATTTTCATTGTTCAAAATAACCGTTTCGCGATCTCTACTCCTGTTGAAAAGCAATCCGCTGCAAAGACAGTTGCTCAAAAAGCTGTTGCGGCAGGTATTCCTGGAATTCAGGTTGATGGCATGGATCCATTGGCTGTTTATGCAGCAGTACGTGAAGCACGTGAACGTGCTGTTAACGGAGAAGGCCCAACACTAATTGAAACTTTAACATACCGTTATGGTCCTCATACAATGGCTGGTGATGACCCAACTCGTTATCGTACTTCTGATCTTGATAATGAGTGGGAAAAGAAGGATCCACTTGTACGTTTCCGTAAGTTCCTTGAAAACAAAGGTCTATGGAATGAAGAGAAAGAGAACGAAGTAATTGAAAAAGCAAAAGAAGAAATCAAAGAGGCTATTAAAAAGGCAGATGCTGCGCCTAAACAAAAGGTGACTGACCTGATGTCTATTATGTTTGAAGAAATGCCTCAAAACCTTAAAGAACAATATGAAATTTACAAAGCAAAGGAGTCGAAGTAAGTCATGGCTCAAATGACAATGATTCAAGCAATTACTGATGCGTTGCGTACAGAGCTGCGCAACGATCCTAAAACCTTAGTGTTCGGAGAAGACGTTGGCGTAAATGGCGGCGTATTCCGTGCAACTGAAGGACTTCATCAAGAATTCGGGGAAGACCGGGTATTTGATACTCCTCTTGCTGAATCAGGTATCGGAGGTCTTTCAATCGGGCTTGCTTTAACAGGTTTCCGTCCTATCCCTGAAATTCAATTCTTTGGCTTTGTATTCGAAGTAATGGATTCAATTGCCGGCCAAATGTCACGTATGCGCTACCGTTCAGGCGGACGCTATAATATGCCAATAACAGTTCGTTCACCTTTTGGCGGTGGGGTACACACTCCTGAGCTCCACTCTGACAGCCTTGAGGGTTTAATGGCGCAAACTCCTGGATTAAAAGTAGTTGTACCTTCAACTCCTTATGATGCAAAAGGCTTATTGCTTTCTGCAATCCGAGATAATGATCCTGTAATTTTCCTTGAGCACTTAAAGCTGTATCGTGCATTCCGCCAGGAAGTTCCTGAAGAAGAATACACTATTCCACTTGGAAAAGCTGATGTAAAGCGTGAAGGTACTGATTTGTCAATCATTACTTACGGTGCAATGGTTCACGAATCATTAAAAGCTGCCGAAGAGCTTGAAAAAGAAGGACATTCAGTAGAGGTTGTAGACCTTCGTACCATCAGCCCACTTGATATTGATACAATTATCGCTTCGGTTGAAAAAACAGGCCGTGCGATGGTAGTTCAGGAAGCTCAAAAGCAAGCTGGAGTAGCAGCAAATGTTGTTGCTGAAATTAATGACCGTGCTATTTTAAGTCTGGAAGCACCTGTACTGCGTGTAACCGCAGCTGACACGATCTACCCATTCTCACAGGCTGAATCCGTATGGCTTCCAAATTATAAAGATGTAATCGAAACAGCTAAAAAAATTCTGACTTTCTAATAGCAACTGGGAAATAGTAACCTGTTTCCCTCCTGTTTTTTACTATCATAAAGAAATTTACGTTCAATAGGAGGATGAATCATAGTGTCATTCCAATTTAAAATGCCTGACATTGGTGAAGGTATTCATGAAGGCGAAATCGTCAAATGGTTTATTAAAGCCGGCGATAAGGTTCAGGAAGATGACGTTCTTTGCGAAATCCAAAATGATAAAGCTGTCGTTGAAATCCCATCTCCAGTAGAAGGTACTGTTATTGAAGTATTAATAGGTGAAGGAACTGTCGCTACTGTTGGACAGGTACTTGTAACCTTTGATGCACCTGGATATGAAGATCTTCAGTTTAAAGGTGACGAAGCAGCAAGCGAAGAAAAAACAGAAGCTCAAGTACAATCTACACTTGAAGCTGGTCAGGATATTAAAAAAGAGGCAACGCCTCCTCAGGCAGCCGATACAGCAACAGGAGCTGGTGCACAGCCTCAGGCTGACGTTGATCCAGACCGCCGTATTATTGCGATGCCATCTGTACGGAAATATGCACGTGAAAAAGGTGTAGATATCCGCTTTGTTGCTGGTACAGGCAAAAATGGCCGAGTTATGAAAAACGATGTAGATGCGTTCTTGACTGGTGGGGCTGCTGCTCCAACCGCTCAGGCAGCACCGGCTGAAGCCGCACAACAAGCTGTAACAGAAAAAGCACCTGCTGCTGCATCAATTCCACAGGGTGAATATCCGGAAACTCGTGAAAAAATGAGCGGAATTCGTAAAGCAATTGCAAAGGCTATGGTTAACTCCAAGCATACTGCACCACACGTTACTTTAATGGATGAAATAGATGTAACAAAACTAGTTACTCACCGCAAAAAATTCAAAGAAGTTGCTGCCCAAAAGGGTATCAAGCTTACATTCTTGCCTTATATCGTAAAGGCATTAACAAGCGCGCTTCGTGAATTCCCTGCGTTAAATACATCTTTGGATGACGCTACAAGTGAGATCGTCCATAAGCATTATTATAATATTGGTATTGCTGCGGATACTGAAAAAGGTTTATTAGTACCAGTTGTTAAGGATGCAGACCGTAAATCAGTCTTCACCATCTCAAATGAAATTAATGAACTTGCAGGAAAAGCGCGTGAAGGTAAACTTGCACCAAACGAAATGAAAGGTGCTTCATGTACGATTTCCAATATTGGTTCTGCAGGCGGCCAATGGTTTACTCCAGTAATTAATCATCCTGAAGTGGCTATTCTAGGTGTTGGACGTATTGCAGAGAAGCCAATTGTTAGAGATGGTGAAATTGTCGCTGCTCCAGTTCTTGCACTATCATTAAGCTTTGACCACAGAATGATTGATGGAGCTACTGCTCAAAATGCATTGAACCATATTAAGCGTTTATTGAACGACCCAGAACTATTGTTAATGGAGGGATAATAAATGGTAGTAGGAGATTTTCCAATCGAAACTGATACTATAGTTATTGGTGCCGGACCTGGCGGTTATGTTGCTGCAATCCGTGCTGCACAGCTTGGACAGAAAGTAACGATTGTTGAAAGAGCAACCGTTGGTGGCGTCTGCTTGAACGTAGGATGTATTCCATCAAAAGCACTTATTTCAGCTGGCCATCGTTTTGAGAATGCTAAGCATTCCGAGAACATGGGGGTAATTGCTGAAAATGTATCCCTTGATTTCTCGAAGGTACAGGCTTTTAAAGAAAGTGTTGTAAAGAAATTGACTGGCGGTGTTGGCGGCCTTTTAAAGGGAAATAAAGTGAACATCGTTCAAGGTGAAGCTTATTTCGTTGATTCCAATACACTTAAGGTTATGGATGAAAAATCATCCCAGACTTATACATTTAAAAATGCTATTGTTGCAACAGGATCCCGTCCGATTGAAATCCCAGCTTTTAAATATTCAAAACGTGTTTTGGATTCAACTGGTGCTCTAAATCTTCAGGAACTTCCAAAGAGCATTGTGGTAATTGGCGGCGGTTATATTGGAACGGAGCTCGGCGGAGCATACGCAAGCTTTGGAACAAAAGTAACAATCCTTGAGGGTGCTGATGAAATCCTGAATGGATTTGAAAAGCAAATGTCTGCCCTTGTAAAGCGTAACCTTAAGAAAAAAGGTACGGAAATAATTACAAAAGCTTTGGCTAAGGGTGTAGAAGAGAGAGAAGATGGCGTAACGATTACGTATGAAGTAAAAGGCGAAGAACAAAAAATTGATGCAGATTATGTATTCGTCATGGTTGGACGCCGTCCGAACACTGATGAGCTAGGTCTTGAGCAGGCAGGCGTAGAACTAAGTGAGCGCGGTCTAATCAAGATTGACAAACAATGCCGCACAAATGTGGGCAGCATTTATGCAATTGGTGACGTGGTTGCAGGACCGCCTCTTGCCCATAAAGCATCTTATGAAGCGAAAGTTGCTGCTGAAGCAATTGCCGGCCATACATCTGAAATTGATTATCTTGCCATTCCTGCGGTTGTATTCTCTGACCCAGAATTGGCTTCAGTAGGTTACTCTGAACAGCAAGCTAAGGACGAGGGAATTGAAATTGTTTCTGCTAAATTTCCATTCGCAGCAAACGGACGTGCTCTTTCCTTAGACCAGCCAGATGGTTTCATGAAACTGGTGACCCGCAAAGAAGATGGTTTATTAATCGGTGCACAGATTGCTGGTTCTGGTGCGTCTGATATGATCGCTGAGATGGGTCTTGCGATAGAAGCAGGAATGACAGCAGAAGATGTTGCTATGACAATTCACGCACACCCAACACTTGGAGAGATTTCTATGGAAGCAGCCGAAGTCGTTCTCGGCAGCCCAATCCACATCATTAAATAAGAATTAAAAACGCCTTTCCGGCAACGGAAAGGCCTTTTTAATTTGTTTGTAAAACTCTTGAAACAGGCTGTGTTATCTGTTCTTTTGAAACGGCACCATTTATATTTACCATCACCTGATTTTTATAGATTACCAATAAAGCAGGACGTGTCTGATCATGGTAAGAATTTAAATATTCCTCTTTTTCATCAGCGGGAAGAACCTGCATGGAATGCATTTCTTCAGGGAAGTCCTTTTTTAATTCAAGTAAAGCATCATAATAAGCAGCTTCCCGATTAATTTCTTTTTCGTTGGAAAAGAAAATTATCTGTTTTATATCCTTACTTATCTTGATGTTTTTTTCACTATGTCTTTTATCGCAAGAGGCGTTTAGGACCAATAAAGAAACCATCACAATATAAGGAAGTATTTTCATTACTCGGATAGCCCTCGCTTTGTTTTTTTTTTAAACCTGCCACTGCCTTAGAATTTGGAACAGGAATTTTCCAGCGTAAATAGTTGGCTTGATTTAATAATTCCCTCTTTTTGTATATTCATTTTATCATGGCAATATTTCAAATTTAGGCTTGTCACCCAAATGTTATATAAATGAAAAATAACTTTTCGGTTCACAACATATAATCATAAAACAGCAGGGTCCGGCAAATAGGTATAAATCCGTGGCGGTGGTATAATGAAAATTTATGTGGTTATTCTCTTGCAATTAATTCTATGGAGCGGGTATACGCTTACGTCCTGGCTATCAAAGCATGACCAGCCCGTTTTCAATATCATTATGTTTTTTATTTTCTTTTACTTGGCGTTTCAGATAGGGAATTCAATAACAAAATCAGCCAAGATGACTATATTTATAACAGCTTTCAGCCTTGCTTTATATGGGTCATTCCATATGACAATGACCCTTTTTGCCCAATAAAAAACACAGCTTATTGCTGTGTTATTTTTTGTATGGAGTATCTTTTTTAAAAAAGCGAATAATGATGCTGATCAGTGAAAATAAAAGAGCAAACAGGATTATAAATGAAATGATAAAGGGCATAAAGCTAAAATCGGTATTCTTTTTTAATGGTGATTGAAACTTCACTTCCAATGGATATTGGTTATCCAGATCTGGAAGAATCACATTTTGCTCAACAAAAGGGATAGGCCCCCCGAAATGGACCGTTTGTTTTAAATCTGTAGGTTTCTTCTCAAAATAGCTTTTAAAATAATAGGGAGAAGCTATCGTGACCCCCAGGCTTATAATAAATACAATGATGAATTTTCCTTTAGACATTAAGATCCTCCGTATTAAAATAACTTAAGTTCTTAAAATAAAGAACAGCCAGCTAGCTGTTCTTTAAAAGAATTTTTATGTTGTATTACTTCTTCCTTGGATTATAATACATTACTCTGCCATTAAACAAATGAAGCTCTGCTTGAAGCTTCTTGCCAAGGAATTTACAAAATTCATTAGCTTTCCCTTTGTCCCCATAGGTACAGCCTTCAGGAAGCGTGACCTGGACGTAAGATTGTTCCCGCAATGCGCCGTCTTCTTCCTGAACACTTTCCTTATCGACACCTAGAAGAATGGCATAGTATTTTTCATGGTCTGAGTGAAGATAGAACCATTTCCCTTTACCTTCAGCTGTTTCTTTTATTTCATAAGGAAAAGCCATTTCACTATAAGACCAATCGACCTGATTGCCAGTTTTGCTAGTTATTTGTTTATAATACAAAAAAAGTTCCTTTATTTCATCCAGCGATATTTCAGTTTTTGCTGATGAAGGTACGAGTTTAATATATGCATTTTCAGCCATGTCCAGTTCCCCCTAAACACTTTTACTCCTTGCTTCCATTCTAGCACTCTGTAAAAAAGAATGACAACAGGTTGCCAGAATAAAATCATTAATTATTGCTTTTTAACAAAATTTGAATTATAATAATATTCTAACTATTTATAAAGGAGGAGTGAAATGAATTTCTTCGAGAAGCTCTATGACGAGCATGAAAATGTTAAAGTACGCTTTATCGGATTTGCCACTGATGAAGCAAGGTATGACTTTGGTATCGTCTATACAAATATGTTTTTCGGAAAGCCTCTGGTAGTATGTATGCAAACAGGCCGTTCAACTCTCCTTGATCCCCAGGATATAAAAGACACTGAACATTTGCAGAAAGTTTTTAAAATAAGTTGTAAAAAACAGGCTGCAGAATTAAGTGAATTTTTCTCTGAAACCATTCCTTCTATCCCATTTGAGACCCAATATGATTAATATTTAAAAAAGCAGACCTTTAAAGGTCTGTTTTTTTAGTAGATTTTATTAAATATGTTATACAATTTAGGCTTGATAATATAATAATGTTATATTATTATTAATATATGAATCATAAAACGCTTTCAAATAACTCAATTGGAAAAGGGGATTGATAAAATGGGTACTATCGTATGTCAGGCTTGCAACTCTACTATTGATCATTTTGAAGATGAAAAAGTGACCGTCCTATATTCCAACTGTAAAACGTGCTGCAGCAGCCACAATCATTCAGATGAAGAAGATATAATGAATTAATAAAAATCATATTGAAACAGGGCTCCCATTGGCGGAAGCCCTGTTTTTTTGATAATCAAACCAATAATTTAATCGTTACATCCTAATTTAGTACTTCTTAATCCAGCTGCAGCGAAAGAAACTGTTGCAAATTGAATTAACGTATAGCTTTGTACTCTTTAATTACATGGATCATTTTGAGCTCATCATCTTCAGGCCCCTGAACCGGAAGTCCCACTTCAAGGTTTTTCTTAATATAAAGCAAATTTTCCTTCATAATGATTTCACCAGGGATAAAGATTGGAATTCCTGGAGGATATACCATTACAAACTCAGCAATAATACGTCCTTCAGATTCTGCAAAAGGTATAATCTCTGTTTCCGCATAGAATGCATCTCTTGGTGTTAGTGCTAAAACAGGAATATCTGGGAGTAGAACCTGAAGAGGAGCAACCTTTTCAGCACGATGGGCGCATTCATCTTCAAGTGCTTTTAAGGCCTCTACCAGGATATCTCCCTCGCGGTCAGTATCACCTAAAGTGATAATACAAAGAATATTGTATAAATCTGATAATTCCACTTCAATATTGAACTTTTCACGAAGCCAATTTTCCACTTCGTAGCCAGTGAGTCCTAAATCCTTTACGGAAATAATCAATTTGGTTGGATCATAGTCAAAAGCTGCCTTTGAACCTAAAACTTCCTCACCTACACAATAAATATGTTCGAATTCATTGATCCGTTTTCTTATTGACTGTGCCAACTTTATTGTTTTATCAATAAGTTCACGGCCTTCTGTTGCGAGCCTTCTTCTTGCTACATCTAATGAAGCTAAAAGAAGGTAGGAAGTAGAAGTGGTTGTCAGCATACTTAAAATGGACTGAACGCGATTTGCAGAAACCAGGCCTTCCCGTACATTTAAAATCGAGCTTTGAGTCAAGGAGCCTCCGAGCTTATGAACACTTGTTGCTGCCATATCTGCACCTGCCTGCATGGCTGACAATGGAAGATCTTCATGGAAATGAATGTGCACCCCATGTGCCTCATCAACCAAAACAGGAACACTGTAGGAGTGTGCTATTTCAACTATCTTCCTAAGATCGGCTGAAACACCAAAATAAGTAGGGTTAATAACAAGTACCCCTTTAGCATCAGGGTGCTGTGAAAGAGCCTTCTCAACAGAATCTGTTGTAATTCCATGAGAAATACCAAGCTCTACATCAATCGCCGGATGAATGAAGACAGGGATTGCCCCTGAAAAAACAATGGCGGACATTACTGATTTATGAACATTTCTTGGGACAATAATTTTGTCCCCAGGTCCGCATACAGCCATTACCATGGTCATGATAGCGCCGCTAGTTCCCTGTACCGAAAAAAAGGTATGATCTGCGCCAAAAGCTTCAGCAGCAAGGTCCTGAGCTTTTTTTATCATCCCTTTTGGGGAATGAAGGTCATCCAATGGGCCAATATTAATTAAATCAATTGAAAGGGCATTATCGCCAATAAAATTACGGAATTCAGGATCAATTCCTGCTCCTTTTTTATGTCCGGGTATGTGAAATTGTACCGGTTCTTTTTTTGCATGTTCAACTAATCCGCTAAATAACGGTGTTTCAAATTGTGACAATTTAACTTCACACCTCTTTACATCAAATTGCAATTCTTAATAAAAAGTCATAAAACAAATGAATTATAGCACTATTAGCATTCATTGCATAGAAATATGTTGACCTGTGTCGAAGTTAGTTTTTCTTCTTAAAAGGAAAATTAACCTTGAAAGACGAAATAACAGTAAACAAATACATAGCAGGAGGATGAAAAATGAACTGGAATACAAGAGTAACAGAACTTTTAAACATTAAATATCCAATTATTCAAGGCGGTCTTGCCCATCTTGCCTATTCGGAGCTTGCAGCAGCTGTTTCAAATGCAGGCGGATTAGGACAAATTACGGCAATGTCTCTTAATGAACCGGCAGAACTGCGGGAAGAAATCAGGAAAGTGAGAAAAATGACAGACAAGCCTTTTGGGGTGAATTTTGCCATTGGACAGCACGGAAGGCCATTTGAGGACTTTGTTCATATTGCTGTTGAGGAAAAAGTTCCTGTCATTTCAATGACAGGAGGCAATCCTGCTCCAGTATTTGAATTGCTTAAAGGAAGCGATGTTAAAAAATTAGTCCTGGTAGCAGCCAGAAGACAGGCAATAAAGGCGGAGCAATTAGGAGCAGATGCGGTAATGGTAGTAGGCCAAGAAGGCGGTGGCCATCTGGGAAAAGATGATATTGGAACCATGGTTCTGATACCAAGGGTAGTTGATTCCGTGTCTATTCCTGTAATAGCTTCAGGAGGCATTGGCGATGGCAGAGGTTTAATGGCAGCACTTGCACTGGGTGCAGAAGGAATTGAGATGGGTACCAGATTTATTGCCACCAAAGAATGCGTTCATGCCAGTGAGACCTATAAAAACCTTCTTATTGAAGGTACTGAGTCAGATACCACTATTATAAAACGGTCTTTGGGGGCTCCAGCAAGGGCGATTGCCAGCCAATGGACAAATAAAATTCTCGAGCTTGAAAGTGAAAACCGCGGTTATGAAGAATTAAAGGACTATGTTAGCGGAACAGCTAATAAAAAATTAATTTATGAAGGCAGTTTGGAAGAAGGCTTTGGATGGGCTGGTCAGGTTATGGGATTAATAAAAGATATTCCCGGAGTCGCTGAACTTTTTCAGAGAATTTTAGGAGAAGCGGAGAGTATCAGAGGCAAATGGGGGAATAGGTAAATTGAAATTAAGTCTAAAAATCAGTAAAATGGTTTCATTGACTGAAAGCAGGTGACACAGATTGGAATATCAATATCCTATTGATTATCATTGGTCTACAGATGAAATAGTGGATGTAATAAAATTTTACGAAACTATTGAGAAAGCCTACGAAAAAGGTGTTGGCAGAGAAGACCTAATGGAAGCATACAGAAGGTTCAAGGAAATTGTTCCTGGGAAATCGGAGGAAAAAAAGCTTTGCGGTGAATTTGAAGACATTAGCGGGTACTCTCCGTATCGAACAGTAAAAAAGGCTAAGGAAGCATCTTCAAACGAGAAAATTACAATGCGAAACTAGAAAATAAAAATACTTATGACAAAAGAAGCTCCCTGGCAAATTTCAAGGGAGCTTTTCTATTTTGATTAAACGGAAAGTTAGTACCATTAGATATCTGCCTAATAATTTAGCAGCATTTATATAAGATTGAAAGTTTCTGTTTTAATCCCTTGCCTTTTAAGGTTTATGACAATTTATATAGGGGTAATATTTTTCTAAACACATTATCAATTTCCTGAAGCAGCAAAGATGGGCCCATCTTAACAACATCATTCCGGTCAATTTGCAAACCGCAAAGAATCTCAGCTTTTTTGACCGTTTTCAAGCGTTTAAAAAGGGCAGCTAAGTCTTCTTTTTTTAGCTCACTGTGCTTCACAGCTCCAGGCTTTGTATGATCGCTAGACCAGGAAAAGTAGCCCGGTATCTCTGAATACAACCGATCAATGTGTTTTTCAAAAGCTTCGCCGATTTGCTCCTTTTGTGGACACTCATAAATGACTGCAAACCAAATAAATAAATGAGTTTCCCAAAGGCCGATTTGGAAATGCGGAAGCATCTTATATCCACGCGGATTATTCGCAAATGCAACCCAAGTGTCTTTAGGAGGATTAACTGTACGGCGTGCATGCTTAGCAACATGAACGAACATTTCATCGCCAGCCATTACGGATAAAGCAGGTCCGAAGGTATTACCTAAACTCTCAAGCTTGGGACGAATTTCTCCCTTAATTGCATCCATTCTGGCGTCTAATCCATCTATAGTAAAAACATCGAAATCATTATATGTAAAACCTGTAAAATCCATTATGTCCTCCTGTATTCGAATTTCACCATTATTTTAGCATAATACAGGACCAACAAGAAATATTGAAGCTTTAAAAAGAAAATGGGTAAAAACACAAATTAGTTGCAACCTGGGAGGGTTGCTCATACTATAACAGTAAAAAATCTGAAAAATCAGATTCAAAACTAAGAAAGGGTGCATTTTAATGAAACAACTAATTAGTTCAACTAGAAAGAAAGCAGTGGAGAAAGAAAGGACAACGATTTTACGATTAGAAATGGATTATGAACTAGCAACATTATTCGAAGCAATGAACGAAAATAATGAAGAACAAAAGAAAAGCTGTAAACAAAGACTGGAAAGAATCAGACAGGAACTTCTGAGGTTAAAAGCCCTTTAATATAATATATTAATATAGGCTCCGCCTTCTTGCAGAATACAATGGGGCTAAGGGGATTCTTGAGTGACATGAATAGAAGGAAATTAGGACACTGTCCATCATAAAACGAACTCTTGCTGAAACTCGAGAGTTCGTTTATTATTTTTAGATTTTATTTTTTATAAACCTTTTTTCGATGTGAGAAAGTAGAAACAAATTAAGCAGGGTACGATAAAATTTGCCGGGATTATATATTTTTATTAAGCTAAAAATAGACAAGAATAAAGATTATTTACATAAGAAGATATAAGAACAAGTGGAGGGCTGGAAATGAATTGGGAAAGTATTGATATACATGCTAAAAACTGGGTAATGGAAGCAGGAGGAAAAATTCGTTCTTCCTTTGATAAAACACTAGATATCAGAACGAAGTCCAACCCTAACGATCTTGTTACTAATATGGATCAGGAGATTGAACAATTTTTTATTAAAAAAGTCAGGGAAACTTTTCCGGAACATAAGATCCTTGGTGAAGAGGGTTTTGGAGATAAGTTTGAATCACTCGATGGAATCGTATGGATCATTGATCCGATTGATGGCACTATGAATTTCGTTCATCAGCAAAGAAATTTTGCTATTTCTCTGGGGGTATATGAAAATGGAGTTGGCAAAATTGGCATGATTTATGATGTAGTTCATGATGAGCTTTATCATGCTATTAGTGGGCAGGGGGCATTTATGAATGGTGAAAAGCTGCCAATAAGTGAAGACAGAACCGTAAAGGAAGCCATCATTGCCCTGAATGCGACATGGGTAATGGAGAATCGGAGAATAGACCATAATCTTCTTATCCCGCTTGCCAGAGAAGTAAGGGGGACCAGATCTTATGGATCTGCAGCTTTAGAATTGGTTTTTGTAGCAACAGGAAGGCTTGATGCCTATATATCTCTTCGTCTTGCTCCATGGGATGTTGCAGGTGGGGCTGTCATTGTGGAAGAACTAGGAGGCAAGGTAACCAACATGCGAGGCGAAAAACTTGATTTCCTCACTCAGGATACCTTGCTTGTCGCCAGGCCAGGCCTGCACGAAACGATTCTAAGGGACTATCTTAGGAATGGGAAATGGGAGAAAAACTTGGACTCGGAGTGAGGAGCAAATAAAATACCACTCCGTCGTCGATCATATTTCAAAAAAAACTGCCAAAAACTAAAAGTTTTGGCAGCTTTCTTTATATACTGGAATGGACAGGTTCATGCTTTACCTATAATTGTCCATTTTCCCTCATTTTCTTCTTTGTTTTAAAGCCAAATCCCATAATAAGAATCAAAGCTGCAATACAGCCAATTGCACCTACTATGCTTTTTTCCGCTATCGCGACTCCAATCCCCATAATTGCGCATGCTGAAAGAATCGCAAACATAAGCATATTCCATTTAATTTGTTTCATATTAGACATCCCCTTAAAAAAATGATTAAATGCAAAATAAGAAAAGTAAAAATATGATAAAAAAGTTTTCCTTTAATTAATTTCTATTGTACAATAAAATGATTTTAAGTTTCTACTGTAAATATGGTATAATGTTTTAGTTGTGGATGGGAAGCTTAAAAATAAGGTAATTACCATTTCATATATAAAAGGTAGGAGTGACATTTTTGAATATTAGAGAAGGTATACGTAACATCGCGATTATAGCCCACGTTGACCACGGAAAAACAACATTGGTTGACCAATTATTGAAGCAATCCGGAACTTTCCGTTCAAATGAGCATGTGGAAGAGCGTGCAATGGATTCGAACGATTTGGAAAGGGAACGAGGAATTACAATTTTGGCAAAGAATACAGCCATTCAATATAAAGATACAAGAATTAATATTCTTGACACACCGGGACACGCTGACTTTGGCGGCGAAGTAGAACGTATCATGAAAATGGTTGACGGTGTTCTTTTAGTTGTAGATGCATATGAAGGATGTATGCCACAAACACGTTTCGTTCTAAAGAAAGCGTTGGAGCAAAACTTAACTCCAATCGTGGTAGTAAATAAGATCGACCGTGATTTTGCCCGTCCGGCAGAAGTAATTGATGAAGTAATTGATTTATTCATTGAACTTGATGCTACCGAAGAACAGCTTGAATTCCCTGTTGTTTATGCATCAGCTATCAACGGAACAGCAAGCACAAATCCTGAGAAACAAGACGAAAATATGCAGTCATTATACGAGGCTATCGTTGACCATATTCCTGCTCCTATCGACAATCGTGAAGAGCCGCTGCAATTCCAGGTTGCATTGCTTGATTATAATGATTACGTTGGACGTATCGGTATTGGCCGTGTTTTCCGCGGTACAATGAATGTTGGCCAGCAGGTTGCTTTAATGAAACTTGATGGAACTGTAAAACAATTCCGTGTTACTAAGATATTCGGTTTCTTCGGATTGAAGCGCCAGGAAATCGAAGAAGCTGTTGCTGGAGATTTAATTGCTGTTTCCGGAATGGAAGATATTAATGTTGGGGAAACAGTTTGCCCGGTTGAGCATCAGGATGCACTTCCAATTCTCAGAATTGATGAGCCTACACTGCAAATGACATTCCTTGTTAACAACAGCCCATTTGCAGGAAGAGAAGGTAAATTCCTTACTGCAAGAAAAATTGAAGAAAGACTTCGCGCTCAGCTGCAGACAGATGTCAGCCTTCGCGTTGAAAATACAGACACCCCGGATCAATGGATCGTATCCGGCCGTGGAGAATTGCACTTATCCATCCTGATTGAAAACATGCGCCGTGAAGGTTATGAGCTTCAGGTTTCCAAGCCAGAAGTTATCGTTAAGGATGTTGATGGCGTACGCAGTGAACCTGTTGAGAGAGTTCAAATCGATGTTCCGGAAGAGCATACTGGTTCTGTAATGGAATCAATCGGTGCCCGCAAAGGTGAAATGATTGATATGATCAATAATGGAACTGGACAAGTTCGTTTGATCTTTAATGTTCCTGCACGTGGATTAATCGGTTATACAACTGAATTTTTGACAATGACTCGTGGATACGGAATTATCAACCATACATTTGACAGCTATCAGCCAATGGCAGCTGGACAGGTTGGCGGAAGACGTCAGGGTGTTCTAGTATCAATGGAATCCGGAAAATCTTCTACCTATGGAATCATGCAGGTCGAAGATCGTGGAACTATTTTTGTTGAACCAGGTACTGAAATTTATGAAGGAATGATTGTTGGGGAACATACACGCGAAAGTGATATTACCGTTAATATCACCAAGGTTAAACAGGCTACCAACGTTCGTTCCGCTACAAAGGACCAGACTTCTGTTATTAAAAAGCCAAGAATTATGACTCTTGAGGAATCTCTTGAGTACTTGAATGACGATGAATATTGCGAAATTACACCGGAGTCAATCCGTCTCCGTAAGAAAATTCTAGATAAAAATGAACGTGAAAGATCTGCTAAAAAGAAAAAGTTTGCTGAAACAAACTAATTATTACAAGGGAGGTTTGCGAAAATGAACGTGACAGAACATCTGTCTTTTTTCGCCGCGCTCTATCGCGTAGAGGAACAGCCAAAAGTAGGAATGTGGCTTTTGTATTTAACAATAGTGGCACTTTCAATCGTTGTGTACAAGCTGGGGTTTGCAAAAAAACTTCCATTGGGACAATCGATTATCATCTATATATTCCTGATTTTAGGCTGTACCCTCTTTACCTTTCTAGGGATTTTCCTTCCGGTTGGGGAAGGTCTTGTAATTGCAGCAGCCATCCTTGTTATTTATAAGATTCGGCTGCATCAGCAGAAAAAACAACAGGCTGAAGCCAAGTAACGGAGGAACCTAAATGAAATCAGTTCAGGATGCTCTTTATAATTGGCTGACCATTAAGGCTGTAGTGGATGCCCGCCCGGAAGATACTGCAGCAATAGAAACAGAAGAAATGTTCTCGGATATATTAAAAAACCAGCATGGAGTCACAGATATTGAAATAAATAGAGATGAATCCATGTACCAGGTTTCATTCAAACAAAACGGTGAAAGTAAATCTACACGCTTCCCAACAGAGCTAATTGAAGTTCTTTTAAATCAGATTAAACTTGAGCCTGAAAAGTACGAAAATTATCCTGATGAATAAAAAATACCCTCTGCCCAAAAGGCAGAGGGTATTTTTTATAGCTCGGAAACGCTATGGAGGGCAAAAACTGTTGATGCATATGAGAAGAATCCAACATAAAGGCATGAAGGACAATACAATAAGAAAAAGGCTTTTATTAGGAGTATGAAAGATAGGGATACAAAAAAGGTCTTTGATAAACAAAAAGCTCCCCTTACCTATGGTGAAGGGGACTTTTGTTGATAATTAATGTGCTCCTGTGCTAACGACTATCACTAGAATTAGGGTTCGGCTTAACGCAAAGCAGTATCCGTTATTCAGGTTGTTAATCTCATGACGTTATGCTGCGCTTTCCTACCATTCGTCTTCTTCTGATTTTGAGCGGTAGAGCCTGAAATTTCCTGTATCAATTCTTTCCTGAGTTTTTTCGGAAATTCTATCATGACAGTTCGAACACATATATGTATGAATAGGCCTGTTGCGAAGTCTTTTGGCCACCAGAGTTTCATCATTAATCGATTCGATTTTATCGCAAATTACACATTTGACTCTCATTTTAACACCTCAATGTCTTATAACGACAATTATTTTATGAATAATTTATATAATAGTATATCATACGGAATTTTGGAAGGTTAGCGAATTCCGTTTAAGTTGATGAAAATTCGGTATAGTAGTAATATGAGTATAGAATTTTCAGAAGAGCTTAAAGACAAAAGGGGTTGGGAAAATGGCAAACCAGGTTGAGCCAAAATTGATTGAACCGTTATATAATGCTATGCAAAAAGAAAGATTTGTTACATTAGCAACTGTTGACCATGAAACGGGTGGACCAAATGTCAGCGCTATTTCATGGGTATTGGCTAAAGATAACAGCACAATTTATTTTGCTGTTGATAATCGGTCGAGAATTGTACAGAATATCACTAAAAACGATCAAATTGTTCTTAATATCATAGCAAATGAATCTACATATTCTATTGGAGGAAAAGCAGCCGTTAAAGAAGAAAAGTTAAACGGCGTTCCTTTAAAGCTTGCTTTAATTGAATTGAAAATTAGTGAAGTACGGGATGTCATGTTCTATGGTTCTAAAATTACACAAGAACCTGAATATGACAAAACCTATGATAAGGTTGCTGCTGCACGACTTGATAATCAAGTAATGGAAGCCATGAAAAAAGCTTAGCATTTGCTAAGCTTTTTACTTTTGCTGGTTGGACTCTTTCTCCTGCCGTCTTTCGAGCTGCTTTCTTTGATCCTTGTTAAGGGTCTTTTTCGGCTGCTCCATGCCGTTCCTCGGATTCGGCTTGATAATATCGCCTGGCACTTCAGGCATTAAACGGCCCGTAATATCAGCCAACTCGTTTACAATTCCCTGAAAGGGCCGTCCATTATTAATATCCTGGGAGATCTCCCGAAGCCTTGCTGTTGTATCAGGATCAGCAATTACAATAGCTCTAGCCCCGTGAGGATCTTTTTTTAAGCTTTCGGCAACTGAATATTTTGTTGTGTCCACCTGTGATCTTTCCATGTTAGCATCCACATCAATGCCAACAATGGCATACCTTCCAAGAACCACAGCGACAGCGTCGTTTACGTTTGGTGTCCTGTTGGCCAAATCTACAAGATGCCTTGATATCTCCTGTCCGGATTTTCTGTCAACATCCTGTATATAGCTGTTTTTTACTTTTACAAATTCAGGGTCAGCATTTCTTTTTTCTCCTGCATTGTTAGAACTGCACCCAGCTAATATGGTAAAGCTAAGAATAAGTGTAACAAGCTTTTTCATTACATTCCCCCGATTCATGCTTTAGTTTTAGGCTCCGTTAAAGCATATTTTGTTTCCCAACAAGTTGATTTGTGCGAAGGCGCGGGACTCCCCAAGAATGGTATTTCCTTCGGCGTAAGCGGCTTCCATGATGCCAATTAAATATCCAGCGGGAAAGGAGGGCCAAGGGGAGTGACCACAGGCGCAGAGTGCCGAGGAAGCTCTCGGATCACCCGCGGAAAGTGATAGCCGTAAGTGAAAATCAACAGTCAAGATTAACATAGCCTAGTTTTAAACCGCTATTTTTTGAAAAGGAGCAAATAGCAGTTAACAAATCCTCTCATTATTGTGCGGAAATTCTTCTATCTTTATCCCAATAAACATATATTTTACCAATGTCCAATGCCTTTTAAATAAGGGTACCTATACCAACTAAAAGAACATGAGAAACAGGAGGCATCAGATTGAAGAAAATATATGTATTAGACACAAATGTCCTGTTGCAGGACCCAAATTCGATTTTCTCATTTGAAGAAAACGAAGTTGTTATTCCGGCAGTGGTCCTTGAAGAGGTGGATTCAAAAAAGAGGTATATGGATGAAATCGGAAGGAACGCAAGGCAGGTATCAAGACTAATTGACAGCTTAAGAACCACTGGAAAGCTGCACGAAAAAATAAAGCTTGAAAACGGAGGAAGTTTAAAAATAGAAATTAATCATAGGTCGTTCCACGAGCTGCAAGACATTTTTACGGAAAAAACAAATGATAATCGGATTCTTGCTGTCGCTAAGAACCTTTTTCTCGAGGAACAAACAAAGGAAAATGGAAAACCGGTTATTCTTGTAAGTAAAGATGCTCTTGTCCGTGTTAAAGCAGATGCACTTGGTCTAATTTCAGAGGATTTTTTAAGTGACCGGGTCGTGGACTCGGAACAAATTTATACTGGCTTCCAGGAAGTCTTTTTGTCCGCTGAAAAAATGGCTCAATTCTATGAAAAAGGAGAAGTGGTGCTTTCGGAGATATCTAAGGTGCCCTTCTACCCTAATGAATCGCTAATTATGAGGGACGCTTTAGGAGGAAAAGCTTCTGCGCTGGGAATGGTAGATCCGACAGGAAAGAAAGTAAGAAAATTGATTTTTAATCAGGAGCATGTTTGGGGCATACATCCAAGGAATGTTCAGCAAACCCTTGCGGTGGAACTTCTATTAAGAAAGGATATCCCTCTTGTCACACTAATAGGAAAAGCCGGGACTGGAAAAACCCTTTTGGCACTTGCTGCCGGGCTTATGCAGACTGAAGATCTGAGGGAATATAAAAAATTGCTGGTAGCAAGGCCAATTGTTCCGGTTGGCAAAGATCTTGGCTTTTTGCCGGGTGAGAAGCAGGAAAAACTAAAACCGTGGATGCAGCCTATTTTTGATAATCTTGAATTTCTTTTTAATACTAAAAAACCAGGGGAACTGGATGCTATTTTAGCAGGAATGAATTCAATTGAGGTAGAAGCCCTGACGTATATTCGAGGCAGAAGTCTTCCGGATCAATTCATTATTATTGATGAAGCCCAGAATCTTACAAAGCACGAGGTGAAAACAATTCTGACGAGGGTAGGGGAGCGAAGCAAAATAGTACTAATGGGTGACCCTGATCAAATTGACCATCCTTACCTGGATGCTTACAATAATGGATTAACTTATGTTGTAGAAAAGTTTAAGGAGCAATCTGTCTCTGGCAGTATCCGGCTGATGAAGGGTGAAAGATCGGGACTCGCTAGGCTTGCAGCCGATCTTTTATAAGAAAAAGGGCGGTTCAGCCGCCCTTTTGGATTAACTAATTACTATTTCTTTTATGCCTTTAATTGGATTGTTTTTATTGGAGCCATCCCCAAAATAAACATGGACAGGCCCATCATCAAGGAGTGGTTTGCCATTATTCGAAAACCCTAGTATTAAGTCAAAGGCAGTTTCAAGAGGGATCGAATACTCTTCCTCAGCTGCCTTTAGGATTAGTTCTGATGCATCCTCTTTAGGAGAAGCGTTTTGAAGAAACGGTTTAAGAGCTATTCCAAATGTCCCTGTCATAACTTGTTCCTTTTTAAACTTTTTCTCTGATTTCAAAGTAGGAGGAACAATAGCTCCTTCAATAATTTCCCGATCCCAGTGCTTAGAAATCTCTTTTGTGTACTCCTGGAGTTCATCGGAGTCTTTTCTTTCTTGATCAAAATAAGTAGTTAGGTCAATACGCCTATCATCAAATATCCATACACTTGGATCCAGTGTAATGGTATATTTTACGTTCCCCTTAATTGGTATAATTCTTTCCATAGTTTAATCCCCCATTCCATTTCTTCACTAGTAAAGTATAGCCCCTATTTAAAAGAATGTCATACAATCGTTTCTAAATAGTGAATCTTAACCAAAAAAGTGTTATTTTCACTTGCCTATTACTTTTGCTCCATTGGTTCGCTTCCCGCAGGTTTGTCCAGGAGTCTGTCAAACTTGAGCGCCTAGCACCTCGATGTCGCTTTAGCCCTGGAGTTGAAGTAAAGAATGACTCATCGAGGCCCCGGAGGACCATTTAACTTGCCTTCGTGAAGAATTTTCGTACGAAGGCGGTGCAATAGCAGAAGAGAAAGCATCCAGGAATTTACACATTATGCAAATGCATAATTGAGGATTTTTGAGGATTCTCCCACCATCGCTTCTCAACATAGTTGCAAAAACAACCATGAAAACTTTAACCCGTTAGATTATCTTGATGAAGTAAATAGTTTGTTTTGGGTTATTCCTTTTAATGTTCTTGCAATTTCGTGTTTCAAACGGTAAAATTTATAGATAAGTTGGTTAAACGCTCGGAAACGGGGGGATCCATGTTGGCGTCCGAAATGATTATTAATCATCAGGAAAAAGCATACGCCTTGCTTCAGGCTGACGCTGAAAAAATATTGAGGCTGATCAAAGTGCAAATGGATAACCTAACTATGCCACAATGCCCTCTTTATGAAGAGGTGCTTGATACGCAAATGTTTGGTCTATCAAGAGAAATAGATTTTGCAGTTCGGCTCGGCTTAATAGAAGAAAAGGATGGAAAAGCGATTCTGGGTAAACTCGAGAGAGAATTATCTTCGCTTCACGATGCATCCATAAAAAAATAATTCAAAAACAAATGGCTTTCGCCAAGGCGGGTGTCATTTGTTTTTCTTATAGGACTATTGGCATCTTCCAATTAATTCTATTACTTTAAAAAAACTCAAACAATGCAGCTTATTGTTTGAGTTTTTTTGTTACAGGGTTTAAGGTTATTAAAAAATATTGATAAAATGCCTTTTTCCCCAAGTAATAATCTATTTTTTCTATTATAATGAACCTAATAAGACGAATTAAATTAAGGAAGAGGTCAGATGCTAAAAAAAATTATTAAATCCTATGATTATACTTTGATCATTGCTATCGTACTTCTTGCTTGTTTTGGGCTTGTAATGGTTTATAGCGCCAGCATGGTAACAGCCATGCAGCGATACGGTTATGACAGTGACTTTTTCTTTCAAAAACAAAAGATCCACCTTATTCTCGCTGCATTCGTATTTGTTTTAACAGCTCTCTTTCCTTATAAAGCAATGAAAAGTACAAAATTACTATTTCCGATGGTTATCTTTTCTTTAATAGGTCTTGCGGCACTATTTGTATTCGGCCATGTTGCCGGAAATGCGCAAAGCTGGTTTAAGGTTGGAACCAGCAGTCTGCAGCCATCTGAGTTTGTAAAACTATGCGTAATCATTTATATGTCAGCTGTATACGCCAAGAAGCAATCCTACATAAATGAGTTTAACAAAGGGGTAGTTCCTCCATTGGCCTACTTATTCTTAGTTTGCTTGTTTGTCGCCATTCAGCCTGACTTTGGTACAGCCGGAATTATTTTCCTGATTGCTGTTACGATTATTGTTTCATCAGGTATGAATATGAAGAATATTTTACGCCTTATCGCAATGGGTGCTATTACAGCTTTGCCATTTGTACTGATCTTTGCTGGAAAGATTTTTTCAAAGACCCGGATGGGCCGATTCCTTGCATATTCAGATCCGTTTTCGGTTGAACAAGGAGTTGGTTACCATATTGCAAACTCCTATTATGCAATTGGATCCGGAGGTATAAACGGCCTGGGGCTGGGCAAGAGTATTCAAAAGCTGGGGTATTTACCTGAACCGCATACAGACTTTATAATGGCCGTTATTGCTGAAGAGCTTGGTGTTTGGGGAGTTGGCTTTGTAGTAGTTCTCTTAAGTTATATTGTTTTAAGGGGTTTATATGTTTCGATGAAGTGTAAGGATCCTTTTGGAAGCCTTCTGGCAATCGGGATTTCCGGAATGATTGGCATTCAGTCATTCATTAACCTAGGAGGCGTCTCAGGGCTTATTCCGTTGACAGGCGTACCGCTGCCATTTGTAAGCTATGGAGGCTCCTCGCTCATCCAGCTTGCCATCGCATCAGGTATCCTTGTTAATGTTTCCATGTTTGTAAACTATGAAAAAAATTATAAGAATCAAAAAGAACAAACAGAAAAGAACATTAATCCTTTACCAAAAAAAGTTTATCAAATAAAACAATAAAAAAGCTGCTGGCCTTATGCCAGCAGCTTTTTTACAGTCTTTCTATATATTTCTTTTTGTCCTGGAGTATAGAAGCAAAAAATAACTTAAGACGCCAAAAAGACAGGTAATGAAGAAAGCGTGAAGAAGAGCTATATAAAGGTTTAAACGGCTGAAAATAATAAAAGCACCGGCCAGCACCTGTAAAGTTACTAAGATAAATGAGATAATCCAGCCCCAGTATAAGACTTTCTGATCCCGATATTTCTTTACAGCCAGGTAAGTGATGTAGCCTATCCAGATAAAAATCAAACCCGCAGCCATTCTGTGTCCCATTTGGACCCATTCATACATGTTTGAAGGAAGGGCAGGGGAAGTATTTACACAGAGCGGCCAATCCTTACAGACGAGACTTGATTTAGTATGCCTTACAAGCGCTCCTGTATAGATCACGATGTAACTATAGATCGAAAGAAGTACAATATGCCGCCCCATTCTTGAATCAATGACAAGCTTGTCAGCATCGAATTTTTTATCCACTTCAAATATTAAAATTGTCAGAAGAAAAACAGCAGCAAATGAAACCAGTGATATACCAAAATGCAGAGCAAGGATAAAGCTTGATTGTCCCCATTTTACAGCAGCAGCTCCAATCAGCGCCTGCAGCAAAAGAAAAAAGAAAGAAAGGATTGAAAGAAACTTAGTTTCTCTTATATGCCCCATTGCCTTCCAGGACCAGACAGAAAGCGCAAGTACCATGAAACCTCCTGCACCAGACACAAGCCGGTGTGCTAGCTCGATCACCAATTCAGGTGTGATATGAGTGGGGAGGACCTGACCGTTACAGAGTGGCCAGGACTTTCCGCAGCCAGCACCTGAGCCGGTTTTAGTAACAAGTGCTCCTCCTATTAAAATAAATATCATTGCAATGGTAGTTGCGACAGCAAACCATTTTAAAGATCGCCGCAAAAAATTCACCTTCTCGTTAATAGTTCAATAATTTGTCAAAAAATAATCTTAAAAGTATAATAAAACACAATGGAAAATTAAAAATTCCCTAATACATCATAACGAATAAATTCAAAATTGAACAGTTTTCTGCAAATAAAAATCGATTTAAAGTGTTATTTAATCAATATTGTGGATAGTAAAGGGTTTTCACTATTGTTATAGTGGAATAAGTTGAAATCTAGCCGCAAAAATGGTAGAAATGGTAAAAGGATTCTTTTGGAGTTTTTAGAGACAAATGCCTTTGTTCCAAAATATCCCCTTTAAAGGCACTTTTGGCCGCTTTTTCCTTATTTATTCTGGAATATTCCCATTTCTATATTTTTAAAAAAGGCCAGATTAAAATTTCATGAAAATGAATTAAAAATTATACAAAAAAAGTTCACAAAAAACACCAAAAGTGTGATTTAATATACAGAGAAAGTGTTTCGTTTTATGCTTTATTATTTAACAAGATAGTTATAGTAAAAATAGTAAAAAACATAATGCCGGATGGAAGATAGTTGATCCTGCATGTTTCGCTTTTTAGTTTTGTGATAAAGAAATAGGAGGAATATAAATGTCCAATCCGAAGGCTTTAAGTGATGTCGCCGTGGAAGATGGCGCAACTGGCCTACATATAGAAGAAACAAATGCCTGGAAAGACTTTTTGGCTTTAATTAAAATAGGCATCGTTAATTCCAATATGATTACAACCTTCACAGGCGTTTGGCTGGCTCTGCATTTTAGCGGACTGCGTTTTCTCGAGAATTTAGATATAGTATTTTTTACTCTGTTAGGTTCAGCTTTAATTATTGCTGGGGCTTGTGCAATCAATAATTACTATGACAGAGATATCGACCATTTGATGGAACGAACAAAAGTAAGGCCGACTGTTACAGGGAAAGTCATGCCCTGGAAAGTTTTAAGCCTTGGTATTTTCCTAATAGCAATAGGAACTCTGTCACTAGCAATGACGACTTGGACTGCTACTATAATCGGTCTCATTGGTGTTTTCAGCTATGTTGTGCTTTATACAATGTGGTCTAAGCGGCAGCTGGTTTCAAATACACTTATCGGAAGTATTTCCGGAGCTGTGCCGCCTCTAATTGGATGGGCAGCGGTTGATGGAAACCTTGATATAATGGCTTGGTTTTTATTTATATTAATGTTTGTCTGGCAGCCTCCTCATTTTTATGCCCTTGCAATGAGGAGGGTGGAGGAGTATCGGGCTGCTGGCATACCAATGCTCCCTGTTGTAAAAGGATTTAGTACAACTAAAAAGCATATTGTTTTATGGGTGGCAGCTTTGCTTCCTATTCCGTTTTTTCTAACTTCTTTAGGAATCCCATTTCTAATTCTGGCGACTGTTTTAAATATCGGTTGGCTGGTATTGGGGATTTATGGATATAAGATCAAAGACGATATAAAATGGGCAAAACTGATGTTTGTATATTCGCTGCAATACTTGACTATAATTTTCACAGCGATGGTAATTGTCACATTAATATAGTTTTGCTGTTAAGTTCCTCCTTTTGGGGAACCGCCCGATAGGGGGACTTATCATATATTTCATTTGATCATGCATTTCAAAGAAATCATTAGCGAAAGAGGGGTTTGATTAAGCAATGAAAAGGCTTGCGAAGTGGCGTTTGATCTCGTTATTTTCGATCTTAGCGCTTATTCTTTCCGGCTGTGGCCAGCCATATGTGTCAGCGCTCAGGCCAGCTGGAGAAGTTGCAGAAATGCAATATGGTTTAATGAAGCTAAGTACATTAATTATGGTTGGGGTTATCGCAGTTGTAACCGTTATCTTTATCCTGGTAGTAATTAAATTCAGAAGGAAAGATGACAGTGAAATCCCAAAACAGGTGGAAGGCAATCACAAGTTAGAGATTTTATGGACTGTTATTCCTATTTTATTACTTCTCATTCTTGCAGTACCTACTGTAGCAGATGTATTTAAGCTTGCAGACGTTGGTAAGATGGATAAGAAAGGTGCCCATAAAGATGAATTGGTCGTAAAAGTACGTTCCAATCTTTACTGGTGGGAATTCGAATATCCAGACCTTGGTATCGTCACTAGTCAGGAGCTAGTAGTTCCTACAAACAAAAAAGTTTACTTTAGTTTGCATTCTTCAGATGTAAAACACTCTTTCTGGATTCCTGCTGTTGGTGGAAAAATGGACACCAACCCGGATAACGTTAACAAGTTCTGGCTCGAATTTGATGATAAAAAAGCAAATGAAGCCGGAAATCTATTCTATGGTAAATGTGCTGAGCTATGTGGACCTTCCCATGCTCTAATGGACTTTAAAGTTAGAGCAATTAGCCAAAGCAAATTCGATAGCTGGGTTAGCGCTATGAAGGACGTAAAAAAACCGCAGCAGGCAACTTCTGAATTGGCTCAGCAAGGCCAAAAGATTTTCAGCCAAAGCTGTATCGGCTGTCACGCTGTTACACCAACTAACGCAACACCTGAAAAAGCCCGTGTAGCGCCTAACTTGACTAACTTCGGCGAACGTTCACGTGTAGCCGGTGTTTTACCTCATACAAAAGAGGATGTAAAAGCTTGGATTAAAAATCCTGAAAAGTATAAGCCAGGAAACAAAATGACTGGCAAGTATCCTGAAATGTCCGACCAGGAGCTAGACGCTTTGGCTGAGTACCTGATGGGCTTGAAGGTTCAGGATTAATAGGGGAATTAAGAGAAAGGGAGGTAAAATTGTGAGTACCTACGCACAAAAAAAGGGATTCGGCGCAACTTTGTGGGATTTTTTAACAACAGTAGACCATAAAAAAATTGCCATCCTATATTTGATTGCCGGCGGTTTTTTCTTCGTCGTTGGCGGACTTGAAGCGATGTTTATCCGTATACAGCTTGCAGTGCCAAACAATGATTTTGTAAGTGCCGGCCTGTATAATGAAATTTTAACCATGCACGGAACAACCATGATTTTCCTTGCAGCTATGCCACTCGTGTTTGCATTTATGAATGCAGTAATGCCTTTGCAAATTGGTGCAAGGGACGTTGCATTCCCTTTTGTTAACGCTTTGGGATTTTGGCTGTTTTTCTTCGGAGGTGTATTCCTGAATCTTTCTTGGTTCCTGGGAGGCGCACCTGACGCAGGATGGACTTCTTATGCATCATTAGCAATTGCTTCAAAAGGACACGGAATTGACTTCTACGTACTTGGATTGCAAATCTCAGGTATCGGAACCCTTATTGGTGGTATCAATTTCCTTGTAACGATCATCAATATGCGTGCACCAGGCATGACTTATATGCGTATGCCGCTATTCACATGGTCAACATTTGTTACTTCAGCACTTATTTTGTTCGCATTCCCTCCATTAACTGTGGGATTAGTTTTAATGATGTTCGACCGTTTATTCGGAGCTAATTTCTTCGAAGTTGCAATGGGCGGTAATACTGTAATCTGGGAGCACTTATTCTGGATTTTTGGACACCCTGAAGTTTATATCCTTATCTTGCCTGCTTTTGGTATTTTCTCAGAGATATTTGCAATTTTCTCGAGAAAAAGGCTGTTTGGTTATTCTTCCATGGTATTTGCACTAGTTTTAATCGGATTCCTTGGTTTCATGGTTTGGGCTCACCACATGTTCACTACTGGACTAGGACCTGTAGCTAACGCAATTTTTGCAGTTGCAACAATGGCAATTGGTGTACCGACAGGTATTAAGATTTTTAACTGGCTGTTTACAATGTGGGGAGGAAGTGTAAAATTCACAACTCCTATGTTATATGCCGTTTCATTTATCCCATCCTTCGTTGCAGGTGGAGTAACGGGCGTTATGCTTGCATCCGCTGCAGCTGACTATCAGTACCATGATACGTATTTCGTTGTTGCTCACTTCCATTACGTTATCGTAGGTGGGGTAGTATTAGCATTATTGGCTGGAACTCATCTTTACTGGCCAAAAATGTTTGGAACTATGCTTAATGAAACAATGGGAAAAATTACTTTTGTATTGTTCCTTGTTGGATTCCATTTAACTTTCTTCATTCAGCACTTTCTTGGACTATGGGGAATGCCACGCCGTGTGTTCACATACCTTCCTGGTCAAGGATTTGAAACAGCTAACATGGTAAGTACAATAGGAGCCTTCTTTATGGCTGTCGGAGTACTTCTTCTATTGTTCAATATTATTATGACATCTGTGAAAAATGTTAGAGTGGGCAATGACCCATGGGGTGATGGCAGAACACTTGAATGGTCTCTTCCGTCTCCGCCGCCATTTTATAACTTTAAACAGCTTCCTTTAGTTCGTGGATTGGATGCTTACTGGTTAGAAAAAATGGAAGGTAAAAAGGCAATGACACCAGCAGAACCGATTGGTGATATTCATATGCCAAACTCTTCCTTCCTGCCTTTAACAATAGCACTTGGCTTATTTATTGCAGCGTTTGGTGCTATGTATCATGTAGATCATAAGCCATGGGCAATCCCAGTAATGGTAATTGGATTATTGGTAACTTTTGCTTCCATGTTCTTACGTTCTGTTAAAGATGATCATGGATTCCATATCCATAAAGAAGATTTAATGGATGAATCAAATAAGGGGGTTAAGGCATAATGCAAGTTGAAGAAAAATTTACTTATGAAACTTGGCCTGCTCACCCTGAAAAAGCTACCCTTGAAGCAAAAAATAAATTTATGGGCTTTTGGTTATTCTTAGGAGGAGAGACAGTTCTTTTTGCCTCTCTCTTCGCTACCTATCTTGCCTTAAAAGATAAAGTTCCAAATACAAACATGCCGCTTGCCAAAGATTTGTTTGAGCTCCCGCTTACTTTTGCAGCTACAATGTTCCTTTTAACTAGTTCCTTAACTAGTGTGTATGCAATGTACCATATGAAGAACTTTGCATTTAGAAAGATGATGCTTTGGCTTGGCCTTACTGCTCTTTTAGGTGCTGGATTCCTTGGAATGGAGATTTACGAATTCACCAATTATGTACATGAAGGCCATACCTTTACAAGCAGTGCTTTTGGTTCTGCCTTCTATACATTAGTTGGTTTCCATGGAGGCCACGTTGCTTTTGGTCTATTATGGTGTTTAACATTAATGTTCCGAAATTCAAAAAGAGGTTTAAACCTTTACAACGCCCCTAAGTTTTACGTATTCAGCTTATACTGGCACTTTATTGACGTTGTATGGGTATTCATCTTTACAGTAGTATATTTAATGGGAATGGTGGGATAAACTGATGGCTGATCATGAATTTAATTCAGGAAACCCTAGAGTCGACATTGAATATCGCCGTAAAAAAAGCAAAGAAGAAATGCGTTATCAAATCGTTTCTTTTACAATGATGATCTTTTTAACATTTATTGCTTTTGGCATGGTAGCAGCGAAAGACTTTTCACACTGGTTTACAGTGCCAATCATTCTTTTGCTTGCAGTTGTTCAGGTGATTTTCCAATTATATTATTTCATGCATATGAATCAAAAGGGGCATGAAGCACCATCCCTTTTCCTTTTCACAGGTTTGGGAGTAGGTCTTACTGCTATCCTAACTTTTATGACCATCGTTTGGTGGTAATCAAAAGAAAATCGGCGTCTGCCGATTTTCTTTTTGTGTTTAATAGAAGAAACTGTCAACTGAGGAAAAGGACCCTTCTTTGCTTCAAATCGAATTCAGAGGTATAATAAAGACATGTTTTGACAGAGGTGATTATAAGTGCTTTCATTAGATATATTTGGATTTCAGGCGCTTTGGAGCCCATATTTTTTGGTTTCACTGTTAATTGTTTTAGCAATTTACTTTACCCTAACAACACGTTATAGAAATAATTTTAAAGATAGCAGACCTCTTACATTGGGGCAGGGTATTTCTTTTTCAATAGGTATTATTCTATTGTACGGAGCAAAAGGGTCTCCGCTGGACCTAATGGGGCATTTAATGTTTTACGCTCATATGATCCAAATGGCTGTCTTATGTCTGGTTATACCACCGATTTTGATTGTGGGTATTCCAGAGTGGATGTGGAGAGCGATACTAAAACTTCCCATCATAAAGTCTGTTTTTAGAGTAATGACAAAGCCACTGATAGCTCTCATTGTATTTAACGGCTTATTTTCTATTTACCATATCCCCTTGGTTTTTGATAATATTATGCAAAGCATGTTCCTTCATGCCACTTATACAGTGATACTTTTTATTACAGCAATCTTTATGTGGTGGCCACTGGTTAATCGCTTGGAAGATTATCAAACGCTAAACGGGCTAAAAAAAGTTGGCTATATTTTTGGAGATGGGATATTGCTTACACCGGCCTGTGCCCTTATTATTTTCGCAAATGACCCAATGTATGTCACTTTTTCTGATCCCCATGCCTGGGGAGAAATGATGAAATTATGTGTACCTCCGGCTACATTAGCAAGCCTGAATTTGAGTGGACCTGAATTATTCAATTCAATGTCTTTAATTCACGATCAGCAGCTGGGCGGAGTGTTAATGAAAGTTATTCAGGAAATTGTTTATGGAACAGTATTGGGACAGGTATTCTTTGAATGGTACCGTAAGGACCAGGAAGAATCCCAATTAGAGATTACTAACTCTCTTAACCCAGAAATAAACAGCACACTGAACCCTTCTCCTAGTAAATAAAGTATCAAGATCTCCCTTAAAGGGGGATTTTTTATTAGATTCTTAGCAGAATCGCATGCTTTTTTACAAAAAGAATTGCTCTTTTATACTTTTTTTAAAATAGGATTTGTAAAATCAGGACAAGTAAACTAAAATTATGGGTGAATAAAATAAAAGCGAGGACTTATACATGAATGCTTCATTGCCCGTTTTACCTACAATAAGTACATCATTCATTGTTTTGAGTGCTGTTACAGTTGCGATTGGATGGTGGCAAATCCGCCGGAAAAATATTGAGGCTCATAAAAAGACGATGATTGCCGCCGCAATATTTGCCCTTATTTTCTTTTTGATTTATGCGAGCAGAACCGTTTTTATCGGAAATACTTCCTTTGGCGGACCCGCCAATGTCAAACCTTATTACACTATATTTTTAATTTTTCACATTACACTGGCAACAACCGGAGCAGTTTTTGGGATTGTCACACTTCTTACCGGGTTTAAAAATAAATTGTCCAAGCACCGTAAGCTGGGACCAATTACAAGTATTATTTGGTTTTTTACAGCTATAACAGGAGTAGCAGTTTATCTACTACTGTACGTATTTTATCACGGCGGGGAAACAACCTCCGTAATCAAAGCTATATTAGGTTTCTAAAACCAAAAGTACCCTTTCTGGGTGCTTTTTTTGATTTTATAAGTTTGTGTTAAAGCATATAGTTAATTTGGCAGAATGTTAATTGGAGAGGAAGCTGTAGGACACCTTGAAAGTACTTTCGCATTTCCTTCAAGCCTGATTATTCAAGAATGCAGCATAAAGTCCAATAGAAGGGAATGGAGGTCCTTGGAGAGTATGCAGGCACATAGGGCAGAGGAGGTTCCTTTACCGCACGTGGAAAGTGAGTGCCTAAAGCGGAAATCAACATCAGATTTAAAAGGAATTGATTTGTTTTTATCGAATTTTATTAGAAGGTGGTGGATTTATGGATATTAATAAATTAACAGAAGAACAGTATCAAGATTCTATGGAGCTTTCAATGTATGCTTTTCAGTATAAAATTAAAGATGAAGATATACCAAAGAGAAAAGAAATGCTAAAAAATCATACAATTTTAGGGGTTTATCAACAAGAACAATTGGCTGCCAAACTTCATATTATTCCTCTGGAAATAATAATGCCTGGGGGACCATGGAAAATGGGAGGTATTGCAGGGGTTGCAACATATCCTGAATTTCGTCGAAAAGGGTTGGTTAATGCTTTATTAAAGGAGGCACTTAGGGAAATAAAGGAAGAAGGACAAATTGTGTCTTTCCTCCATCCATTTGATATTGCTTTTTATCGCAAATTCGGCTGGGAGATTTTCACGGAGAATCGGCAAATAACAATTCAATGTAAAGACTTACAATTCGTCGGTAAGGCAAATGGTACTATAAATAGATTTTCAAAAGAAACTCATACCAGGGAAATAGAAGATATTTATCATTCATACGCAACCCGTTTCACTGGAATGCTGGCAAGGGATAGAGATTGGTGGAATCATAATATTTATCAAGATGAAAAAGTGGCAGTCTATTACGATGAAAACAACAATGAAGCTAAAGGTTATATCCTTTATAAAATAAAGGATAGGAAAATGGATGTGCAGGAATTAGTCGTTTTGAATCAGGAAGCAAGGGAAGGCTTATGGAATTTTGTTTGCCAGCATGACTCCATGGTTGACACAGTAACATTACTGGTTTCAGTTCATGATCCGTTTCCTTATTTTTTAAAACAGCCAAAACAGAAGACGGAAGTATATCCTTATTTTATGGCTAGAATTGTTGATGCTGAAGAATGCCTGAAAAGATATGTTTTTCGTCAGGGATCGGAATCGGTCTTTATTCATTTAGAGGATGATATAGCTCCATGGAACAATGGAAGCTATTTAATAGGAGGTACGGAAGTCAAAGTTTTCAAAGAAAAGTCAGGAAGTACCTGTACCCATCGCCCTAAAAAAGGAATCTCTCTTAATATTAATACTTTAACAGCTATACTTTTTGGATATAAGAGACCTAATGAGTTATTTGAATTAGGATACATTGAAGGAAATTCTTCGGAAGTAGATAAGCTTGAACATATAATCCCCTATATGAAACCATTCTTTTATGATTTCTTTTAATTAAACAAAAGAGGATTTCCAATGGAAGTCCTCTTTCTCTATTGTAAAAATACTAAATCTTAAACTTCACTTTTATAATGCCTGCTTCCTTTGCAGTAGTATAAATAATAAGAAGTAATGGGCCCAGTATAAAGCCAAGAATTCCTACTACTTTGATCCCCAAATACATAGCTATTAGCGTAGACAGAGGTGAGAGGCCCATGTGGGTACCCATCACTTTTGGTTCTACTGTCCGCCGAATAATTAATAAAATCGCTGCAAGAATGGCAAGCTTAGTGCCTGTCGAAACGTCTCCTATAGCAAACTCGTATAGACTCCATGGACCAAGTAAAATAATAGAACCAAGTATTGGTATAAAGTCAATTCCCCAAATAACTAGGGAGACAACAAGAGCAGTATCAGGAGAAATTATAACCAGGCCGATTAAGGAAACAATAAAAATAATCACACTAACCATAAACTGTGCCTTAAAAAAACCGAGAAAGACATAGGAAAGCCTGGAAGTCATGAAGCTCACTTTTTCAGCTGTTTTTTCGGAAAGATGATTATAAGTTTTAAGCTTTAAGGCAGGCAGTTCCAGTAAAAATAAAAATAGAGCTATTAAATAAACAAGAAAATTAACTAAATAATTAGGAATGTTTGTCAATACTACTTTTAAGTTGTTTACATTTACATATGTGAGAAGGTCCGCTTTCAGGTTATTAAGGAAGCTTTCTACCTGTGAACTTATCTCACTTACAATCTCATCTGGGAGGTCTCTTGAGGCAGATATATAACTCTTTTGCACATTATGCCATGAACTGGTTACTTCGTTTATGTATTGGGGAGCGTGGTTAACTATTTTCACTGCTTCGGTAATGACTTTTGTAGTAACAAAATACCCACCAAGAGATAGTAAAAACACAAACACAAGAAACACAGTTATAACCGCTGTCCGGTGCTTTATTTTTAAAATTTGTTCCAGCTTTAGGCAAGCCGGGTTTAGAAGAGCGGCTGTAAAGAAAGCTAAAATTAATGGCAAAGAAACGGGCAATATAAAATATAGCAGAAGAATAATGATGGCAAAAACCAATAAATAAACCAGATTTTTTTTTGAGAAAATGACTTTCAATAGCGTACCCCTTTCCCTGAGCAAATGAAAAAAATAAAAAGATTGAACAATTAAATTATATTACGCATTTAATGGAATAAACAATGTAATTTGCTCTTATACCCTATTTATTTCAAATCGAATTGAAGGCGGCGGTAATGCTATGGGTCCCAAAAGCATTACAGAGGAAACAATCCAGACTATTGCCCAAGTTTTGTTGGCGATCATTGAATCAGCTGCAAAAGAATATAATTTTATTCTTACAGGCTCCTATTCCCCAAAGAATATTTTTTATCCAAAAGAAAAAATGCTTGTCCGGTATAAAGGAATTGTTGTCCAGCCTAAAGAAGATGGAGTAACAGTAGATGTATTTGTTCTTTCTCAAGGTTATGAGCATGTCATTAATAGGGTTAAAAAGCTTCAAGAACAAATCTTTCATGATGCAAATAGCCTGATTGGCAACCTTGTAAAAGAAATTAATATTAGTCTGGAAAAAGTAAAAAAGGCGCAGGATTGATGCGCCTTTTTATTTTTTGCGTATTTTATTAGTTCAGGAAATCTGGTGATTACTCTGCAAATTTCTCTGTTTCAGCTTTTATATCTGAGAGAATCTTTTTGCATTGGTTAACAAGTGATTCAGGGAAATTTTCGCCTTCCCCATATTCTACGCCGTGCGGGTAATAGTGCTTACCAAGAAGTGGTGTCATTAGCTGAATTATTGCCTTGTGAGAACCAACATCACCTTCAACTGCATAGCCAAAAATGCGCAGATAGTAAACGCCGTCTTTTAATTCGAACTTGCGATCGTATGTAACTCGCTCATAATCCCATTGGCCTTCACGAACAAGGCGGTGGTCTAGCATGACTTCATCCAGACGGTTTAATTCCGCCTTTAAATTTTCGATTCCAATACCCTCGAATTTCATAAATAAAACCCTCCTGCAACAATTCCATAATATGAGTGTTTGCTATCACCAAGTATGAACAATTTAAATTCAATTTAATAATAGTTGAAAACGTTACAACTTGCAATGAATACATCAATTGAAGTAAGAGATTCATCCTCTAGACAAAGAAATTATCTTGTAGAATATTATGGACTTTATTGGAAAAGCTATTTGAAGAAACTTATGTTTTGGGACTTTCATTGGAGGTATTTGAGTTGGAAAAGATAAGGGATATTATGACAGACGAAGTAGAATGCTGCACTCTTTTGGATAATGTGTTTGAGGTTGCTGTAAAAATGAAGAATTTGAATGTTGGTGCTATTCCAATTGTAGAAGAAAAGAAATTGGTAGGAATGATTACGGACCGGGATATTGTCGTAAGAGGTGTTGCTGAAAAGCATCCAGGTTCTACTAAGGTAGAGGATATCATGAGCAGTGAATTAATTACAATTTCTCCTGATGCTACAAGCCAGGAAGCTGTTCGTTTGATGTCTGAGCATCAAATAAGAAGACTGCCTGTTGTAGACAACGGAGAGTTAATAGGGATTGTATCTTTGGGAGATTTTGCAATAAGACAATTATCCGACGACCAGGCAAAAGAGGCCTTGTCTGACATTTCGGAACAAAAATATAATAATCTACAGCATTAGAAAGGGGTGCCAATAGGTGCCTCTTTTTACGCTGATAAAGAATGGTGTCAGTATTTTTATTGATTCTTGGTAAATTAAATATTAAAAATGGTATAATAATTTTAATACATATCGATTTACTTTGGGCAAAGACGGGGAGGGGCAGCCTCTGCAAACACTTTTTAGGATTCTTATTATTTCTGCGGTAATTTTAGTGGTGGGCTTTTATATGAATTTGAATGACCGCAGCAGTAAAGATGTTTTAATAAAAGAAAACTCCGGGGCCCATTATAAAGAGCCGGAAGCTTTAAGAAGTCCCGACAAAACTGCTACTAATAAACGAGAACAGCCAAATGAAGGGTTATCAACATTAATAGGAAAAAATGTAAATGAATTAGTTAAACAGTGGGGGCAGCCTTCACGGATTGATCAAACCATCTATGGTTATGAATGGTATATCTATAAAAAAGATAATGCTCATTATTTTCAGGCGGGCGTGGAAAATAAGAAACTGGTAACTATTTTTGCTGTCGGTAAGGATCTTAACGCATCCCCATTTGAACTAGGGGAATCGGTTGAAGAAATTTTTAATACCCAGTTTTTTGATGCGAATATTAGCATAAAACTGGAAGGAAACATTTTCCGATTTGAACTTAATGATACAGACCTAAATACAAGGCCTCTTCTGCAGTTAGGCGATATTTTTGCCCAGCTGTATATAGATAAGTTTACTGGCACTCTTTCAAGTGTTCGTTTTCTTGATGCTGCAACTCTAGTCAAGCAAAGACCTTATGAACTTGTTTACCGGGGCCAGCTTCTTGATCCAATTCAGCCAGATCAGGATAAATGGCACTCTATTGAAGAAGGTACCGAGAAAGAAATCTTTGATCTGACAAATGTGTTACGCTCTCGTTATGATTTGAAGTCATTGGAATGGGATGAAAAACTTTCGAAAGCTGCTTATGCGCACAGTGAGGACATGGCAGAAAATAATGATTTTGCCCACACTTCAAAGAAATTCGGTACGCTTTCAGACCGCCTGAAAAAAGCAGAGGTAACCTTTCAGTCAGCTGGAGAAAATATAGCTGCCAAATATACAGATGGACCTGCAGTAGTCGAAGGATGGCTGAACAGCAAAGGGCACCGTGACTCTCTGTTAAATAAGGATTTTACTCATTTGGGAGTCGGCGTTTACAAAAAATATTATACTCAAAACTTTATCCAAAAGTATGAGAAATAAAAATAGAAGCGGATGTGCCCGTTAGCCTTGTGCCTGTTAAGCCATTTAAGTACAGGACAAGAATGATTTATCTCATTAGAAAAGGAAGCTTCAAACTGAAGCTTCCTTTTGATCATTTACCGGACCCTCGGGGAAATATCGGTTGCAATAAAATTGTTTTTGCTTCCACTGCCCGACGAATTGATACCTTTTACCGATTTGAAATTCGTCACTTACAAAGTTTTTTGTAAGTGGTATTACTTTTTTAACAGCAATAGATAAAGTTCCTGTCTCCACTTGAAGCTCCTGTACAAAAATAAAACGTTGATAATAAAATCTTTGTTTTTCAGTAGAGATTGATTTTATAATCCCTTCAACAACCGCTTCTTCATTAAAATTCCCCGCATTCTTCCACTTCGTATCATTTTCTTTCATTTCTTTTCTGGTTAAAAGGAAAAAATATATACATATAATTGGAATAACAATTGCTGTTACCATACCAGTGTTAACCCCTCCGCAAACCGCCTGGACTACTCATATGGCGAGCTTCTGTTTCCTTTTGATTTTACATTAAAAGCCCAAATAAAACGAGATAAATGGAAAAGAGGTTTCACCAATAACGAAAAACGACATATGGTATTATAGGCGAGGGATTTATGACAGAGGTGAAAATTTATGGAACAAAAAAAATTGCACCCTTCTGTGTTGAAGTTCAGGGAGTTTGTGAAAAACAATCCGGGAGTTTTATCGGAGGTTAAAAGCGGAAAAACAAGCCTTCAGGATTTGTATGAAGAATGGTACCTGCTTGGCGAAGAGGATGAGAGATGGCAGCAGTTTAAGGAAACAGGGGATTCCACCGAATCAGATGAAAAGAAAAACAGCGGCGGTGAGAAGAAATCTGAATGGATGGGGCAGATAGCTAATATGGCTAAAAAAATGGATCCTGTTCAGATGCAGGTATTTATTAATAATGCCAGCCAGGCCCTCGGGGCAATACAGGGATTATTATCCCAGTTTCAGGGTTCAGGTCAAATCAATCAGCCAGGCCCATCAAAGCCTGCAGAAGGTCCAAAACATCCTTTCCATTTTAGAAAAGATTAAGAAGGAAGGAACCTAATGAGATGAGAAGAGAAGTCCTAGAATACTTGGATAGCAAAAAAGAATTAAAGCAGTTTGTCAGGGAACAGCCCATTTGGTACAGAAAGCTGACCAGAAATCCTTATGAGCTGGAAGCACTCGAGATTGCTTCCTTACATCATTATAAAAAAACAGTTCCCCATCAGGTGGAGAAGTTTACAAATGGGGTACAGATGGCCTCTATGATGTTTCAAATGTTCCAGGCAATGAAAAACCAGGGGTAAAAGCGCACATAAACAGACTATGTGCGCTTTTATTTTGTATAAAATTATTTAATGATTTGAATAGTGTCCTTTAGCCTGTTCCTTTGTTCTTAAGAGTAAAAAAAAGAGGGAATGCGAACAATACAGGCATAAGGAGTGATGAAATTGAAAAGGAAACTTACTGGATTCATCGCAATGATACTCTTGCTTAGTATTTTTGCAGGCTGCCAAAGAGATATACCAAAACCGAGGGCGAAAGCAAGTATTGTTAAGGCTGCAGAACAAAAACCGGATAACAGCTCTTTTTCACAAAGAATTGACACTGTCAAAAAGGACTTTAGCGTGCATTATGACATAAGAGGAAAAAATCTGCTAATTGAATGCATGGTTAATGGAGTTTCATTTCGGCAGAATGATCCTACTCAAAAGAAAATAGGAAAAATAGCTGTTTGGGTTGATGGTGAAAAAAAGGAAGAGGTAGCTTCAGCTGCGTTTATAGTAAGAAATCTATCACCTGGTGCCCATCGCATAAAGCTTGATATTTTAAACTTAGAAAATAAACCTTACGGGATGAGCAGAGAGTTTTTGGTAAATATCCCTAATTAAATCGAAAATTTCACTTTCTTATTTTAACCATGGTAGAATAAGGAGTGGAGGTGGGCTCATGCTAGCAACACTTGAAAGAATTGAGCTATTGGATCAAGCCGAAAATTTAAGCCGGATGATTATTGACTCTGATGTAGCAGAAAATTATTACATTTGTTTATATAAATTACAGTCCAATCAGGAGGCCCAAAGGAAAATACGCCATTTCGCCAACCTGAAGGAACAATACGAGGATGTTCAGCGATTCGGAAAATACCATCCTGATTATAAAAAGGTTATGATGGAAATCCGTGTAGCCAAAAGGGAGATGGACCTTGATTTTCACGTAGGAGAGTTTAGGAAAGCTGAAAATGATCTGCAGGATTTATTGAACCATATCAGTGTCCTAATAGGCGGGGCAGTTTCGCGAAATGTGAAAGTACCAACAGGGAATCCCTTTTTTGATACAGCTTCGAGCTGTGGCGGCGGCTGCGGTTCTGGCGGCAGCTGTGGATGTTCTGCATAAAACGGCATAAATGCCGTTTTTTTTAATTTAGTCTTGTTGATAAAACCAGCCAAAGTTATTGAAATCTAGCTTAAAACCCAGCCAGTTTCTTCGGGATATGCTTTTTTTGAATATCTTGTGATGATCATGTCCGAGGGGGCAATAAGCCAAGCCACTCCAGAAAACAGGATAAGGAACGCTTAGGAAGCATCAACGTCGCACGAAGGAAAGGCTTCAGCTTTGCCGAGGCTGACTGCATGATTCGTCTTATTCCTGTCGGAGGCCGACAGGAAGCGGGTCAGAAAGGCGTTGCTGCAAGTAGGGCGTTCTTAAAGCCTGTTTCAAATGGAACGGGCGCATGCGCTTTTCTTAGCTAATCAGAATTTATATCCCTAAATTCTGAACGCACGACGGACAGGATAAGGAAGGCTTCGTCAGCAATATCATCGCACGAAGGAAAAGCACTAGCTTTTCCGAGGAAGTCCTAGTTCGGCGAAAGGCACAGGACAAGGAAAGCTTCGTCAGCTTTGCCTCGCACGAAGAAAAAGCATAGCTTTTTCGAGGATGTGCCGATTTGAACGTGATAAGCAAAACTAAGGCATACGCCAAAAAGGACTTGGCGAATGCCAAGTTTTTCTAATGTCCCAGAAGAACCCACATATTACTTGACTGTTGGCTACCTTGCAGAAAGATAATCGTTTTGAAACCTTACGCAATCATCACATAGATTACCGCAGCAAAACATTTTTTTTTGCGGAACATAAAACCGGTGTCTAAAAACCAATAAGGACTTTTCTTTCCGTACAAAAACCGTTTGACTGTGAAGGCGTTTTCCTTGCATTGCTTTGGCCGCTGATTGCATAATAGCTTTTTGAATATCTTCGACCTGGGTTCTCTCCCTTTGCATAATATAAAGGAAGGGGATACCGGTGACCTTTTTCCATTCCGCTTTTTCAATTATAGAACTGGAGGATTGGAGCATGAAGATGAATTTTTCCCATACAAGATCTAAATCCATAAACTTCACCTACTTATTATTGTTAGAATTTTGGGAAGTAATTTATGTTTAAATTGAAATCTATTGCTTTTTTATGCTAGACTAATAAAAACTAGTGCATTTAAGGGGAAAAAAATATGATTGGACAGAGACAGGGATTGGTTATATGGCTCTATTCCTTAAAGCAGGCTAAAATGCTGAGAAGATTTGGCAACGTTCATTATGTCTCGAAGAGATTGAAATATGTAGTCCTCTATTGCAATCAGGAAGACTTGGAAGGCATTATGGAGAAATTAAACTCCTATTCTTTCGTTAAGAAAATTGAACCGTCATATAAACCGTTTTTGAAAATGGAGTATGAAAACTCAGCTCCTGACAAAGCAAAAGAATACGATTATAAAATGGGGATTTAAAGGTGGGGGCGTAAGCCCTCACCTTTTCTATATCTGTTTTATTGCAGGGGTGCTAAAAAGTGATTAAGTCTTAAAATCCCTATCAGATACTGGTAGTAAAGCTCATTTTCGGAAAAAATGACTGATGGCTTAACTGACAGTTCATAAATTTCCTTACCGTGTGTTCTGGCCGTTTGAGAAAAGAGATCAAATCGTTTATTTGCAAGGTGGACTGGATTTGGAATCCCTTCTCTGCAAAAATAAATAGGCTGAAATTTTCCGGGATCTGTTGGCTTCAATATAATTGCCAAAGAGGTAAGTTCTCTTTTTTCAATAGTTGTATGCAATGCCATCATGTATTGGATCCGATTGGGATTTGAATTTGCAAGCTCGATTAATTCATATATATCCGAGTACCCTTCACCTAATTCTATAAAACGCTGTATCAATGGACAGTTCTCCTTTTTGTCATAATTTCTAAATTAATTTAACACTTTTGGAATAGAAAGAAAAGTGAAATTAAACATTTCCAAACCAGTAAGAGAGTTGCATTGTCTTCGCAAAATCATGCTATCTTTATAAAAGGATTGTTTTTTAAGGGGAGTTTCAATTGTATAAAAAGATCATCATTTGTCTGCTTCTCCTTTTGACTGCTTTTGGAGGACTTCTATACTGGCAGTGGCACAGCTTTTCAGAAAATGGGAAAAAACATTCTGACGGCTTAAAAGATCAGGTTTCGCAGGAACTTATCATAACTTCGGATGCGAACGGTCTTCTAAAGATCGTTCACACATTTTCAGGACTGAGCTCCAAAAGAGAGTATACAGTTTTGCCTCCACGGTATAGTCCTGAGTGGACTTGTATAGGGGACATTAGAGGGGAATGCGCCAGCCAAGACAGCAATCCGAATACCTTTCTGGCTAAAAAAGGCTCTTTGTCTCTTCAGTATTCACTGCAAACAAACAAAAAAGCAACAGCATTTTTACTCACAGAATGGTCAGCTGGCTTAAAGAATGAGAGTATCCAAAATACAAAAATCACAATAATTTCTCCCGCAAAACGGAAAGGGAAATGGGTAGCAGGTATCCCATTAACAGGACATAAGGAAAGGGAATTAATCAATTATTACGTTTTTAAGGGGAAAGAACCAGAAGTTTCTTTGTACTGGCAGGAGAGTCCGCTTTATAGGTTAAAGCAAACGGGAAACTATACTATTTATAGTGATAAACAAGAGGAATTGAATACAGAGAAAAAGATTATTGAATCCAGCTGGCTGAAAAGCATGCCTTTTTTAAATATTATTTTTACAAAAAGGGCATCATCAGGATCTGCTCCAGGCTTTCTTTTTCTTGCGGATGGCCGGCCAGCTTCAGAAATGCAAGCTGCAGCTGCAGAATATTTCTATGGACAAAAGTTTAAAAAGGCTCCCGAATCTGAATGGATAAGGGATATGTTTGTTTCAAACTATTCTGGAAATGAACCCAGGACTGAGAAAGGTAGATTTGCCCTAAACCAAATGCATTCCTCCCTTAGTGATCAGGAATGGAAAGAATTTATTGTTAAGGTAAATAGCACAAAAACGCAATTGAATGTCAGGGATTTAGACTCCATTCTTGAAAAAGCAAGAGGGCTGAAAACATCCTTTTTCACGTTAAATACAGAGAAAATAAAAGAAAATGTTCCTCTTGCTTTTTTTGAAAGTAAATCTCTTGTAATTAATGGTACGAATTTACCCACTCTTGAGGTTCTAGTAGCACAAGGCAGCCGTTTTTATCCTTTCGTCGCCACTATGGGTGCTCTGGGATATACGTCCGGCCGACACGAAGAAAAGTTTATAGTTTTAAAAAAACAAAAAGCCACATATAGCTTCCAGCCTGAGAAAAAAATTTTTTATCGGAATGGACAAGGCTACGGGCTTTTGATTAATCCCTTTATGGTTAAGACAGGAACAGTTTATATAAGCCAGGCTGGACTCAAATCTATATTTAAAGTGAAGGTAACTGAAACTAAAAAGAAGATTATATTAACTGATTAATATGAAGGAACTCGCTAACAAAAAAAACCCTGCAGAAAACTCTGCAGGGTCCTTCTATATCCTTAAAAGGATAGAAGGCAAAGGGAGAGGAGAAACCGGAGGAAGAACTTATGGGGAAACGTAAGTCTTCTCCGCGGTTGGCAACAACATCCTCGAATTGATGTTGTTAGTAACATTATTTCCACAAGAGGAAGACTTATACACATATTTGATAATAAATTAAAATTTTCCCAAACTTGATCTTTACTATTTTTATTAACAGCTTTTAAAATTAGTTATCATGTTGGCTTGGAAATACAATTATGATAGGATAGTGAAGAAAATAAGAAAATTGTCAGAATATGTGGTGATTAAGATGAGAGTGGTCTCCGGAATTTGCAAGGGGAGAGCTTTGAAAGCGGTTCCTGGCAACACAACTAGACCAACTACCGATAAGGTAAAAGAAGCAGTTTTTAATATGATTGGTCCATATTTTGATGGAGGCCTAGGCCTGGATTTATTCGCAGGCAGCGGCGGACTGGGGTTGGAGGGATTGAGCAGGGGACTTGATAAAGTTATTTTTATCGATAGGGAACCTAAGGCAATCCATACCATTAACGAAAATATAAAAACATGCGGCTTTGAAGAAAAATCTGAGGTCTATCGAAACGACGCTGACCGGGCGCTAAAAGCACTTAAAAAAAGAGAAATAGTATTTGATTACATATTTTTAGATCCGCCATACAAAAAACAGCAGCTCGTGAGCCTTATGGAAAAAATAAGGGGGCAAAATCTGCTCGCGGATGGAGGCCTAATTGTCTGTGAACACAGCCACGAGGTTATTCTTCCGGACTCATTGGAAGGTTTGCAGCAAATAAAGCATGAAAGGTATGGAATCATATCCATCTCCATTTTTCAGAATGAATTAGAGGAAGTAGGGAACTGAATATGGCAAGCATTGCAGTGTGTCCTGGTAGTTTTGATCCTATAACTTATGGACATTTAGATATTATTAGAAGAGGGGCTAAAGTTTTTGATCAGCTATATGTGGTTGTTCTAAACAATTCCTCCAAGCACCCACTCTTTTCAGGTGATGAGAGAATTGAACTAATTAAAGAGGTAACGAAGGACCTTCCTAATGTTAAGGTGGATGAATTTTCGGGGTTATTGGTGGAATATGCACAGTCGGTAAATGCAAATGCCATCATCCGGGGATTAAGGGCGGTATCCGATTTTGAATATGAGATGCAGATTACATCTATGAACAGGGTGCTAAACGAAAGTATTGAAACCTTTTTTATTATGACAAATAATCAATATTCCTTTTTAAGCTCAAGTATTGTAAAAGAAGTTGCCAAATATGACGGCAACATTTCATCACTTGTTCCTACCCCTGTAGAAAAAGCCCTACATAAGAAATTTAAAAAATAACAGACCATAAATAACAAAAAACAGACCAGAGAACCAGCTCAGGTCTGTTTTTAGCTAATCAGATTTAATTTTGAAAGAACGGTTGACCGGAAAAGGAAGGCTTCATCAGCTTTATCGTGGACTTGCCGTTTTGAGCGTGATATGGGCAGGAACGGCTCTGCTCTCACTTAAAGGCTCGCAATAGCCAAGGTTTCGTTTACGCTTTTGCATGCCTTTTTGCAAGGATTAATACATAAACACCGAGTGCAAAAAGAGTGATCAATGGACCGGCAAGGACCATTTTTTGAAATAAGTGATCTGACTCTATGGCAGTTTTAAGAAGACTTACGGGTATGGCATTTGAAGGCTTTTCAGGTTCCTGAAAATGAAGATAAAGTGGTTTCCATAAAACAAGTGTAAACAAGCTGGCAAATACACCTTGAATAATTCTTGCGAAAAAAAATGGCTGGAAGCGTATATCGGTTTGAGCCAGGATGCTTGCAACCTGCGCCTGAACACTAAAACCACTAAATGCAAGGATAAAGCTTGTAATCATTGCCTGCTGCAGCAAAGTGGCATCCTGAACCTGGCTTGTCATCTGGCTGCCAAGGGTTATTTCAAAAAGCCCAGAAATAAAGGGAATACTTAGCATGTCCGGAAAGGATATAGTCTCCAGGGCAAAATCAACAACTTGTGCAAGGAAAGCAGTGATATGTAAAAGATATAGGAGTTTATTTATCACCGAAAAAATTATAATAAACCCACCGACCATTAGGAGGGTTTGAATGGAGGAAGTAACAGCATCGCCCAGTAATTTCCCGATGGGACGATTATCTTTTAATCTCGTTTGATGAAGAGCTGATAAGGCACTTCTAAATGCAAAACTTTTTTTCCTTTCACTCCTTTTCAATGAATCTTCCTTTCCATAAAACCTCATGAGAATACCCACACCGATGTTTCCAAGATAATGAGCAAAGGCAAAAATGATTCCCAGCTGGGCATTATTGAAGAATCCAACGGAAACAGCTCCGAAAATAAACAGCGGGTTTGAGGAATTAGTAAAAGATACAAGCCTCTCAGCTTCAGTTCTAGTTAATTGTCCTTCCTGGCGAAGCCTTGCTGTCAGTTTTGCCCCTGCCGGAAAACCGGATGCCATACCCATTGCCCATACAAAACCGCCAACTCCAGGCACTTTAAAAAGTGGCCGCATTAGCGGTTCGAGCAGGACCCCTATAAATCTAACGACTCCAAAACCGATAAGCATTTCAGAGACAATAAAAAAGGGAAGTAACGAAGGAAATACAATTTCCCACCACATATTTAATCCCCTGATCGATGCCTGAAATGATTCCTGCGGAAAGGAAATAAGGGACCCAGCCAATATGGTAACTGATACAGATAAAAAGAGGGTTTTTAGCTTTGAACGAAACAAATGGGACTGCCTCCTTCCTCTGGAATTCCTTACTGTGCAAGGTGCCAAAACAGTGCTAGAATAAGGAATATTGCCTTGTCCTCATATAACACAATATACTCATATAAAGAAATTTTAGACCATAAGATTGAAAGACAATTCTCTTATCAGAGAAGCGGGTAAAGGGAGACGCCACAGGCTTCTAGGGCCGAAGACGACTCCCCAAACAGGACGCGGAAAGCGAGTTCCTGAAGCAGAAATAAGCAGGTAAATTTAACAGACACCCTGCCTTGAAAATGGGTACAAAAAAGAATGAAAGAACGGTTATCCAAAGTTCTTTCAGGGGAGAACCAAAATTAAAAATATATTTTATCTTGTATCTTAAGAAAGGCATGCCGAAAACCGGTTTGTACCTAGGTATAGGAGGAGTTCAATTTGGTGCGTCCGAAGATTGGATTGGCGCTCGGTTCAGGGGGAGCAAGAGGTTTTGCCCATCTGGGTGTTATTAAAGTGTTAAGAGAGGCTGGGATTCCTGTTGATTTAATTGCCGGAAGCAGCATGGGAGCCTTAGTTGCCTGCTTTTACGGGGCTGGCATTGATATGGATCGCTTATATAAGCTTTCGGGAGCCTTTAAGAGAAAATATTACCTTGATTTTACCGTTCCAAAAATGGGATTTATAGCAGGGAACCGGATAAAGGAATTTATAAGGCTCTTTACACATGGAAAGAATCTTGAAGAGTTGGATATTCCTGTTGCTGTGGTCGCTACCGACCTGATTGCAGGAGAAAAGGTCATTTTTAGAGATGGCCCAATATCTGATGCAGTCCGTGCAAGTATATCCATTCCAGGAATATTGGTTCCAGAAAAATTAAATGGCCGGATATTAGTGGACGGCGGTGTGGCAGACAGGGTCCCTGTTTCTGTTGTAAAGGAGATGGGTGCGGATATAGTTATTGCGGTGGATGTCGCAAAAGTAAAGAAAAATGCTGAAATTACTTCCATTTTCGATGTAATTATGCAGAGCATTGATATTATGCAGAAGGAACTGGTTATTAGCAGGGAGGCGGCTTCAGATATAATGATTCGCCCCCATGTGGAAATGTACAGTTCAAGAGCTTTTACCAATATAGAAGAAATTATAAAAATTGGGGAAGACGAGGCGAGAAAGCATCTCTCTCAAATTCAAAATGTGATTGATCAATGGAAGGAGACAGAATAAAGATGCGGAAAAAAATATCGTTTCTTCCTTATATTCTAATAACAGCAGTTTTAATAGGAGCTTTATATTTTCCCTTGCCATATTTTGTTTCGAAACCGGGAATGGCAAAAGAATTGGAGCCCATCATCAATATAGAGAACGGTTACCACGAAAAAGGAAGCTTTATGCTGACAACCGTAAGGATGGGAAGAGCCAATATCTATTCGTATCTCACTGCTAAAGTAAGCAAATACGATGAAATTTACCCATTAGACATGATTATGGGAAAAAAAGAAACGGAAGAAGAATTTAATACCCGTCAGCTACATATGATGGAGGGCTCAAAAGAGAGTGCCATAGAAACTGCTTTTAAAAAAGCAGGAATCCCTGTTCAGTACCGCTACAAAGGTGTGTATGTACTTGATATTGTACCCGGGATGCCGGCAGCAGGGAAATTAAAATCTGGAGATAGGCTTCTAAAAGTTGATGGTCATCCGTTTATTTCCTCAGGACAATTTATTGAATCTGTAAGTAAAAAGCATGAAGGTGATCCTGTTAAGATTACCTTTTCAAGAAGAGGAAAGACAGATACAGCAAATATGTCTGTCAAGAAATTTAAAAATGATCCGAAGCATGTTGGGATAGGGATAGGACTTGTTGATGATAAGGATCTTATTACTCAGCCTAAGGTTAAAATCAAAACAGACGAAATCGGTGGCCCTTCAGCAGGATTAATGTTCTCGCTTGAAATTTATAACCAGCTGACAAAGGAAGATTTAACAAGGAACTATGAAATTGCGGGAACGGGTACGATTTCTCCTGATGGAATGGTTGGACCTATCGGGGGAATTGAGCAAAAAATCATTGCGGCTGACAAAGCAGGCGCTGAAATCTTTTTTGCCCCGAATGAAAAGGGAGCGAAAGACTCCAATTATCGGGCAGCCGTTAAAACGGCAAAAGATATAGATACCAATATGAAAATCATTCCTGTAGATACCTTTAACGATGCTGTCCATTATTTAGAAAAGCTTAAAATGAAATCTTAATTAGATAACCAGTAAATAAAGGACTCCCCAGCGGCGGGCAGTCCTTTATTTCATATAAATTGGCGGTTGATTAAATTCCATTTTTAAATGCTTCACTTGTTTTTCACCACTTAGTGCACATGAATACACCTTTGCTGCTTTTATATCCAGATTAATCGACTTCTCTTTAAAAGACGATAGTTTTGATACAAGAGGTAAGGAAAAGTGGCTTTTCATTTTGTTTAGGTACTCTCGTCCTGCCAAAGACATTCCAAGCAGTCTCATATAGGATGCTTTTTCCTGGGGAAGATACATTTCTTCTTTATGTGTATTCGTTAATATATGGACACAGGCTCTTTGAAGTCTTGTCCAGGTATACCTTTTTGTTTTAATTTGCTCCATGAAATCACCAAAAGAAGAAGAGGATACTGCCGCTTTTAGCATACGGTTTTCAATGCCTTCCTCCACCTCGTAGATTTCATGCAACTCCTTAGCCTCCATATTCAAGAGTCTATATTTAAGGAATGGCCAATAGTTTTCCCATTGATGAAAGAGACCATATTCAGAAAAGTAGAGTTTTAATTGATCAAATGTAGGTTTTGGAATATACTGGCTAACTTTGTCTGCGTTTTCATCTTCTCCAAAAATGGCTTTTCTGATGCTAGTTGCACTAGCTATTGTTTCAGAAGCAAAGTGTTCATCATGGTAGTCAGCATTCTTTCTTTTTACAGTGAGTGGCTTAATTGAGCTTTTTTGATCTCGAATAGCTTTTATGTATTGAAAGCCAAGGATGTTATTTGGTTTTGCCAGGCTGATAAGACTATCAGTTCCTTCAAAACTTTCAAAAGAAAGTGAAAGAGCTTTGGGATAGCTTACTCCGGTTTTTATATAGGTTTTTACTTTATGATTATATTGGGACTGGTTCTCATGCAGGAAATCCAGAGTATTAAGAAAGGCATTAATATCCCCGTCTTCACTGCCAAAACATAGAGCATCACAACCTGCTGCAGTCAAAATAGATACAGCGCCATTTGCGAAGGTCTCCGCTTTCTGTGCTGCGAAAATATAGGGAAGTTCTAATACAAGATCTGCACCTCCTGCTAAAGCCATTTTTGTTCTTGCCCACTTGGAAACAAGTGCCGGTTCTCCTCGCTGAAGAAAATTTCCGCTCATTACCGCAATAACAACATCTGCTTCTGAAGCTTCTTTAGATGCTTGCAGATGAAAAGCATGTCCATTATGAAAAGGGTTGTATTCAACAATTAGCCCAACAGCTTTCATTTATGTTCTCCTTTAATTTAAAACAATTTAATGGTAAATTTTATTATAGCAAATTTTTTTCTGCAATTCGATGCAGTGATTGGTATAAACATCATTACCGTTCGGAGAGGTTTGCAAAAATATATAAAGGATAAACTAATAATGTGTATTAAAGTAAAATGCCAAAGGATGATTGTTTTAATGCCTTCCAGGTGTAAAGAAAAAACATTGACAAAAAATTATGGGAAGGCTATAATTACCTTTGTTGCCTTGGGGTGATTCATATGAAATGGACATTAAGCCAATTGCAAAAGAGTCGAAATAAGGAATTTTTAATTGATGAAACCATACGGGTAGATGAGATTAAAACTGATGATCCAACAATAAGAGGGGTATCACCAATCCATGTAACTGGACGGGCTGATATCGGTTCTACAAGAGTGACATTTCACTTGGAAATTGATGGTTATTTAATTCTTCCTTGTTCTCGAACATTAGTTGATGTCAATTATCCAATTTCTGTCGAAACAACTGAAACATACCTCTTTAATGTACCGGAATATGAAGCTGTTACCGAAGAGGAGGCTCATCAAGTAAAAGGGGACCTTATTGATTTAATGCCAGTCATTAGAGAAATACTCCTGCTTGAAGTGCCGATGCAAGTATTTTGTGAGGATTATAATCAGGAAGGCGCTGCCCCTCAATCAGGAAAGGATTGGGAAGTAGTCACTGAGGAAGATCAAACAAAGAAGATTGATCCAAGACTTGCAGAATTGGCTAAGTTTTTTGACGACAACAATTCCTCCGATTAACAATCGGCAAAAAAAAAGAAGCAAAGTGAAGACCGTGATTTCGGCCTTCATTACTTTCTTATAACTCTTTAAGGAGGTGGGAAGAATGGCTGTACCTTTTAGAAGAACTTCTAAAACTGCGAAAAGAAAGCGTCGTACACATTTCAAATTAAATGTTCCTGGTATGGTAGAATGCCCAAACTGTGGTGAAATGAAACTTGCTCACCGCATATGTAAGGCTTGCGGAACCTACAAAGGAAAAGACGTTGTAAACAAATAATTTTCATGATAAAAAGCACAAGGACTATTATGCCCTTGTGCTTTTGTCGTTTTAAAGAACTTTATATAAAGGAAGGTTAAGGAATGGATTACACATTAAAAAAGAATTCGGATGGATTTTTGATTTTTACAATTGAAAGAAATGAAAAAAGGAATGCCATTAATTATGGAGTTATGGAGGGCCTAAAAGAAGCTATTGCCTTAGCGTTGGAAAAGGATGTAAAAGCCCTGGTGATTACGGGCAGCGGCAATCAGGCTTTTTGCTCAGGCGGCGATTTATCCGTTTTCCATTCACTAAAGACCAGGGACGAAGCCTATTCAATGCTTTCTAAAATGTCTGCTATTCTCTATGAGTTGCTTATTCTTCCAAAGCCGGTTATTGCTCTTATGAACGGAGCTGCTGTGGGAGGAGGCTGTGAAGTGGCAATGGCCTGCGATTTTCGTCTGGCAAAAAAGACTATTAAAGCTGGTTTTGTACAGGGAAAGCAAGCGATTACAACCGGGTGGGGCGGCGGAACGATTGCGTCAGAAAAACTCACGGGGACGAACGGAATGAGATTGCTATTTGAGGCAAATATAAAGCAGGCAGAAGAATTACATAAAATTGGTTTTATTGATGAGTTTTATGAAGGAGAACCACTTGAAGCAGCGAAAATGTTTATTAAAAAAACAATCGGCTTAAATACTGACGTTATTCAAGCCTATAAAGCAATGTGGATTCGCAAATGGGAAGCTTTACAGCTAAAGGAAAGAATGCAGGAAGAAGTTAAGGCATGTGCAATTTTATGGGAGAGTGACGCCCATCATGAGTATGTAAGCCATTTTTTAAATGAAAAATTGAATAAACAATAATACGGCTGTTGATATCAGTCTATCTTTTCTAGCAGATGCATATGTATGAATAAAAACACTAGGAGGGATACTGATGTCACCAACCAGACAGGATGCATGGACGCAGGATGAAGATTTACTGCTTGCTGAAATAGTGCTTCGTCATATTCGCGAGGGAGGAACTCAGCTTCAGGCTTTTGAAGAAACAGGGGCAAGACTTTCGAGAACTGCTGCGGCGTGTGGTTTTCGCTGGAATTCCTACGTCCGTAAGCAATATAAATCCGGTATTGAGGTTGCAAAAAAACAGCGAAAGGAAGTCAAGAAGACCCCAGCCTTAGAAGAAGCGAAGGTTGAAAATGTCCAGGAAGATATGCAGGAAATAGATACTCAAGAGGTAGTGGGGGCTAGTGGGCTGAACCTTCAGGAAGTGGTAAGTTATATACAAAACTTATATGTGAAGGCTGAAAAATCCTCTAAAGCTGATGATGATAAAGAAATAATAAGAGACTTAGAGAAAAAAGCATTCTATCTTGCTGCAGAAAATGAAAAACTTTCTAAAAACCTAAAGGCAATAGAGGAAGATTACCGTTCTTTGATTGAGATTATGGAGCGAGCCAGAAAAATGGTGGTTCTGCAGGAGGAGGATCGCCAAAAAAAGGTGAGATTCCAAATGGACAAAAACGGTAATCTTGAAAGAGTAGAAGGGTAAGTTTTCAATATAAAAAAGCGGACGCAATGTCCGCTTTTTAATTTGAAATAATATCAATTAATTTAAATTTAATATTACACCTTGTTTACTGTCTAGCTCCGGTGCACAGCGGTATTCACCTTTAGAAAGTATTTTAAGTATCTTGCATCAATTATGACCGCCAGGTGATGCTTGGGTCAGCCAGTGTCCATCCCACTCCTCCCTCCAATAAGTCAACATAGAAGTGGAGGCCTGCAGGACAGCTTCGTGCGATGCAGGTTAGAAAGGCGTTGCCAAAGGACAAGCATTTACATCGCACGAGGGAAAAGAGCAGCTTTTCCGAGGGAATCGATTTGAGCCTTTTTTAAACTCCTCTACGTCGCTAAACGGGCATCTAATGCACCTGTGGATCGACGCCTTCCGGGTACCATACGAGCGGGTTTTCACCGCGGTCCCGTTCCATTTCATAATTTACATTTTTATAGCCCATCTTCTCCCAGAAATCTTTAGAATTTACACGAGGGTTGGTTTTGATCGGCAAGCCAAAGCTCTTTGCAAATTCGACAAGAGCCTTTCCAAACCCTCTTCCCTGGTAATCCTGGAGAACTTCGAGCTTCCAAAGTTCTAAATAATTTTGGGGAGGGGAGAAATAACGGTCAAACCTGGAGTCAATCTGGTAAAGACTCATCCGCGCAACTAGTTTATCTCCGAAATATATACCATAGAATGGTGACTCGCTGTTTTCTTCAATAATATTCCCTTCAAGCTCTTCCAGCATGGAAAGTTCCTGAAGACCATATTCTTTAAACTTTTTAAATTCTTCTAGAGTCTTAAAATTAATATGCAATTTGGTGACGTCCATTAAAGATACCCCCTAAATTAAATTCTTATCTTTATATTGTATATAGTGAAAATTAAAGGAATAACATAAAAATGAAAATCCTTTTCAGTATTTTCATAATATATCATTTTCATTATATAACAAATAGATTGAATCTTCCAACACTCTCAGCTTTTAAAACTTCATTTATCCCAGCACCGTCAATATGAAAGAAAAAACCCGAAGAAACTACAGAAACCGTTTTCATAATTTGCAGGAAATTAAGGAAACTATGTAGAAAGATATAACACTGTTGGTAAAAAAGCATAGAGAAGGGAGAAATACTGTGCAAAAAATCTTAATTGCGAATAGGGGAGAAATTGCATTAAGAATCATCAAAACATGCCACGAATTGGGTATCCAAACGATCGCAGTCTATTCTGATGCTGACAAGGAAATGCCTTTTGTAAAAGCAGCTACTAAGGCGGTCAGAATTGGGGAAGCGCCTGTAAATAAATCATATCTCGTGGGAGAAGCAATACTTGAAGTAGCTAAGCAGGAAAAGGTTGATGGCATTCATCCAGGGTATGGTTTTCTCTCAGAGAATGCAGCTTTTGCTGAAATGGCTGAAAAGGAAGGCATTTCTTTTATTGGACCTAAATCCAAAACTATTGAGTTAATGGGAGATAAAATCATTTCAAGACAAACTATGGAGCAGGCAGGAGTTCCAGTTGTGCCAGGAAGCGGCACCGGGATTCAAAATATTGAAGAAGCAAAAGAGCTAGCTCAAAGTATAGGATACCCTGTTATGCTGAAAGCGAGCAGCGGAGGCGGCGGAATCGGAATGATCCGCTGTGATGATGAGCAAGCGCTCGCTAAATCCTTCGATTCAACGAAGGCCAGGGCAAAGGCTTATTTTGGTTCGGATGAGGTATTTATTGAAAAATATATTGCCGATGGCCGGCATATTGAGGTTCAGATCTTTGGAGATAAGTATGGAAATTTAGTACATCTTTTTGAAAGAGATTGTTCCATACAAAGAAGGCATCAAAAAGTGGTCGAAGAATCTCCCTCTCCTTTCCTTTCGCAAACAGTTAAGGAAAAAATGTTTGAAACAGCTTTGAGGGCAGCGAGAGCAGTAGACTATGAAAATGCCGGAACAATTGAATTTATTGTGGACCAAAATGAAAACTTTTACTTCCTTGAGATGAATACGAGACTGCAGGTCGAACATCCTGTTACCGAATTAAATACAGGAATTGACCTGGTTAAATGGCAAATTCTTGTGGCAAGTGGGGAAAGACTGCCCCAATCGCAAAATGAAATCGTTTCCAAAGGGCATTCTATAGAGTTTCGCTTATATGCGGAGGACCCAGTCCGCTTTCTTCCTTCTCCGGGCAAAATCACCAAACTTGATTGGCACCTTGACGAAAATGTTAGGGTAGACACAGGTTATTGTGAAGGAGATACGGTTACACCATTTTACGATCCTATGATTGCCAAATGTATTCTTCATGGTGATTCAAGGGCAGAAGCTATTCAAAAGGCAAAAGTATTTTTTGAAGAAATGAAGATTGAGGGGATTAAAACAAACGTCCCTCTGTTCCTTAATATTTTGGCAGACAAAGATTTTCAGAATGGCAGTTATACAACTGGATTTTTAACAAATACAAATGTACTGAAATAAAAGGAGGAAAAAACATGAAAGAGATTACTGCATCCATGGCTGGTACTTTACTAAATATTTTAAAAAGTGAAGGTGAGGAAGTAACGGAGGGCCAGGAGGTATTAATGCTGGAATCTATGAAAATGGAAATTCCGGTTGAAAGCCCATATACAGGAACTGTAAAGGAATTGAAGGCAGCAATCGGCGATTTTGTAAATGAAGGCGATGTTTTAATGGTCCTCGAATAGAAGGGCGTCTATATGATACTGCCAAAAGGGGAGGAAAAAATGACTGTGAATAAAAGTATTCAGGATAAGCTGCTTGAGAATCACGAAAAAGTGGAAGCCGGCGGACATCCGAAATATCATGAAAAGCTGGCTGAGCAAAACAAGCTATTTGTTCGTGAAAGACTTTCTTTATTATTTGATGAGGGAAAGTATGAAGAAGATGGAAAATTTGCAAATTTCCAGGCTGGTGATCTCCCTGCAGACGGTGTGGTTACAGCTATGGGGAAAATTAATGGCCAAACTGTTTGTGTAATGGCCAATGATTCGACCATTAAAGCGGGATCCTGGGGGGCTAGGACGGTCGAAAAGATTATCAGGATCCAGGAAACGGCAGAAAAACTAAAGGTGCCTATTTTTTATTTGGTAGATTCTGCAGGTGCCAGGATTACAGATCAGCTTGAAATGTTCCCGAACAGAAGGGGCGCAGGACGGATTTTTTATAATCAGGTCAAGCTTTCAGGAATGATTCCGCAGGTTTGTATCCTTTTCGGCCCATCAGCTGCCGGTGGTGCATATATTCCGGCCTTCTGTGACATAGTCATCATGGTTGATAAGAATGCATCCATGTACCTTGGCTCACCACGTATGGCTGAAAAAGTTATCGGTGAAAAAGTCACGCTGGAAGAGATGGGCGGGGCACGCATGCACTGTACTGTAAGCGGCTGTGGTGATGTGCTGGCAGCAAGCGAACAGGAAGCCATCGAGCAGGCAAAAAAATATATTGGTTACTTCCCGGCTAATTTTAAAGAAAAACCAGATGCTGTTGAACCTGGAAGTCCAAAAAAGGGCCGTTCTTTAGAAAGTATCATTCCTGAAAATCAAAATGCCCCGTTTGATATGTACGAAGCTATTGATCAACTAATTGACGAGGGCAGCTTTTTTGAAGTTAAAAAGCTGTTTGCCCCAGAAATTATTACCGGTATTGCAAGAATAGATGGCAAGGCAGTGGGAGTCATTGCTAATCAGCCAAAGGTAAAAGGCGGAGTTTTGTTTGTGGATTCGGCTGATAAAGCGGCAAAATTCATTCAGCTTTGTGACGCCTTCCATATACCTTTACTGTTCCTGGCAGATGTACCCGGATTTATGATTGGCACAAAGGTTGAAAGAGCTGGCATTATTAGGCACGGTGCCAAATTAATTGCAGCTATGAGCTCAGCTACAGTTCCAAAGATTTCTGTTATTGTTAGAAAGGCATATGGTGCTGGTTTATATGCAATGGCGGGTCCAGCTTTTGAACCGGATTGCTGTATCGCACTTCCAACCGCACAGATTGCTGTAATGGGACCTGAGGCAGCCGTAAATGCGGTCTATTCGAATAAGATTAATGAAATTGAAGATCCAAAAGAGCGGATTGCTTTTGTTCAGGCTAAGCATCAGGAGTATAAAGAACACATCGATATATATAAGCTTGCTTCTGAATTAATTGTTGATGAAATCGTTGCAGCCTCTGAATTAAGGGATACCTTGATTCAAAGATTCGCATATTATGAAACAAAGGAACTTTCATTTAGTGTCCGTAAACACCCTGTATACCCGGTGTGAAAATAAAACCCTTTCCGATTCTAGAATGGAAAGGGTTTTATTTTGCATTCACGCCATTTAGAAATGTCTTACCCCGCCGGCTCATGTTCTGTTAAAATATTTCTATAGAAAACAAATGAGGGATTTTAATGAAAATTTCCATAATAGGTGCCGGCTCTATTGGTTTATTATTTGCCTCTTACTTAGCGGATTTCTTTGAAGTCACTGTTTATTCCAAGACAGTAGAACAGGCAAAGTTAATTGAGGAGCATGGGATCGTTCTATTAAAGGGCGTCGACAAAAAAAGTGTAGAAGTAAAGGCCCTTCCCTTTGAAAAGTATATGGGGGATGAAGATTTAACGATTCTTGCAGTCAAGCAATATCAGTTAAATGAGGTGCTTCCCGCATTAATTGGCGGAAACCTTTTCTTTTTACAAAATGGCATGGGCCACTTGGAAACGATGAAAAAACTCAGCTCAGAAAATATTTATGTAGGTTCCGTAGAGCACGGGGCCTTAAAGCAAAATGAATGGACCGTCAGGCATAACGGGGAAGGGATTACAAAATCGGCAGTATTCAGGGGAAGCAGTGAGGCTTTAATATCCTTATCAAATACGCTTTCTGGTTTTTTTCCCATTTTCATTGAAAGAGACTACTATGAAATGCTCTTGAAAAAGCTTGTGGCAAATGCAGTTATTAATCCATTAACCGCCGTTCTTGGTGTCCCAAATGGAAGATTATTGGACAATCCCTATTATCATATGGTGTTTAATCAAATGTTTGAGGAAATTGCTCATATTTTAAAATTGAAAAATAAAGAAGAGATGTTGAAGTCAGTAATGGAAATTTGTCAGAAGACTGCCAAGAACAGATCTTCAATGCTAAAAGATGTGGAAGCTCATCGAAAAACAGAAATTGATGCAATCCTTGGGTATGTTGTGTTGGAAGCAGAAAAGCAGAATATTAAAGCACCTCTCACAGAGAACTTTTACCACATGCTAAAAGGAAAGGAGATAAACAGGGAGGGTAAATCTTGATAAATCTTATTTCTTTCCTTCTTGCTGGAATGGTAATGCTGCCACTGGCAGCTTATCTGTTCATATTTATTGGGTGTAAATGGCTTACGGGCAGCCATCGGAGATCCGTTCAAATGGCCGCTGATGGCAGCACCATTTTTTTTGTTACTTCCGTCCATTTTATTGTTTACACTATTTGGGGAAAATCTCTTTTTTGGATCATTCTCCTGCTAATCTTGATAATTGGAGCTTTTTTTGTTGTTACTCATTGGAAAGTTAAAGGGGAAATTCACTTTGCAAAGGTTTTTAAAGGAGCATGGCGATTTAATTTTTTAATCTTCGCTCTTGCTTATTTTGTTTTAATTGTTTTTGGTATGATTTACAGGATTATTGAATACACCGATTTATTCTAGCCGGCTGTTAAAATTTAAATCTTATTTTCAGGCAAAGTTTTTTTTCAATTATAGGAGTAAATGCTATACTCGATAGGAATGAATATTGGTTAAACAGAAAGGAAGTACAATAAATGGAGATGATGAATCTCTCTTTGCCTGCTACGAATAAATTTGCATCAAGCTATTTGGAACAATCGGCTGAAATTCTGCCCTTTTTTCATTACCGATACAATCAGTTATCTGATTATAAAAATAGATTAAAGGAACTGGAAAATAGGACGTTTCCCCGAAAAGAGCTAGGCGAACATATAGAAAGTTATATGAGCCGCTTTCCATCTTCCCCTGCTGTAAAAAGTTCTCTTGAGAAGCTAAAACAGGAAAATTCCGCAGTTATTATAGGCGGACAGCAAGCAGGGATTTTAACAGGTCCGCTTTATACCATACATAAAGTAATTTCGATTATAAAGATGGCTGAACAAAAGGAAACAGAGCTGGGAATACCTGTAGTCCCTGTTTTCTGGATTGCTGGTGAAGATCATGATTACCAAGAGGTTAATCATGTATTTGTTCCGGTGGGGCAAAAAGCGGATAAATGGGTTTATCCGGAGAGGGTTCTTCAGAAAAGAATGGTGTCAGATATAGCCATTGATGAGGAGATTTGTCTATCATGGGCACAAAACCTGATTAAGAATTTTGGAGAGACAGATCATACAAACTCTATTTTGGAAATGCTAGAGGATGCTCTAAAAAAATCGGAAAGTTTTACAGACTTTTTTGCAACGGTGATCATGGAGTTTTATAAGGACTATGGTTTGTTAATTATTGATTCTGGAAATCCAGACGTAAGGAAAATTGAAAAGGAATTTTTTGAAAAACAAATCAATCACCATGATTCAATTACAGTTTCTCTTCTTGAACAGCAGCAGGAGATCAGCAAAAAAGGTTTTTCGCTAACTTTAGAGGCAACTGAGAATGCGGCAAACATTTTCTATTATGATCCAATGCTGCAAGAACGCATTTTATTGGAATACGATCGGACTCAAGATAGGTTTATCGGGAAGAATGGAGTTCTTTCCTTCTCAAAGGAAGAGTTACTAAGGGTCTTAGCTGATTCCCCGGAGAGACTGAGTAATAATGTGGTAACGCGTCCATTAATGCAGGATTTCTTGTTCCCAACTCTCGGTTTTATTGCTGGTCCAGGTGAAATTGCTTATTGGGCAGAGTTAAAGAAGGTTTTTGAACATTTTGGGATAAAAATGCCGCCCATTATTCCAAGGCTTAATATTACTTTGCTGGACAGATCGGTTGAAACAGATATCGAAGAGATGGAATTGGAGCTTGCCGAAGTCCTTCAGTTTGGAACTTCGATTAAAAAGGATGCTTTTCTTGAATCCATTAAGGATAAGGAAGTAGAAGAACTTTTTACAGCCGCCAGAGATCAGCTTACTCGACAGTACCTCCTTATCGAAGAAAAAACAGGTCAGTTGGACAAAGGGCTGCTTCCTTTATTAAAGAAAAATCAAGATTTATTAATTAAACAAATCAGTTTTATGGAAGGAAGACTAGAGAAATCTGTCAAGATGCAGCATGAGACGGTTCTAGAAAAGTTTTCCCGCATTGATCTTGCCTTAAGGCCGGAGGGTTCTCCTCAGGAACGGATATGGAATATCTTCTGGTTTATCAATAAATATGGACTAGATTTTGTCCATTCACTTATGGAGCTTTCCTATGAATTCGATGGAAACCATAAAGTCATTAAGCTATAAGAACCTCACCACTGGTGAGGTTTCATTTTGTCGACAAAAGGGGGTTCGGAATGCTTTATTCCGAACCCCCTTTTTGACTTATTGAGATTTCCTATTGGATTTACCATTCTTATTCACGGACTCAAGTCCGCTACTAGTCCCCTATGTCCATTTTTAAATTCAGGGCAGCGAAAGTAAGCATCGCCTCTCAAGGTTGTCCAACTCATGCCATGCATCTCTATTGCGCAGACGAATATACGCTCGACGGTTTCTTTACGTTTTCCATAAATGTTTCTTACCTCTTCTTTATGCGTCAAGGTTTGCTTCCCCCACTTATCTTGCCAGGTATGGTGCGTTGCGATTTTTTGATGATATTTGCTTTATATACATTAAGCTAAAAAAGGATAGGTGGGGCAAATATGATTTGAGGATTTGTATTCACAGTACCCTTCTTTTTTCGTGGATGAATACCAATACTTCACAACAGGACAGAGGTACAAGCTGGTCTAGAGTAATCTCAAGCTGATTTAATTGATTGGGACTGTTCGAAAGCAGCTTCATCACCTTAAGCGTTATATATATCTATTTTTAAAATTGCTTGATTATACTAACCCAGTTGATTGAGTGGAGGGCACGAGACTCCTTCGGGAAAAGCGGTCCAAGGGACACCCCACAGGGCGCATAGCCGAAGAGGCTCCCGGACTGCCCACGGAAAGTGAGCGCCTGATGAAAATCAACAGGCCATCTACAAAAATAAACAGACTGAAGGCAAGTTCGGTTTCATCGAGTTTGTCTAAAGCTGGAACCTCACCACTGGTGAGGTTTTTTTAGCTAATCAGAATTTTTAACCATAAATTCAGAACGTATAAGAAAAACAGGGGGCCAAAAGGGATTGCCTAATGCGTTTTTTTCTAATGTTTAAGGAACAAAGATATCCACATGTGGATAAGTTTTACGATTGTATTAATTTTTTAAAAAGGTGTGGAGGAAAGTGGGGGATTGTGGTACATTTTAAATAGAAAGTGGGGCTAGTGGTATGTTCATGGGTGAATACCATCATAACATTGATAATAAAGGCCGTTTAATTGTGCCCTCTAAACTAAGGGAAGACCTGGGTGATTTGTTTATTATTACCCGCGGTTTGGATCAATGTTTGTTTGGTTATCCACTGACTGAATGGAGCCTAATAGAAGAAAAACTAAAGGGTTTGCCTCTAACTAAAAAAGATGCACGCGCCTTTACACGGTTTTTCTTTTCGGGTGCCACTGAAAGTGAAATCGATAAGCAGGGTAGAGTAAATGTACCTGCGCCACTGCTCCAGTATGCAAAGTTGGAAAAAGAATGTGTGATTTTGGGAGTTTCCAATCGAATTGAAATATGGAGCAAGCAAGTTTGGGAAGACTATTTTACAGAGTCTGAACAATCTTTTGCAGAAATTGCGGAAAATATGATTGGCTTTGATATATAATGGGGATACTATACTGATATAGTTTTATATCTAAGCCGTTCGATTGGAAGGGAGTTTTGTGCTTAATGTTTGAACATACAACGGTGTTATTGAAAGAAACGGTGGACGGCCTAAACATAAAACCAGATGGGATTTATGTTGACTGCACCATGGGTGGAGCAGGCCACAGCGCTTATTTGCTCTCAAAGCTTAACGAACATGGAAAACTATATGCTTTTGATCAGGATGAGACAGCAATTGCCAATGCAAAAGAGAAGCTTTCTGATTACACCGGGCAATTAACCATTATTAAAAGCAATTTTGTGAATTTAAAAGAAGAACTTGAAGACCTTGGTGTTACACAAGTTGACGGCATCCTTTATGATCTTGGGGTGTCATCTCCGCAATTGGATACACCTGAAAGGGGTTTTAGCTATCATCATGATGCTCCCCTGGATATGAGGATGGACAGTGACGCCAGGCTATCTGCTTATGATGTAATTAACGATTGGAAATATGAAGATTTGGTACGGATCTTTTTCCGTTATGGAGAAGAGAAATTTTCCAAGCAAATCGTTCGTAAAATCGAGGCAGCGCGGGAAAAAAAGCCGGTAGAAACCACTGCTGAATTAGTTGAACTGATTAAGGATGCCATTCCAGCTCCAGCAAGAAGAAAAGGCGGACACCCGGCAAAAAGAGTGTTCCAAGCCGTAAGAATTGCTGTAAATGATGAGCTGGGTGTATTTGAAAGATCACTTGAACAGGCCATTGACCTGTTAAGCCCCGGCGGAAGAATCAGCGTTATTACGTTTCATTCTCTTGAAGACAGGATTTGTAAATCAGCTTTTAAAAAGGCTAGTGAAACTCCAAATCTGCCGCCAGGACTGCCGATCATTCCAGATGAGTATAAACCTATCCTTAAACTCATTACGAGAAAACCTATTTTGCCAAGTGAAGAAGAATTAGAGGAAAATAATCGAGCGAGATCAGCTAAGCTGAGAATAGCTGAAAAATTATAAAAAGGATACGAGAGATAGGCTAATATAGCTAGGTATTCGAAAAAAAATGATAAAAAGATAATTAAACAGGAGGGGAAAAAATGAGTAATCTAGCCAGACAATTGCAGGAACAGCAACAGCAACAGCAGCAACATTTGCCATTGGCCGAACCTAAAAGGGCAAGGGCAAGAAAGTTTTGGCTTACACCAGGAGAAATGGTGCTGGGATTGACATTTACCGCAATGGTCGGCTTTGGAGCGGTCCATATGATTTCCAATCAGTCTCAAATTTACAGCGCTAACAAGGACATTCAGGAAATTCAGAGCTCGATTAAGGAGCAGGGTAAGATAAATGATGATTTAAAGGTTCAGGTTAGTGAACTTAGTACATATGAACGAATCAAGGCAATAACCGATAAGCTTGGTCTTCAATTCAATGATAAAAATGTTAAGGTAGTGCAGCAAAAATGAGCCGAAAACAGCCTAATATGAATTTTGGAGCAGCGATATTATTTGTAATATTCAGCCTGCTCTTTTTTGTCTTGATTTTCCGATATTTTTCCATTCAGATAACAGGGGAGGCTGCCGGCCAGCCGCTTGTCGCAAAGGCAAAACAGAAATATATGAAACAGGGAGTTTTAGAAGCAACCCGGGGAACCATTTTTGATCGTACCGGCGAAGTGGTTGCCGAAGATACTGCAGCTTACACGCTTGTTGCCATTCTTGATAAAAAAATGACAACCGATCCTAAAAAGCCAATGCATGTTAAAGATCCGGAGAAAACGGCCAGAGAACTTTCCAAGTACATTAAAATGGACGAATCAGAAATTTACCATCGATTGACGAAGAAGAAAGTTTTTCAGGTGGAGTTCGGGGAAGCAGGACGGGATATATCACATCAAACCAAGACAAAAATTGAAGATTTACATCTTCCGGGAATTATATTTTTGCGCGACTCTAAACGATTCTATCCGAATGGAATTTTTGCTTCACATGTGGTCGGATTTGTGGAAAGAAAAGAACAAAGTGACAGAACGTATAAAACAGAGGCGAAAATGGGTGTAGAGAAAACGGAAGATTCAAAGCTGGAAGGTAAAAATGGAACAATCGATTATGAAAGTGACTTATGGGGATATCTGTTACCCGATAGCAAGAAAAAAATTACTCCAGCCAAAAACGGTAATGATGTATATTTGACACTAGATAAGAAAATCCAAACCTTTTTGGAGGATTCTCTTAATAAGGTGGATAAGGAATATAAGCCTAAAAAGATGATTGCAATTGTGGCTAATCCTAAAACGGGAGAAATATTAGCCATGGGTCAGAGGCCTACCTTCCGTCCATCAACAAGAGAAGGAATCGATAAGAGCTGGCATAATGAAGCGATCGAAACATCCTTTGAACCTGGTTCAACGATGAAGATATTTACGCTTTCTGCAGCAATTCAGGAAAATGCGTTCAATCCAAATGCCATCTATCAGTCTGGAACCTATAAAATTGCGAAAAGCACTATTCATGACCATAACTATGTTGGATGGGGACCTATAACCTATTTAGAAGGAGTACAGCGTTCTTCAAATGTTGCATTCGCGAAGATTGCTAACGAGCAATTGGGCTTTGATAAATTAAGGACATATTTAACAAAATTTGGTTTTGATAAACCGACAGGTATTGATTTACCAGATGAAGCAAGCGGAAAGATTTTGTTTCATTGGCCAATTGAAAAAGCGACTACCGCTTTTGGACAGGGTACAGCGATAACCCCTATCCAGCAAATCCAGGCTGCAACTGCAGTTGCGAATGACGGAAAAATGATGAAGCCGCATGTGGTTGAAAAAATTGTGAATCACGATACAGGTGAAGTAATTAAAGACTCAACTCCAGAAGTAGTAGGGAATCCAATTTCTGCGGAAACAGCAAAAAAGGTGAGAGATATTCTTGAAACAGTAGTTACCTCGCCTAAAGGTACAGGCAGCAAATATAAGATTGATGGCTACAGTGTAGCAGGTAAAACAGGAACTGCCCAAATGCCAGGACCAGATGGAAAATACCTCACAGGGGCACAAAACTATGTTTTCTCTTTCCTTGGTATGGCTCCAAAAGATGACCCAAAATTAATTGTTTATGTTGCTGTGCAGCAGCCTGATATTGAAAGCTATTTTGATGGATCAAAACCTGTGTCAGAGATTTTTGTTCCAGTTATGAAGAGCAGCCTTCAGTATCTAAATATACAGCCTGCCAAACAGGACAAACCTTCAACACTTGAATTGCCAGATCTAACCGGTGAACAAGCTGATACCGCTGTTAATACATTAAAGGAAAAAGGCTTTGAAACAGTTGTTATAGGAAATGGAACTAACATCGAAGGACAGCTTCCTAAAGGGGGAGAAACAATCCTTGAGGGAGAGAAAATCGTTATTTACACGGGGGGGAACCGCAAGATTCCTGATATGACAGGATGGTCATTAAGGGATGTAATGAAGGTGGCAAAGCTGCTCGATATTAAGCTGAGCTCAGCCGGAAGCGGATACGTTGAAAAACAAAGTATACCTGCCGGTACAGAGGCGAAGGATAGGGATTCCTTAATAGTGAAACTCCGATCTCCAGAGCAGCTGTTTGAAGCAGATGCTAAAAAGAATAGTAAAAAAAATAATTCAGATTCAGGTAAGGATGAAAACTCAGAAGAGGTTAAGGATTAAACAATCGCCATTGCCGCAATCGTTCTAATTAAATTCGTACAAGCATATAAATGAACGGACTTATGAAAAGGAGGATCGTTCATTTATGCGTGTTTCTAATGTTACCGTTAGAAAGCGGCTGATGGTTGCTTTATTTGTCGGCATTCTGACTTTTTTAATTATCGACGTCCGTCTTGGTTATGTTCAATTTTTTCTTGGAGACAAACTAACGGATCTTGCCAAGGGCTCATGGAGCCGAAATATTCCTTTTCAGCCTAAGCGAGGGGAAATAACAGATAGAAATGGAGTTGCTCTTGCAACCAATATAAGCACACCTACTGTTTACGTGGTGCCCAGACAGCTTAAGAACCCCGCCAATACTGCAGCCAATCTCTCCAAAGTGCTGGGGCTTGATAAAGAAAAAACCTATAAGGAAATCACTGCAGGAGAGTCAATGGTCCGCCTAAAGGGAGGCAGGAAAATCTCTCATGCGAAAGCAAAAGAGATCAGGGCTTTGGGCCTTAAGGGTGTTTATATAGGTGAGGATTCCAAGCGCTACTATCCATATGGTAAATATCTCTCACATGTTTTGGGCTTTACAGGAATTGATAATCAGGGATTAATGGGCCTTGAATTATATTATGATAAAGAGCTCCGCGGCGATGAAGGCTCAGTTAAATTTTATGCAAACGCCAAAGGCGAGCGGATGAATGATATGGCTGACGATTATGAGCCTCCGAAAAATGGTCTTGACTTAAAGCTGACAATTGATGCAAAGATACAGACAATCATGGAACGAGAACTTGATAATGCCCAGGCGACATATAATCCGGATGGGTTAATTGCAATTGCGATGAATCCAAATAACGGGGAAATACTAGCCATGTCAAGCAGACCTAATTTTGATCCTGCTAACTTCCGCAATGTGCCCCAGGAAGTTTACAATCGAAATCTTCCTGTTTGGAGTACCTATGAGCCGGGTTCAACCTTTAAAATTATAACCCTTGCAGCCGCCTTGGAAGAGGGTAAGGTGGATCTTGACAAGGATCATTTCCACGACCCGGGGTTTGCGCAGGTTGCCGGAGCAAGGCTAAGATGCTGGAAAGCAGGCGGGCACGGAAGCCAAACCTTCTTAGAGGTAGTCCAAAATTCCTGTAACCCGGGATTTGTTGCTCTTGGTGAAAGACTTGGTAAGGAAAAATTGTTCAGTTATGTTAAGAATTTTGGATTTGGTACAAAGACAGGCATAGATTTGCAGGGTGAAGGATCAGGGATTCTATTTAATCTCGATAGAGTAGGTCCTGTAGAGCTGGCAACTACTGCTTTTGGACAGGGCGTATCAGTGACGCCCATTCAGCAGGTTGCAGCTGTTTCCGCTGCTGTTAATGGCGGAATCCTCTATACTCCTTATGTAGCAAAGGAACTAATTGACCCTCTGACAAAGGAAGTGGTCATGAGGAAAACTCCTGTTGCAAAGAGAAGGGTCATTTCAGAAGAAACTTCCAAAAAAATCCGCTATGCTTTGGAAAACGTCGTAGCAAAGGGTTCAGGCGGCAATGCTTTTGTAGACTCCTACCGTATTGGGGGAAAAACAGGTACAGCGCAAAAAGCACAAAACGGCAGATATTTGGAAAATAATCATATCGTATCGTTTATTGGTTTTGCCCCGGCAGATAATCCCGAACTGGTAGTTTATGTTGCTGTAGATAATCCGAAAGGAACCGTGCAGTTTGGCGGTGTTGTATCCGCTCCGATCGTAGGGAACATCATGAAGGATAGCTTAAGGGCTATGGGAGTACAGCCAAGAAAAGACCAGATTGAGAAAAAACTGAAATGGACAGATACACCAATGATTAAGGTTCCTAATTTGGTAGGTATGACAAAATCGGAACTCCAGGAACAAATGGTCAATCTTAGAATTGATGCAAGCGGTGAGGGGGATATTGTCGTAAGGCAATCTCCGGAGCCAGGCATTAAACTAAAGGAAGGATCGACCATCAGGCTGTTCTTCGGAAAGAAAGAATAGGATAAAAGTGGACGGTAAATTTCCCTTACCGTCCCATTTTTTGCTTTCTTTTTCCAAACATGGGAATAATAACTGTAATTTACTATTTAACCTGTCTAGTTTCAGCGCCCAGCGTGAATTTCTTCCAGGTAAGCTTTTTAGAGTATTTGCATCAACCAGGATTGTTCGGCAATACTTTCTGCAGCCTAATGTTTAACCCACTCCTCCCTTCGATAAGTCACCGCTTGAGTGCTCCCGCACAACAGCTTATTCAGGGAATTCCTTGTTCACCTGGTCGAAAAGCTGTCTGAAGCCTCCGCGATCCTTCAGTTAGCGGCTTAGATAAACGGTCACTTGCACTTTTCTTTAAATCAATGGCATTGTCTTTCATTATCATGTAAAATATAAACGCTATGTTTTAGACATGAGAGGATTTGAGATTATATGAAATTACATGAGCTGCTCAAGCATTTGCATCTTTTAGTTCCTTTTACAGGTGACAACCCTGAAATTACTTCGATTGAAAACGATAATCGTAAGGTTCAGCCTGGAAGTCTTTTTATCTGTATTAAGGGATACACTGTTGACGGCCATGACTTTGCTCCATCGGCTGTCCAAAAGGGAGCCGCAGCGATTTTGGCTGAAAGGGAACTGCATCTTGATGTGCCTGTAATCATCGTAAAAGATACCAATAGAGCTATGGCAGTACTTGCTGATGTGTTTTATGGGCATCCAAGCAGAAAGTTTCAATTAATTGGCATTACCGGAACAAACGGAAAAACTACTGTAAGTCATTTAATTGAAAAAATAATGTCGGACGCAGGAAAAAAAACAGGTCTCATCGGAACGATGTACACTAAAATAGGTGATCGTAAGATTGAAACAAAAAATACAACTCCCGAAAGCCTGACACTGCAAAAGACATTTAAAGAAATGGACGATAACGGTGTACAATCAGCTGTTATGGAGGTTTCTTCCCATGCCTTGGACTTAGGAAGGGTACACGGAACTGACTTTGATGTCGCGGTTTTTACTAATTTGACACAGGATCATCTTGATTACCATAAAACAATGGAAGAGTATAAGCATGCTAAGGGCTTGCTGTTTTCGCAGCTTGGAAACTCCTTTCAGGCTGATAAACCGAAATATGCCATCTTGAATGCAGATGACGAAGCTTCCGAATCCTACATAAGAGGAACAGCTGCGCACGTTGTCACATATGGTATTGACAGTGCAGCAGATATTATGGCTAAAGAAATGAGTATGACACCTGAAGGAACAACATTTAAACTTATCCTTCCACAAGGAGAATACCCCGTTTCGATGCAGCTGATTGGAAAGTTTAGTGTTTATAATGTATTAGCTGCAATTAGTGCAGGGCTGGTTTCAGGAATTACTGCTGAGGATATTATCCGGTCGATTGAATCCGTAAAAGGAGTATCGGGACGATTTGAGCTAGTAAAGGCTGGTCAGGACTTTACTGTAATTGTTGACTATGCTCATACACCTGACAGTCTTGAAAATGTCCTTACAACTATTCGCCAGTTTGCCCAAAAGAAAACCTTTGTGGTCGTAGGCTGCGGAGGGGACCGTGATCGGACTAAACGCCCTTTGATGGCAAAAATAGCCTGCGAATTGGCTAGCGACCCTGTCTTTACCTCAGATAATCCAAGAAGTGAAGATCCAATTGAGATATTAAAGGATATGGAAGATGGAGCAATACCAGGCACATATCAACTGATCCCAGACAGAAAAGAAGCAATTAAGTATGCGATTAAAAATGCTGCTAAAGGCGATGTAATCCTAATTGCAGGAAAAGGACATGAGACATACCAAATTATTGGAAGTCAGGTATTTGACTTTGACGACCGGGAGGAAGCAAAAAAAGCAATTGAAGCTTTATAGGCTTTATTGGAATTAACAGCATAAAAAAATATGGAAAGAGCAGATAAAAAAATGAATAACAACAATCTTTTTTTAGATAAAAAACTTCTTAATAAATCTTACCTATCATATGATATAGCTGTAATAGAAGGGAACTTGGCAGTCAATCTAGGCAGCCGGGGAAGGAGGGGCTAAAATGCTGGAAAAAGTTCTGTTTTTCACAATCCTAATGGGTTTTTTAATAACGGTGTTAATATCCCCTGTTTTTATTCCCTTTTTGAGAAGGCTGAAATTTGGACAAAGCATTCGTGAAGAAGGTCCCAAATCTCATCAGAAGAAATCGGGTACACCTACAATGGGCGGTTTAATGATTCTCTTCTCGATTATTATCAGTACCTTTGTTATGACAGGAAGAATTGCTGAGCCAACTGTCAAAACTTATTTGCTTGTCCTCGTTACGTTTGGATTTGGGCTGTTAGGCTTCCTTGATGATTTTATAAAGGTGGTCCTAAAAAGGAATTTGGGTTTAACCTCTAAACAAAAATTACTTGGACAAATTATTATTTCCGTTATTTTTTATTTCATTTATAAACAAAATGAGTTTCCGACTGTAATTGATCTTCCGTTCGGAGATTATTCGATTAATCTTGGATGGTTCTTTGTCTTTTTCATTCTTTTTTGGCTGGTTGGTTTTTCGAATGCAGTCAATTTAACAGATGGATTAGACGGACTTGTTTCCGGTACAGCAGCCATTGCATTTGGTGCCTATGCTGTTCTTGCCTGGAACCAATCTCAATTTGAGATAGCTATTTTTTGTGTAGCCGCGGTAGGTGCTGTTTTGGGATTTTTGGTATTCAATGCTCATCCAGCAAAGGTGTTTATGGGAGATACTGGATCTCTGGCTTTGGGCGGCGCGCTTGCGGCTGTAGCGATTTTGACAAAACTTGAAATACTGCTAATTATCATTGGCGGGGTATTCGTTATTGAAACTTTATCTGTTATCCTCCAGGTTGCTTCTTTTAAAACAACAGGAAAAAGGATTTTCAGAATGAGCCCGCTTCACCATCATTACGAATTGAGTGGATGGTCCGAGTGGCGGGTAGTTGTAACTTTTTGGAGTGTTGGTTTATTATTTGCGATTCTTGGAATTTATATAGAGGTGTGGTTGTAAGTGAAAACGATAGAGACGTATTGTCATAAGAAAATTTTAGTACTGGGATTAGCCAAGAGCGGTGTAACAGCTGCAGCCCTACTACATAAGCTGGGAGCTTTCGTTACCGTAAATGATATGAAGCCTTTGTCTGAAAATCCAGCGGCACAGGGCTTGCTTGAACAGGGGATAAAGGTTATTTGCGGCAGCCATCCTATTGAGCTTCTAGAGGAAGGCTTCGAATTAATAGTAAAGAACCCTGGCATTCCTTATCATAATCCAATGATTGAAGGAGCAATTGAAAAAGGCATTCCTGTAATAACAGAGGTTGAACTAGCCTACCAGATTTCTGAGGCTCCGTTTATTGCTATTACTGGAACAAATGGTAAGACCACAACAACAACGCTTGTACATGAAATGCTGAATGCTGGCCATAAGTACCCGCTTATTGCAGGAAATATTGGAACGGTAGCCTCTGGAGTAGCGCAGGAAGCAACAAAAGAAAATACCATTGTTATTGAACTATCCTCGTTTCAATTAATGGGTATAGAGCAATTCAGACCTAAAATTGCTATCCTTACTAACCTCTATGATGCTCATCTTGACTATCATGGAACTAGGAAGGAGTACTTTGGTGCAAAAGCAAATATTACTAAAAATCAAACAGAAACAGATTATTTCATTGTGAATTCCGATCAGAATGAAGTGATGGAGATCGCCCGGAACTCAAAGGCATCTATTATCCCTTTTTCAGTGAAACGCCAGCTCGATAGCGGTGCATGTGCTTATGATGGATGGCTCTGGTTCAATGGAGAACAGGTAATCAAGATTGATGAAATCGTCTTGCCAGGAAAACATAACCTTGAAAATATTCTCTCTGCCTTGGCGGCAGCAAAGCTTTCCGGTGTAACCAATGAAGCTATTAGAGAAGTTCTCACAACCTTCAGCGGGGTTAAACACCGCCTTCAGTTCATTGGGGAAGTACAGGGAAGAAAGGTTTATAACGATTCTAAAGCAACTAACATCCTTGCCACAGTTAATGCACTTGCGGCGTTTAAGCAGCCAGTTGTTCTGCTTGCAGGGGGGCTTGATAGAGGCAATGAATTTGATGAGTTGATTCCATACTTTGAAAACGTAAAAACGCTGATTACTTTTGGGCAGACATCTGAAAAAATTCAGAAGGCAGGAAGAAAAGCAGGAATAAAAACAATAACACAGGCCGATAATGTGGGAAAAGCAGTCCCTGTCGCGTTTGACTTATCTGAACCTGGGGATGTTATTCTCTTATCTCCTGCCTGTGCTAGCTGGGACCAATACAAAACTTTTGAAGTCAGGGGAGACATTTTTGTGGAAGCGGTGAATAAGCTTAAGTAAGGGCTTGTCTATGCAGAGATCTCCTTAGTTCGCAACACTGCAAGCCCCAATACTAGCGGTTGAGGTGTGTAGCGGTGCCGACAAAGAAAACGACTCCCGATTTTATTTTATTGCTGGTAACATTTACGCTGCTGGCGATAGGACTTATCATGGTTTACAGTGCAAGTGCTATTTGGGCGGATTATAAATTCCATGACTCCTTTTTCTTTGCAAAAAGGCAGATGCTTTTTGCAGGGGTGGGAATTGCAGCCATGTTTTTTATTATGAATATCAATTATTGGACATGGCGTACCTGGTCAAAAGCTATTTTAATTACATGCTTTGTTTTGCTGGTTTTAGTTCTTATCCCGGGAATCGGCAATGTCAGGAATGGCTCGCGCAGCTGGATTGGTGTGGGTGCGTTTTCCATTCAGCCATCGGAATTTATGAAACTTGCAATGATAGCATTTCTTGCAAAATACCTATCAGAACGGCAAAAGCTTATTACTTCCTTTAAAAAAGGTCTCGTGCCGTCTTTAGGTCTTGCGTTTGCTGCCTTTGCCATGATTATGCTTCAGCCTGACCTGGGTACAGGCACTGTTATGATCGGAACATGCGTTATTATGATTTTTGTTGCAGGTGCAAGAATCAGTCATTTTGGGTGGCTGGGGCTCTTGGGTGTTGCTGGCTTTGTAGGCCTAGTGGCTTCCGCTCCATATAGGATTAAGCGGATTACATCGTTTCTTGATCCTTGGTCAGATCCTCTGGGGAGCGGGTTTCAGATAATCCAATCTTTATACGCGATTGGGCCTGGAGGACTTTTTGGACAGGGGCTGGGTGAAAGCCGTCAGAAGTTCTTCTACTTGCCTGAACCACAAACTGACTTTATTTTTGCTATTCTTGCAGAAGAGCTTGGCTTTATTGGAGGATCACTGATCTTGCTCCTATTCTCACTAATGCTTTGGCGTGGAATCCGAATTGCCCTTGGTGCCCCAGATTTATATGGCAGCTTTCTTGCGGTAGGCATTATCGCAATGGTTGCTATTCAAGTCATGATTAATATTGGGGTAGTTACAGGACTTATGCCAGTTACTGGGATTACACTTCCTTTCCTAAGCTATGGAGGTTCTTCGCTGACATTAATGCTGATGGCTATAGGAGTTCTGCTGAATATAAGCCGTTATTCGAGATACTAAGGTATGAATGCTTCTTAGAGAGCTCGCCATTCGGCGAGTTTTCTTTTTGAAAAGGAACTGTTAACTCTTACTGTTGATTCTTATTAAAAGGGAGGGAGTCCGCTCCGTTACTGCGGACGAACAGCCAAGCCTTCTCGTTCTCGCAGTGGGGTCCTGCCAGCTCGTTTTTCTACAGAACACTGAACTAGCTTCCTCGATTAAACAGCGCACGAATGAAATGTGCTACATTCTGAGGAGTGTCTGTCTGGATTCCCTTTCAATAAACAACATCGTCTACCAAAGCATTTGTCAATAGAAAGAATGCTTAGAATGAAGCATATAGGAGAAACGCCAATTGACTGGATTATCAATCTTTAATAAACCCAGAAATACCTAGGCTTTCCAATCCTTATTAAAATTTATTACAGTTGTCTAACATTCTTTTTTTAAAGCATCAGATTCTGTTTTGTTTATAGTAGAATGGGGTATATCGAGTTGGTGGTCAAAAGCCACTTACCAGGTTAGCAAGTACCCGAAAAGAAGATATATAATGGGGTGTAGAAATGAAAATTGCGATTAGCGGCGGGGGAACAGGCGGCCATATTTATCCGGCGCTGGCTTTGATAAGGGAAATCCAAAAAAAATCAGCCCAAAGTGAATTTTTATATATTGGAACGGAAAATGGATTGGAAAGCAATCTGGTTACTAGGGAGAATATCCCTTTTAAGTCTATACATATAACAGGCTTTAAAAGAAAACTTTCCTTTGATAACGTAAAAACAGTCATGAGATTTTTAAAGGGTGTAAGGGACAGCAAACGAATGCTGAAGGAATTCAAGCCTGATGTCGTAATAGGAACAGGCGGGTATGTATGCGGCCCAGTTGTTTATGCCGCTGCAAAATTAAAAATACCCACCATTATTCACGAGCAAAATAGTGTTCCGGGTCTAACTAACAAATTTTTAAGCAGGTACGTAAATAAAATAGCTGTTTGTTTTAAGGAAGCCCAAGATTACTTTCCGAGTGAAAAGGTTGTTTTTACTGGGAATCCCCGGGCTTCTGAAGTCCAGGGAAAGGATGGAATCCGTGGACGTCTTTCGGCAGGACTAAAGACCAATGTTCCCGCGGTTCTAATTTTTGGCGGCAGCAGAGGTGCGAGACCAATCAACGAAGCGGTAATTAAATCGCTTGCCGTTCTTGGTGAGAAACCATATCAGGTTTTATATATTACTGGTGATGTGCATTTCGAAGACGTAAAGAAAGAGGCAGACCTTGTCGGAAATCCACAGAATGTCATAATCAAACCGTTTATCCACAATATGCCAGAAGTACTGGCCGGAATGGATTTAGTTGTTTCAAGGGCAGGGGCGACTACTCTTGCGGAACTTACATCTCTTGGAATACCAAGTATTCTGATTCCAAGCCCTTATGTAACAAATAATCATCAGGAAAAAAATGCCCGTTCTCTGAGCGACAACGGAGCCGCGGATATGCTCCTTGAAAGGGATTTAAATGCTTCAGCGTTTATTCAAAGTATTGATCGAATAATGCTGGATAAGGATATACAAAAGGAAATGAAAAAGAACGCTTTGAGAATAGGAGTTCCTGATTCAGCAGACCGCATGTTTAAAGTAATGAAACAGCTTACTAAGAAAAAACAATAGGTAGCCCATTTACTGTTAACTGCATAAATTGAATTAACCCCTGATTCAAAATATAAAAAGGATTGAATTTGATTACTGTCTAGCTGCCGTGTCCTGTGACTAGTGGCCATCCCATTCTCCCTTCGATAAGTCAACATCGAATCGTTTTTGATCGCATCAGGTACATTTATGTGCTCCTGCGCTAAAGGACCTTCTGTCAGCTTGTTGCCAAGCGGCAGGAAGTTATTTCATTGGAGCGGGTTTTAACGATGTTACTCAGGGAGCTTCGCTGAACAGACGCGTGCGCTTTTCTATTTGGAGGTAACCATGGACGAATTACTAAAGGAATTAGAAGGTTTAAGTATTGGAAAAGTAAAGCAGAATGAACCACTTGCAAATCATACGACGATTAAAATTGGTGGTCCCGCAGACCTCTTTATAGAACCATCATCAAAGGAAAACTTGAAAAAGTTAATGGAATTTATCCAAGAGCATAATCTTAATTGGCGTGCTATTGGAAGAGGGTCCAATTTACTTGTTTCGGACTCCGGTATAGAGGGGGTTGTGATAAAATTGGGACCTGGCCTTGATACGCTGAATATTGAAGGAGAAATAGTAACTGCTGGTGGCGGCCATTCATTAGTCAGTCTTGCAACACTTGTAAGTAGGCAAGGTTTGTCCGGAATGGAATTCGCTGGTGGTATTCCTGGATCAGTGGGCGGAGCCGTTTATATGAATGCGGGTGCTCACAGATCAGACGTTTCAAAAATATTGAAAAAAGCACTTGTTCTTTTTGATGATGGAAAATTAGAGTGGCTAACCAATAAGGAGATGGAGTTTTCTTACCGGTCCTCTGTTCTGCAGAAGAAGCGCCCAGGTGTTGTAGTAGAGGCGATTTTTCAATTGGAAAAAGGGGACAGAGAAAAAATCACAGCAGAGATCAAGAAGAATAAAGATTACAGAAAAGAAACCCAGCCTTGGAATTTCCCTTGTGCCGGCAGCATATTCCGCAATCCGCTACCTGAATATGCAGGGAACCTGATAGAAAAAGCTGGCCTAAAAGGTCATAGCATTGGAGGAGCAAAGATCTCAGAAATGCATGGCAACTTTATTGTTAATACGGGTAACGCGACTGCTCAGGATGTACTGGCGCTTATCCAGCATGTTAAAGATACCATTTATGATTTATATCAGATAAAAATGGAAACAGAAGTAGAAATAATAGGCAGGAAATAGCAATAAATAGTTCTTTTCGCTGACAAATATTGTGCTATAATAATTCATTAGATATAGGGGAAAAAGCTGTGAAAATAAATAACGGCATGAATACTCGTGCCGTTGTTCTACTTTTTCCGAATAAGGTTTAACTACCCTTTATAAACAGTTCTCCTATTCTAGTGGGGTGAAAATTTTGGAAAATGGAAAAATCGTTACCCTTGAAGACCGGATACCTAAGCTGAAACAGCAAAGGCGCAGAAAAGCTAACAGAAGGCTGATTACACTTCTGCTGCTGTTCTTTATCCTCATAGCCTGTATTATTTATGTTCAATCGCCTTTAAGTCATGTCAGAAAGATTTATGTAAAAGGCAATGAGTTTTACTCATCGAAAGCATTAATAAAACAGACAGGCCTTAATGAACAAACAAACATTTGGAAAATCAGAAAAAAAGAATTATCAGGAAAGCTTAAGAAGCTGCCTGAAATAAAAGATGCGAAAATATCCGTTATCTTGCCGAACTCGGTTATCGTCCAGGTCAAGGAAAACCAAAGGATAGCCTACCTTGCGAAGAATTCTGCTTATTATCCGGTCCTGGAAAACGGCAAAATTGTTAAGGGGAGAAAATCGGCAGATGTTCCGGTAAATGCACCTGTTCTTTTTGACTTTAAAGAAGGGGACGTCCTGGAATTAATGGTAGACAGTCTGAAGAAATTACCTGCTGAGGTTGTTAATTCTATTTCGGAGATCCATTATACACCGAATAAAACGGACAAGTACCATATTTCCCTTTTTATGAACGACGGTTTTGAAGTCAGCGCTACATTAAGGACTTTCTCTGAAAAAATGTCGCATTATCCTTCAATCATAAGCCAGCTGGATCCCAATAAAAAAGGTGTAATTGATTTGGAAGTGGGTTCATATTTTAAAGCTTATGAATCAGAGGGGGAAAAAAACAGTGAAAAAACTGAAGGTGAAAGGTAATCATGTTATTTTATCCCTTGTCTGTCTTGTATTAGGGTACATGATAGCTTTTTCCTACCACCTTACCCAAGAAGAAAATCAAAAAAAAACTAAAAAAGTGTACGGGAAACAGTATGAGGAAACTCTGGCATTAAGGAATGAACTCATTGATCAAGAAGAAACAAACCGAGACCTTGAAAAAGAATTAAAACGTAAACAGGATAAGGTCCTTGAAAATGAAAAGAGCTTATCGAAGGAAGACCAAATCAACTTTAATCTTGCCGAGGATGCTGAGAAATACAGGAAGTTCCTGGGCAAGGTTAAAGTAAAGGGCAAAGGGGTTAAGATAACACTGGATGATGGTGATTATAATCCCGATGAAAAAAATGTAAATAACTATCTGGTTCATGAATTTCATGTATTTAAGGTAATCAATGAACTATACATATCGGGTGCTTCTGCAGTAGCGATAAATGGTCAAAGGTTATCAAGCCATTCTTACATTGTTTGCAATGGCCCCGTAATCACTGTGGATGGATATCAGCATCCGGCTCCGTTTGTTATAACCGCAATTGGAGATCCCGATGTATTATCCTCGGCAATTAACCTTACCGGAGGGGTAAAAGACCAGTTAGTAAACGATAATATTGTTTTTTCACTTGAACAGGATGAAATTGTCCTTGACCCTATTTTAGGAAATTAAAAAAAGAGCATATTCCGTCCACGAAGTTAAAGAGATTAGAAGGTGAGAAAAGTGGACAAGCCCAAAAAGGTCAGCTTTACTCTTATAGCAGTGATTGTTGGTTTTATGATTGCCATTCAGTTTCAGACAATTAAAAAGCCGGTCGAGAGGGATACACGGGATATTTGGCAGTTAAGAGAGGACTTATTGAAAGAAAAAGAGCTGCAATCAGGTCTTTTGAAAGAAATAAGGTCTAATGAGGAAAAGCTGTCAGCCTATGAATCCAAAAGAAAGCAAAGCAAGGAAGAAGTATTAAAAGAAACTCTTAATGAACTTAAGGCAGAAGCTGGGTTAACGGATATAACTGGACCGGGGATTATTCTGAAAATAGAACCTGTTTATGAAGAGATTAAATTAGGAGAGCCAGTTACAGCGACAGTTTCGCCTGACCTCTTAAAGAGACTTCAAAATGAATTAAATATGTATGGTGCTAAACAAGTATCGATTGATGGGCAGCGGGTTATAAATAGCACTGTTATTCGAGACATAAATAAGGAAACAAAGATAGACGGTCATGCAATAAAGGATCTGCCAATAGAGATCCATGTTGTTACTGATGGCCTGAAGAATGCCGAAAAACTGTATAACCACATGCAGGTTTCAAAATCTGCCGAAGAGTTTTTTATCGATAATATGAGATTAACAGTTTCCCAGCCCAAACCCAGTGTTACGGTTCCTGCATATGAAAACCCTATCCGCGTCCTGAACATGAATACTGCCGGAGATGATAAAGGAGGCAATACATAATGTGGCTTCCAATTATGGGGATGATTGTCGGCATTTTTCTAGGGCTGCTGACTGATATCCGTATACCGGAGGAATACTCCAACTACTTGTCAATTGCGGTCCTCGCTGCCTTAGATACTTTGTTTGGAGGTATTAGGGCCCACCTGCAAAATATTTATGATGAAAAAGTATTTGTATCGGGATTTTTCTTTAATATTCTTTTAGCTGCAAGTTTGGCTTTTCTAGGTGTTCATCTTGGTGTAGACTTGTATTTAGCAGCAGTATTTGCTTTTGGTGTCCGGCTTTTCCAAAACATTGCTGTTATCCGAAGGATATTATTGACGAAATGGTCAACTAACCAGCAAAAAACAGAAAAAAAATGATTTTTTTTAAAGGGAATCATTTAGTTGTGCCGAATAATTTTATAAGATATAACCAAGAAGCTATTTAAATCGATTAATATAATTAATTTAAACTTTGAAGAGATTAAAAAGGAGGTGCCAGTGAATGAACAGCAATGAAATTTATGTAAGTCTTGACATCGGTACATCCAGTGTAAAAGTTATCATTGGGGAAATGGTCAATGACTCATTGAATATTATTGGGGTAGGCAATGTCCAATCAGAAGGATTAAGAAAAGGCTCCATAGTAGATATAGACGAAACAGTTCATTCCATTAGAAGGGCAATAGAGCAAGCTGAGAGAATGATAGGAATGGAAATCAGGCAGGTTATTGTCGGAATTTCAGGAAACCATGTTATACTTCAGCCTTGCCATGGTGTTGTCGCAGTATCCAGCGACAATCGAGAAATCACAAATGAAGATGTTGCCCGGGTAATAGAGGCAGCCCAAGTGATTTCAATTCCGCCCGAAAGAGAAATCATTGATGTTATCCCAAGACAGTTTATAGTTGACGGACTTGATGAGATCAATGATCCTCGCGGTATGATCGGTGTTAGGCTGGAAGTGGAAGGAACAATCATTACTGGTTCAAAAACGATTTTACATAACACGCTCCGATGTGTGGAGCGGGCTGGATTGGATATCTTGGACATAACCCTGCAGCCATTAGCTGCAGCATCTTTTGCACTGTCAAAGGATGAAAAAAACCTTGGTGTTGCTCTCGTTGATATTGGCGGAGGTTCAACAAGCCTAGCCGTTTTTGAACAAGGGCATCTTAAAGCTACATGTGTAATTCCAGTCGGGGGAGAACACATTACCAAGGATCTTTCTATAGGTTTAAGGACATCCACCGAGGATGCTGAAAAGATCAAGATAAAATATGGACATGCTTTTTACGATGATGCATCAGAGGAAGAAGTGTTTAGTGTTCCTATTATTGGAAGTGATCAGCATCAACAATTTAACCAGCTTGAAATTTCTGATATTATAGAAGCAAGGATGGAAGAAATTTTCGAACTAGTTGCAAATGAAATTAAGCGAATGGGTGTAAGAGATCTGCCAGGTGGATTTGTCCTTACTGGTGGGGTTTCCAATATGCAGGGTGTTCTGGAACTTGCCCAGGAAATGTTTGATAGCCGTGTTAGAATTGCTATTCCCGATTATATTGGTGTTAGGGAACCGCAATATACAACTGCAGTTGGACTTATAAAATTTGCCTATAAAAATGCCAAATTAAGAGGTGGCCTGGCAGGTATGCCATTGCCAGTTTCCGAACCGAAAGAAAAGAGGATTCCAAAACAGCAGCAGCAACAGCATCCGCCAAAAGTTAAACAGGAAAAGCAGCCGGAGGAAAAAGTGACCTCAAAGGTAAAAAAATTCCTCGGATACTTTTTTGAATAAAAATGCGCGATAATGGAATCTTGACGAATTAGGAGGATATTACATGTTAGAGTTTGATACTAATTTAGACCAACTAGCAACGATAAAAGTAATCGGTGTTGGGGGCGGCGGAAACAATGCAGTTAACCGGATGATTGAGCATGGTGTACAGGGCGTTGAATTTATTGCTGTCAATACTGACGCACAAGCTTTAAATCTCTCAAAGGCAGAAGTGAAAATGCAAATCGGTGCTAAGCTTACCCGTGGGCTTGGTGCAGGTGCCAACCCTGAAGTGGGGAAAAAAGCTGCCGAAGAGAGCCGTGAACAGGTAGAAGAAGCTCTTAAAGGAGCTGATATGGTATTTGTTACTGCAGGAATGGGTGGAGGAACCGGAACAGGTGCGGCTCCTGTCATTGCACAAATCGCACGTGAACTAGGTGCATTAACAGTGGGCGTTGTTACACGACCTTTTACTTTCGAAGGAAAAAAACGGGCTGGACAAGCTTCCGGCGGTATTGGAGCTATGAAGGAAGCCGTTGATACTTTAATCGTTATTCCAAATGACCGTTTGCTTGAAATTGTTGATAAAAGCACTCCAATGCTTGAAGCCTTCCGTGAAGCAGATAATGTACTCCGTCAAGGTGTTCAGGGTATTTCAGACTTAATAGCGGTTCCTGGTCTTATTAACCTGGACTTTGCTGATGTAAAAACCATTATGTCTAATAAAGGTTCTGCACTTATGGGAATCGGTATCGCCGCTGGAGAAAACCGTGCTGCTGAAGCTGCCAAAAAGGCTATCAGCTCACCATTATTGGAAACTTCCATTGATGGTGCCCAGGGTGTATTGATGAATATTACGGGCGGATCAAATCTGAGTCTTTATGAAGTCCAGGAAGCAGCAGATATCGTTGCAACTGCCTCGGATCAAGAAGTTAACATGATTTTTGGTTCTGTTATTAATGAGAATCTTAAAGATGAAATCATTGTTACAGTAATTGCAACTGGATTTAATGAAGAAGTAGTTCAGCCAAAAATGACTCGTCCTTCTTCTTTTGGACAGGTAAAGCCATCGATTGGTACTGTTAAAAGAGAACAGCCAAAACGAGAAGAGGCTCATCAGGAACCTCCTGTAAGAAATACTCAAGCATCTCAGGAAGATGCTTTGGATATTCCTACATTCCTGCGCAATCGTAACCGCAGAAGATAAGAAGAAAAGCGTAAGCTCCCGTTTAGCGACGTAAGGGCAGGGGCCCGCTTCGACTGAGATAAAGGATACACGAAACGTGTAACGTTTCGATGTTGACTTATCGTAGGGAGAAGTGGGATGGACATTAGTCGCTGGGAGCTGAAGCTAGACAAAGAAAAGCGTAAGCTAGACAAAGAAAAGTGTAAGCACTCTCGGAGATGAAACTTCGCCGGGTGGATAAGCTAGATAAAAATATTTGTTTATGAGGTATGATTTTAACGGAATCATGCCTCCAGACTGTAGACAAACTCGAAGAATTTTGAGTTTGTCTACAGTCTTTTTTCTTTTTGGCTTTTTTTTTAGGTTGACTGTGGATTTTAGCTTTGGGTGGACGCTTTCCGCGGGCGGGGCCGAGCCGCTTCCTTCGCTACGCTCAGTCCAGGGTCTCGAATGACCCGATTTTCCCGCTGGAGTCGCCACCCTTCGCTATAATCAAGTTAAATTAGTTTACTAATTCCTTAATATACAAATTAATACTCTTTGAGGTGGTATAACAATGATGACTAAAAATAAAATCAAATAAGCTAGAACAGCTAGAAATGCTTACTTACTGATCAATTAGTTCCTGAAGCTCTTTTAGTAGCTGAGATTGAGAAGGCAATTGACTTTTCTTTTATTAATCCAATAGTGGAAAGCCTATATTACAAAATGGGGAACAAGTAATGATCAAGTGATTTTATTTAAGATTACACAGCGACTGATAAAAAAAGAATTTTATGTACTATTGTGACCCCTAGAAATATACATGATAGGTATCTTTGCGCTCAAGGAAAAGTAGTAAGAACACGCCGATAACAATAAATGGAAATTTCTCGTAAATCAGATTCAGAGGTTTGTGCGGCCTGTTTATTTTTATAAATATACAGAAGCAAAAATCATCAACTAAAGCTCATTCAACAGTTGAGAGGAGCGGAAGGTGCTTGACTCCTGGGTGATTATCGTTACAGGCGAAACACTGCAGGATCCAGCTGCGAGGAGGCTCGGCGAACGGCCCCCGGAAAGCAAGCGACTGGAACGGAGAGCAACTTTTCTGCAATCGGAGGCATGATTTTCTATGGAATCATGCCTTTCTATTTATTCCCACTCAATTTTCCTTCTAAATCTTGCTTTAAAAAACTGACAAAATTCCGCAGAGAAGGATGAAAATTTCTCCACTTTCATGTACACAAAGTGACACACTTCAGCGTTAACTCTAGGTTATACTTTTCGGTAAACAGAATATTAATAGACTTGCTTGGCTCTAAGTTTATTCTCGTGTTGCAATGATAAGTAAAGGAGGAGGGGGCTCTGGTTGTATATTTAGATATAATCTGGCTGCTCAATCTTCTGTTTGACAGTCTTCTCCTCTACCTGACTGCTATCCTACTGAAAAGGAAATTCAAATATTGGAGACTAATTACAGGAGGTTTCATTGGTTCACTCATTGTTTTGTTATCCTTTACTCCTTTCAGTTGGATTACAAGCCACCCTGTTTCAAAGTTTCTCTGCTCCGTTTTAATGGTTTGGATAGCCTTTGGATTTAAAAGATGGAGATATTTTGTTAACGGGCTTTTAACTCTCTATTTATCGACCTTTATAGCAGGCGGGGCATTAATTGGAGTTCATTATTTTATTCAATATGATCCAAAGCTTACTGAAAATGTCCTGATCTCAAGTGTAAAGGGCTTTGGAGACCCTATCACCTGGTTTTTCGTTATGTTGGGTTTTCCGGCAGCATGGCATTTTGCTAAAAATAGGTTTGACAGAATCGAAATAGCTAAGATCAATTATGACCAGTTAGTTTCAGTCGCTATTAGGGTTGATGAAAAGGATTATAATTTTACAGGGATGATTGACAGCGGTAATCAGGTTTATGATCCAATCTCGAAAATGCCGGTTATGTTCGTTTCTATAAATAAGAAACGAAACCACCTTCCTGAGGACATTATTCAATTGGCGGAAGAATCTGAGGAAATCATTATGGGCCAGACTGAAATTTCCGGTGAATGGCAAAACAGGCTGAGGATTATTCCATGCAAGGTCGTTGGCAAAGATCATCAGCTGGTAACAGCAATTAAACCAGATTTAATAATTGTAACAACAAAGGAAGAGCAAATATTGTGTGAAAAGGGCCTTATTTCTTTTACTGCACAGCAGCTTTCCTCGGAGGATGCCTTTGAGTGCATCGTACATCCGAAAATGCTTACGGGGCACCGGCAGGCTATAAATGAGCCGCAGGTCAGTTGAGAAAATGAGAGGATATATTTTTGTAGTTTGAATACCGTCCAGCTTTAGCGCTTAGTTCTCCCTTCGATAATTAAAAATCTATATGCTTTGCATTTCGTGTGTCCTTTATCTCAGTCAAAGCGGAGGCTTGCAGGAAGCAGGTCAGAAGGGTGTTGCCACAGGGGGGCAGATTTAGCCTTCATGGTATCCATACAGCGCTCACCGGGCGCTTCCGCATTTCTTAACTAGTCAGTATATATCCTTATCTTCTGAACGCATAAGCAAAGCAAGGGTATCCGCCAAAAGTACTTGGCGAACGCCAAGTTTTGCTAATAATACTATACTCAACTTTAAACAATTTAGAAGGAGGAACTTCCGTGAAAAAATGGAGACTTCGATTATCATATTATTGGTATAAAATTCTAATAAAACTGGGACTTAAAACGGATGAGGTTTTTTATATTGGCGGAAGTGAAGCCCTGCCGCCTCCCCTGAATAAGGATGAAGAAGAATTGCTGCTTAAAAAACTCCCTAATGGCGATAAAGCAGCCCGTTCCATCTTAATTGAAAGAAACCTCCGCCTTGTTGTATACATTGCCAGAAAATTTGAGAACACTGGGATTAACATCGAGGATCTTATTAGTATTGGCACCATTGGGTTAATAAAGGCTGTTAATACCTTCAACCCAGAAAAGAAAATTAAGCTTGCTACATATGCCTCTAGATGTATAGAAAATGAAATTCTCATGTACTTGAGAAGAAATAATAAAATCAGATCAGAAGTTTCCTTTGATGAACCTCTTAATATCGATTGGGATGGAAATGAATTATTACTATCAGATGTACTAGGCACGGATGAAGATATCATTACTAAAGACCTGGAGGCAAATGTAGACAGAAAGCTGCTCACCAAGGCTCTTCATCAGCTGTCAGACCGCGAAAAACAAATTATGGAACTTAGGTTTGGCCTTTCAAATGGGGAAGAAAAAACACAAAAGGATGTTGCCGATATGCTCGGAATATCCCAATCCTACATATCTAGGCTTGAAAAGAGAATTATAAAAAGACTGAGGAAAGAATTCAATAAAATGGTATAACAAAAAAAGGCTCCCAACCAGGAGCTTTTTTTATTGGTTTATCTGGTTGTGCAGAGATTAAAACATTGTTGCAGATAAGCCAGCGTAAAATGAAAAAAGCATTAGCTTAGTGGCGATTAACAGAAAAGATAATAAACAAAAATCCTATACTGAAAAATCTTTTTTTTCGCTTCCCACAAATAAATTTTCACCTTGATTTATTAAGGAAATGTCCGCTTTTTTGGTCCTTTTTCCTTCTTGAGTAAAAAAACGGATGTGCATAATTTTCCTGCTCTCGGAGATACTGTTTTTTGTACAGCAGCTCCTATGAGGAGGGAAAATGATTGACACGAAATAAAGTTGAAATATGCGGTGTGGATACATCAAAACTTCCTGTCTTAAAAAATGAAGAAATGAGACTGCTCTTCAAACAAATGCAAGATGGCGATATTACAGCGCGTGAAAAGCTTGTCAACGGGAACCTAAGGTTGGTATTAAGTGTCATCCAGAGATTTAACAATCGTGGCGAATTCGTTGATGACCTATTCCAGGTTGGCTGTATTGGTCTAATGAAATCAATCGATAACTTTGACCTAGGTCAAAACGTTAAATTTTCAACATATGCAGTTCCAATGATCATAGGAGAAATTCGACGCTATCTTCGGGATAATAATCCCATACGTGTATCGAGATCACTGCGTGACATTGCTTATAAAGCACTGCAGGTAAGAGAAAAATTGATGAGCGAAACATCCCGTGAACCAACAGCTGAAGAAATCGCCCGTGTACTGGAAGTGCCACATGAGGAAATCGTTTTTGCCCTCGACGCAATACAGGATCCTGTCTCTCTATTTGAACCGATTTACAATGACGGGGGAGACCCAATTTTTGTGATGGACCAGCTAAGTGATGAGAAGAACAAGGATATTCACTGGATTGAAGAGATCGCACTGAAAGAGGGAATGAGAAGATTGAATGAAAGGGAAAAACTCATTCTCCGCAAAAGATTCTTTCAGGGAAAAACTCAAATGGAAGTTGCAGATGAAATAGGAATCTCCCAAGCTCAGGTCTCAAGGCTTGAAAAAGCTGCAATAAAACAAATGAATAAAAATATCCAGAGCTAAGCTGCCAATGGGCAGCTTTTTCATTTTTATCCAGAAATTATTAGGCGATCCTATACATATATTTATAAATAGCAGGAAAGAGGAGTGAGGAAGATGATAAAAATCTCAGAGTTTCAAATAAAGGATGTTGTCAATGTCGCCAATGGAAAAAATCTTGGAAATATAGGGGATATAGAAATTAACCTTGATACTGGAAAAATTGAATCAGTTGTAATTAATAAAAACGGCAGAGTTTTAGGGTTGTTTGGTAAAGAGGATGAAATTGTAATCCCATGGAGGAATATTCTCAAAATAGGTGAAGATGTAGTTCTTGTCAGATTTAACGGAAAAATTCCCGAATCGATTGAATAAACCTAGAAATAACACTTTTATTGGCTCTTTATGTTAAACTATAGAGAAAAAGCGCGAGGTAAGAAATGGAACCGTTTATTTTACAAAATGACTCCTTTTTTCTAATCAAAAACTGGATTGAGCAGTTTCCCGGACTTACTGCAGGAATAACCACTAAGAATGGTGGAGTCAGCCAGGATCACTTCTCCAGTTTGAATTTTGGTTTTCATGTGGGGGATGATCAGACATCGGTTTGCCAAAATAGGGATCGTTTAGCTGAATTGATCGATTTCCCTTTGGACAATTGGGTTGGAGCCGAACAAACGCATGAAGTATTTGTAAGAAAAATTTCGGCTTCAGATCGCGGGCTGGGAGCCCGTTCCTATGAGAACGCCTTTAAAAGCACGGATGGATTTTATACGTCAGAACGGGGGATTTTGCTGACTCTTTGTTTTGCTGATTGTGTCCCCCTTTTTTTTATTGCACCAAAAGCAGGTATGATTGGCTGTGCACATGCCGGCTGGAAAGGAACAGTCCATGGTATTGCCCGGAATATGGCAGAGGCTTGGGAGAAGGAAGGTATTAAGGCATCTGAAATATATGCAGCAATTGGGCCCTCTATTTGCGGAAAATGCTATATTGTGGATGACCGTGTTATTACTTTCGTAGAAAATACACTAGAATCTGTCGAAAAAAAGCCCTATAATCAAATAAAAGAAGGGCAGTATAGCCTTGATTTACAGGAAACAAACAAATTGATTATGATGGCCGCTGGCATCCCAGAACAGAATATAAGCGTTACCAGCCTCTGCTCCAGCTGCGATCAGGATCATTTTTATTCCCATCGGCGTGATTCCGGCAAGACTGGAAGAATGGCTGCCTTTATCGGCTGGAAGGAGGAAGTTAAGCCATAATGGAAGTTGCAGAAAAGCTTAAGGACATTAAAAATAAGTTAGAAGAAGCCTGCCGCAGGGCAGGAAGAAATCCTGAAGATATAAAAATAATTGCGGTTACTAAATATGTCAGTACCGAAAGGGCCCTTGAGGCTGTTGAGGCGGGTATTCTTGATTTAGGAGAAAACCGGGACGAAGGGCTATTAAAAAAGTGGGAAGTAATGAAGGACAAGCCTGTGTGGCACTTTATCGGGTCCATTCAGACCAGGAAGGTCAAAAATATTATTGATAAGGTTCAATATATTCACTCACTTGACCGTTTGTCGCTTGCTGAAGAAATTAATAAAAGAGCTAAAAATCCAATCAAATGCTTTGTGCAGGTTAATGTTTCCGGTGAAGACTCCAAGCATGGAATGAGTCCGGAGGATGTTATTAATTTTATTGAGCAGCTGGCTCCTCTCAAAAAGATTGTTGTTGACGGGCTAATGACAATGGCCCCAAATACCGATAATGAAAATATACTGCGAAATTGTTTCAAAACACTAAAAAACCTTCAAAAAGATATACAAAAATGCCAGTTTAACCATGCTCCGTGCAGGGAACTTTCAATGGGGATGTCAAACGATTATTCCATTGCAGCAGAAGAAGGAGCAACCATGGTGAGGATCGGAACTGCATTAGTTGGAGAAGAAGATTAGGAGGTGCAATAAATGAGCATTAAATCAAAAATCAAAACATTTTTCTTTCTAGATGATGAATATGATTATACAGAAGAGGAATATGTTGAGGAAGTAGAGCCGGTAAAACCGCAAAGGCAGCAGCCGGTTGCTGCCAAAAGCCAAAATGTCGTCAGTCTTCAAAGTGTTCAAAAAGCTTCCAAAGTAGTATTAGTAGAGCCGAGGGTATATGCAGAGGCTCAGGATATTGCTGATCATTTAAAAAACCGCAGGGCAGTTGTTGTTAATTTGCAGCGGATTGAACATGACCAGGCAAAGCGTATTGTGGACTTTTTAAGCGGCACTGTTTATGCCATCGGCGGTGATATTCAACGAATAGGAAGCAGTATCTTCCTATGTACGCCGGACAATGTAGAAGTTTCAGGAACGATTTCAGAAATCATGCAGGAGCATGATTTACGAGACACGAGGTGGTAGAAGTTAATGGCAATTGTATTTTATCTTCTGCAAAGAGTGCTTTACTATTATTCATGGATATTAATTATCTATATTTTAATGTCCTGGTTTCCAAATGCTCAAAACAGCTCTGTTGGCCGATTCTTAAGCAGAATCTGCGAACCGTATCTTAATCCTTTCCGGAGATTCGTTCCGGCAATTGGTATGATTGATATTTCTCCTATTGTGGCGTTTATGGTACTGAATCTCGCTTCAAGCGGACTCCAAAGATTAGCTATTTGGTTTGTCTAAGACCTACAACTAAGCTTAGAGACTGTTAATATTTAAGGTAATACGATTAAAATTTCAGCGCCCTGGTAGGTTATGTATTCCTGGAACTTAAATCGGGCGCTTACGTTCTTTTAAAAGAGGTATGAAATGAATATATATCAGCATTTCAGGCCCGAGGAACGAGATTTCATTGACCAGGTGCTGCATTGGAAGGATTATGTTGAAAATGCCTACGCACCAAGGCTTACTGATTTTCTTGATCCTAGGGAACAGCATATTTTAAAGGTTATTATAGGTGAACATCCCCTGGTAAAATGGGATCTTTTTGGCGGAATTAAAGACGCTGAAAGAAGAAGGGCCATTATTTATCCAGAATATATGGAACCCTCGGAAGAGGATTTTCAAATTAGCCTTTATGAAGTGGACTATCCTTCAAAGTTTGTTACCATTGAACATCCTCAGGTTCTTGGAAGTCTCATGTCGCTTGGGCTCAAGAGAGGGAAATACGGTGATATTCTATTTGAAGGTGACAGAATTCAGTTTTTAGCTGCCCAGGAGGTAGGCCATTATATTACTTCACAGCTTGAATCCATTGGCAGAGCTTCCGTTACTTTGAAGGAAGTAGCTTTCAGTGAAGCTATATCAGCTGGCGTATCTATAACAGAGCAATCCATTACAGTTTCTTCACTTCGCCTTGATACGGTTGTTTCTGGAATACATAATCTCTCCCGGCAAAAATCACAGCTGTTGGTTCAGCAGGGACATGTAAAAGTGAACTGGACAAACATTGAAAATCCTTCCTTTGAGTGTGAAGAGGGCGATCTTATTTCCGTAAGGGGACATGGACGGGTCAAAATCATTTCACTGGAAGGTGTAACGAAAAAGGAAAAAATCAGAATAATCATTGGTAAGCAAAAATAATTTATCCTGTCCATGAAGGACTTTATGTGAAAGATGTCGAATATTAGCTTTAATACATAATGATTCTGATACATTTGGAGGTGGCGTCATGCCTTTAACACCGTTAGATATACACAATAAGGAATTTAACAAAGGATTCAGAGGTTATGATGAAGACGAAGTAAATGAATTTCTTGATCAAGTTATCAAGGACTATGAGTTAATCATTAGAGAGAAAAAAGAAATGGAAGAGCGTCTTAAAGATTTAAATGACCGTCTTGGACATTTTACAACCATTGAAGAAACCCTAAATAAATCAATTATTATAGCTCAAGAAGCAGGGGAAGACGTAAAAAGAAATGCCCAAAAGGAAGCTAAGCTAATTATTAAGGAAGCAGAAAAAAACGCTGACAGGATAGTAAATGAATCACTTTCCAAAGCTAGAAGAATTGCATTGGAAATAGAGGATTTAAAGAAGCAGTCCAAGGTTTTCCGTACACGTTTTAAAATGCTGATTGAAGCTCAGCTTGATATGCTAAACACGGATGATTGGGATCATTTGCTTGAATATGAGCTCGATGCTACTGAACTGAAAGCCACTGAGGAAGAAGATTCACTGGCTTGACGAAATGATGGCATTTCGCATATAATTTTCTAATAAAGTTGACAGGTCAAAAGACATTGACAGGGACAGTACAGTTTTCAATTGTTTTTTTTAGCGAACCGGGGATGGTGGGAGCCTGGTATAAGCAGAAAGCTGGAATATCACCCTTGAGTTCCTTGCTGAACGCCTAAACAGGCTATTAAGCAAAGGCGTTTTGTTCACGTTACGAATGTAAAAGTGGAAAATGTGCATAAGCGCATGATCTATCAGGGTGGTACCGCGGGAATAAAACCTTCTCGTCCCTATTGGGATGAGGGGGTTTTTTTGTTTTCTGAAAAATTAGCGGGCACTACCTTTTAACTTTTTGATCATTTGTCAATGATGATAGTGTCAGGAGGAAGAAAAAATGGATTATAAAGATACACTGCTCATGCCGCAAACTGAATTTCCGATGCGCGGCAATCTTCCCAAGAGAGAGCCTGAAATTCAGGAAAAATGGGAGGAAATGAATATTTATAATAAGGTGCAGGAGCGAACGAAAGAACGCCCGATGTTTGTCCTTCATGATGGACCTCCTTATGCAAACGGCGATATCCATATGGGCCATGCACTAAATAAAATTTTAAAGGATTTTATTGTTCGCTTTAAATCAATGAGTGGCTATAACGCTCCTTATGTTCCAGGCTGGGATACTCATGGTCTGCCAATTGAACAGGCGCTTACGAATAAAGGGGTTAAACGCAAAGAAATGACAGTTGCTGAATTCCGTAAATTATGTGCGGAATATGCTCTTGAGCAAATTGACAACCAGAGAGTTCAATTTAAACGCCTTGGTGTCCGGGGAGACTGGGAAAACCCTTATATCACCTTAAATCCTTCATATGAAGCACAGCAAATTAAAGTATTCGGTGAAATGGCGAAAAAAGGCTACATTTATAAAGGTCTTAAGCCAGTTTATTGGTCTCCATCAAGTGAATCCGCTCTTGCTGAAGCTGAAATTGAATACAAAGATAAAAAATCCCCATCCATTTATGTTGCATTTAAAGTAAAGGATGGCAAAGGTGTGCTTGATACAGATACCAGCATTGTTATCTGGACAACAACACCATGGACAATTCCCGCAAATCTTGGTATTTCTGTACATCCGGAGCTTGAGTATGTGGTTGTATCAGCAAATGGCAGTAAATATCTTGTAGCGGAAGCGCTGCTTGAGTCTGTTAAAAAAGAATTTGGCTGGGAAGATGCGGAAGTAGTACAAAAGGTAAAAGGAAGCGAACTTGAGAACATACTTGCATCTCATCCGCTTTATGACCGTGATTCCCTTGTTATGCTTGGGGAACATGTAACTACTGATGCAGGTACAGGATGCGTCCATACCGCTCCAGGCCACGGGGAAGACGACTTCCATGTAGGTCAAAAATACGGTCTTGAAGTACTTTGTCCGGTTGATGACCGGGGTAAGATGACAAACGAAGCACCAGGATTTGAAGGATTGTTTTACGATGAAGCTAATAAGCCAATTGTTCAGGCACTAGAGGAAGCAGGAGCTCTTCTAAAATTAAACTTCATCACCCACTCTTATCCGCACGACTGGAGAACAAAAAAACCGGTAATCTTCCGTGCAACTGCACAATGGTTTGCCTCCATTAAGGATTTCCGTAATGACCTTCTTGAGGCAGTTAAGGAAACTAAGTGGGTTCCAGCCTGGGGTGAAACTCGTTTGTTCAACATGGTAAGAGATCGTGGTGACTGGTGTATTTCCCGTCAGCGTGCATGGGGTGTTCCAATACCGGTATTCTATGCTGAAAACGGGGATCCAATCATTACTGACGAAACCATTAATCATATCTCTGACCTTTTTAGATCGAATGGTTCAAATGTTTGGTTTGAAAGAGAAGCCAATGAGCTATTGCCTCAAGGATTTACACATCCTGGCAGCCCGAATGGACGTTTTACAAAGGAAACGGACATCATGGACGTCTGGTTTGACTCCGGTTCTTCTCACCAGTCTGTTTTGGAAGAAAGGGATGACCTGCAGCGTCCAGCAGACCTTTATCTGGAAGGCTCCGACCAGTACCGAGGCTGGTTTAACTCTTCCCTATCAACTGGAGTGGCTGTTACAGGAAAAGCTCCTTATAAAGGCGTCCTGAGCCATGGCTTTGCGCTTGATGGTGAAGGAAGAAAGATGAGTAAATCGATTGGTAATGTTGTGGTACCGGCAAAAGTTATGAATCAGCTTGGTGCCGATATTCTCCGCCTTTGGGTAGCATCAGTAGATTATCAATCCGATGTTCGGGTATCTGATCCTATTCTTAAACAAGTTGCGGAAGTTTACCGTAAAATTCGTAACACTTTCCGATTCTTGCTTGGAAACCTTTCTGATTTCAACCCTGAAACAGATGCGGTAGAGTATGGAAGGCTTCGTGAAGTAGATCAGTTTATGCTTGTAAAGCTAAACAAACTAATTAAATATGTTCGTTCCGCTTATGAAAATTATGAGTTTGCAGGTATTTATCATGCAATCAATAATTTCTGTACTCTTGATTTAAGTTCGTTCTATCTTGATTTTGCAAAAGATGTTTTATATATCGAGGCAAAAGACAATCATGAGCGCCGTGCTATCCAGACTGTTCTTTATGAATCTCTGCTTGCTCTTACAAAATTGTCTGCACCAATCCTTTCTCATACTGCGGACGAAGTATGGAGCTTCATTCCTTCTGTTAAAGAGGAAAGTGTACAGCTTTCAGATATGCCTGAGTTTAAGCCATTGGAAAACGCTCTTGCACTCGAAGATAAATGGTCTGCATTTTTGAAGCTTCGTGATGATGTTCTCAAAGCTCTTGAAGAAGCTCGAAACGAAAAAGTGATCGGTAAATCTCTTACTGCAAAGGTTACATTGTATGTAAATGATAAGACTCGTGGATTGCTGAATTCTATCCAGGAGAGCGTTGGTCAGCTCTTTATCGTTTCTGGTTTTGAAGTAGCAGGATCCTACGATGATGCACCGGAAAATGCATTAAAGCTTGAAACTGCAGCTATTGTTGTAACCAAAGCTGAAGGCGAAACATGCGAAAGATGCTGGACTGTCTCAACTGAGGTAGGCAAGGTAGAAGAGTATCCAACTCTTTGCCCTCGATGCGCAGAAGTGGTAAAAGAAAACTATACTGCATAATCAAAAAACCCCGTGCGAATTACTGCATGGGGTTTTTTAGGGGCGTTTTTCCAGCTCCGCGGCAGAAGGACTTTATTCACTAAAATGTTATTTATTAAAATGTTATTATTTCCACCTCCGACAATTGCTAGTGGTGATGACAAAAGTTTTAAAGGTTTGCTTTTAAACCACAGGCAATAATAAGAAAAAATCTTATACGGAGGCATTTAATATGATGGCATCAACTGAAAAGCTGTATGTGGAACTCCGTAATACCGAAAAGGAATTGATAAACCGTTTAAGTAATCTGAAGGATAAAACGTGGTTCACATGCATTTTGGAAGAGGAACTTTCAGATGTTCAGAATGCAATGGGAAAAATCGAAAAAGGGACATTTGGTGAATGTGAATTTTCCGGGGAATTATTACCCGAGGACCTGCTTTCCATTGTTCCTATACTTAGGACAGAGAAAGATTGTGCTGTTATAAATTTCTTTTATAAAAAACCATATGAGGTATTGTTTTTTGACCGTTAGATTTACGATGAAGGCAGGTTGTGCTAAAATGCTAGGGAAGTCATCGCATAATGTGGAGGTTTTCCGGTGTTTTATTATTTGATTGCTGTTTTAATTATTTTATTAGACCAGGTTACAAAATGGCTGATTGTTGCAAAAATGCAATTTGGTGAAAGCATAACGGTAATAAAGGATTTTCTTTATATTACATCCCATCGCAATAGAGGTGCGGCTTGGGGAATTTTGCAAGGGCAGATGTGGCTCTTTTATGCCATAACAGTAGTTGTGATTATTGGGATTATCTATTACATGCAAAAAGCAGCAAAAGGAAAGCCGATGCTTGGCATTTCACTTGCGTTAATGCTAGGTGGGGCGATCGGTAATTTTATTGACCGTGTCGTTCGCAAAGAAGTAGTTGATTTTATCCATACATTTATTTTCAGTTACAACTTTCCTGTTTTTAATGTTGCAGATTCGTCCCTTGTCATCGGTGTGGCATTATTGATGATTCAAATGCTGCGAGAAGAGAGAGAAACAAAGGAGAAATCATATGGAGAAAATGGAACACACGGTTCTTAAGGAACAAAAGGGAGACAGGATTGATAAAACTGTTTCCACAATAAATGAAGATTGGTCCAGGTCACAGGTTCAGCAATGGATTAAAGATGGACATGTTCTGGTTAACGGGCAGAAAGTTAAAACCAATTATAAATGCAGTGTTAATGATAATATTGAAATTGTTATTCCAGATCCTGAGCCATTGGATGTCATCCCTCAAGAAATGGACCTGGATTTCTATTTCGAGGATAGTGATGTTTTGGTTGTAAATAAACCGCGAGGCATGGTGGTTCACCCGGCACCCGGACATCTAAATGGGACGCTGGTAAACGGGCTAATGGCTCATTGTAAAGATTTATCAGGAATTAATGGAGTCATGAGGCCCGGAATTGTACACCGAATTGATAAAGATACTTCAGGTCTTTTAATGGTAGCGAAGAATGACATGGCCCATGAAAGTCTGGTAAACCAGCTCGTTGAAAAAACGGTTACCAGAAAATACAAAGCAATTGTACATGGTGTAATACCGCATGACTATGGTACGGTAGATGCTCCCCTTGGCAGAGATCCAAAAGACCGTCAGAGCATGACAGTTGTGGACCAGGGTAAGCATGCTGTTACACATTTCCATGTGATAGAAAGGTTCAAGGACTTTACGTTTATTGAATGCCAGCTTGAGACAGGAAGGACTCACCAGATCCGGGTCCATATGAAGTATATTGGGTATCCTCTTGCCGGTGATCCGAAATATGGACCGAAAAAGACTCTTGATATCGATGGTCAGGCATTGCATGCGGGAATTCTAGGGTTTGAACATCCAAGAACAAAAGAATACCTTGAGTTTGAGGCTCCACTCCCAAAAGAGTTTGAAGAGATTCTTGGCACTTTAAGAATTAATAATTGACATGTCGAAGTTTGTAAGATAAGATAACTGTAGTTGAATAGTCCTTTAAATCAGTCCCGTGAGGCTGAGAAGGAAACGGATGCAAGGGGCCAGTAAATTGGCCAAAACGTTACCTCTCGCCAAAACCGGTGGGAGGTTTTTTTTATGGCAGAACAAAAAGCCGAAGTACTTGATGAACAAGCAATCCGCAGAGCGTTAACCAGGATCGCACATCAAATAATTGAAAAGAATAAAGGTGTTCAGGACAGCATCCTTGTTGGCATTCGAACAAGAGGCATTTACTTGGCAAAACGCCTCGCTGATCGAATTGAGGAAATTGAAGGAACTCCAATTAACATTGGTGAATTGGATATCACGCTATATCGTGATGACCTTACTAAAAAAACAGAAAACCAGGAACCACTTGTAAAAGGATCGGATATTCCTTTTGAAATTACAGATAAAAAAGTAATTCTTGTCGATGATGTCCTTTACACTGGAAGAACCGTTAGAGCGGGTATGGATGCCTTAATGGATATTGGCCGTCCATCCTCTATCCAGCTAGCTGTACTGGTAGACCGCGGACACCGGGAGCTTCCAATAAGGGCAGATTATGTAGGGAAGAATATCCCTACCTCCAGTTCGGAAAAAATCGTTGTAGAGCTTGTGGAAATTGATAATGCTGATCAGGTCAGCATTTTTGAAAAATAAATAACCCTTTTAATGGCAGTCCTGTGAGGCTGACAAAGGGAGACAAAATAGTTCAGATTTTTGAGCCATTTACCCTCTTTGTTTTCTCATCAGGCAAAGAGGGTTTTTTTTAGGCGATTTTAAGGAAAGTTAAAGATAAGCAGGAAAGACCGGCATCATTTATTATCACTCAAGCCGTTGGAATTCTTCTTGCAAAAATAAATATAATACAAGGGGAGAAAGAAATAATGAATAAACCTATCCTGGATGTAAAAGATGTTCCAAAACCGGCCCAATGGCTTACACTTAGTATTCAGCATCTGTTCGCAATGTTTGGGGCAACCATCCTTGTTCCATATCTGGTGGGCTTAAGCCCGTCCATCGCTTTAATCTCAAGCGGCCTTGGAACACTTGCTTTTCTGTTAATTACTCAATTTAAAGTTCCTGCATATCTTGGATCATCCTTTGCCTTCATTGCTCCGGTCATTGCCGCCAAAGCGGCAGGCGGTCCGGGAGCGGCCATGATCGGTACCTTTATGGCAGGTCTTGTATACGGAATTGTTTCTTTAGTCATTAAAAAAGCAGGATACCGCTGGATTATGAACCTTCTTCCTCCGGTAGTAGTTGGTCCTGTTATTGTGGTAATCGGACTTTCACTTTCCAGCACTGCAGTAGGTATGGCAATGAACAACCCTGCTGGGAAATACAGCATGCTTCACTTCTCGGTTGGCCTTGTTGCCCTGGGAGCAACTGTAATTTTCTCCATCTATGCTAAAGGAATGCTTAGCATGATTCCGATTCTTGGAGGGATCGTCGTAGGTTATATCTATGCGTTTGCAGTTGGAGTGGTTGATTTAGCACCAGTTGGTAAAGCACATTGGTTTGAAATGCCTGATTTTATCTTCCCTTTTATCGACTATAAAGTAAAAGTAACCTGGAGCCTGGTTGGATTGATGGTCCCAGTTGCGATTGTGACGCTTTCTGAACATATTGGCCACCAGCTCGTCTTAAGTAAGGTAGTAGGAAAAGATTATATTAAAGATCCAGGGCTTCACCGCTCTATCTTAGGAGATGGAACTGCGACAATGATTTCTGCTCTGATCGGAGGACCTCCTAAAACCACTTATGGTGAAAATATTGGAGTGCTAGCAATCACTCGGGTATACAGCGTGTACGTCCTTGCCGGCGCTGCAGTAATTGCATTATTATTCGGCTTTATTGGAAAAATGACAGCATTAATCAGCACAATTCCAACACCTGTTATGGGCGGAGTATCAATCCTCCTGTTTGGAATCATCGCTTCCTCCGGCCTTCGTATGCTGGTAGACAGTAAAATTGATTTCGGTGATAAGCGTAATCTTGTGATTGCATCCGTAATCCTTGTTATTGGAATCGGCGGTGCATTTATCAAGGTCGCAAACTTCCAAATCCAAGGTATGGCTCTTGCTGCGATTATTGGTGTTGTGTTAAATCTAGTACTCCCAGGCAGAGAGCCTGCAAAAGAAGATCTTTTTGAAGAACAAAAATCCGCATAAAGCGAAAGCGAACCTTTTAAATGAGTCCAGAGAGGCTAATAAGGGTGTAGCGTAACTGATGACAGGCACAGAAGGAATGTAAAATCCTTGTTGGGCTTGCTGCAGCGCAAACACCCTGGCCTTAATGGCAGGGTGTTTTTTTAGCTAATCAGAATTTATATCCATAAATTCTGAACGCATAAGCAAAACTAAGGCCTCCGCCAAAAAGTAATTGGCGAATGCCAAGTTTTTCTAATATCAAAATGCTTTCAATCATGTTGCAGCTTCACTTTTTAAATAAAAGTCAAAACATAACAAAAAATGTATTAAAAATCATGAGGCGGTGGAATGGATGAAGCATTTATTGACTACATCGGAATTAACTGCAGGTGAAATACTCCATATTCTTGGAGATGCACATGAGTTTGCCAAAGGAATGGAATGGAAACCGAAAAAGGATATATTCACAGCTAATCTCTTTTTTGAACCAAGTACAAGGACAAAGACAAGTTTTGAGGTAGCAGAAAGGAAGCTTGGACTGCAGGTAATCCCGTTTGAAGCAGAAAGATCCAGCATTCAAAAAGGTGAAACTCTTTATGATACGGTTAAAACCATGGAAAGCATTGGCATAAACACCGCTGTTATCCGTCATCAGCAGGATTGCTACTTCAATGAACTGCTGGACGGCATTCGAATTCCAATAATCAATGCAGGCGATGGCTGCGGCCACCATCCTACTCAGTCTCTGCTAGATCTTATGACAATTCAGCAGGAATTCGGCTACTTTTCTGGCTTGAAGGTTGCCATCGTTGGGGATGTCCTGCACAGTCGGGTAGCCCGTTCAAATGCGGAGGCCCTGACAAAGCTTGGTGCGGAGGTTTCTTACTCAGGACCCGAAGAATGGTTTGATCCAAAAAATAAATCCTTTTATAAACCTATTGATGAAGCTGTCGCTTCTTCGGATGTGGTGTTGCTGCTTCGAATCCAGCATGAAAGACATGAGGAAAAAGGAAGCTTAACAGCTTCACAGTATCATGAACTTTTTGGTTTAACCGAACGGCGGGAAAAAACAATGAAACCTAACAGTATTATTATGCACCCAGCCCCTTTTAACAGGGATGTGGAGATAGCAGGAAGCCTTGTTGAGTCAAAGCGTTCCAGAATCTTTAAGCAAATGCAAAATGGAGTATTCGTTCGTATGGCAGTTTTAAAAAGATCAATTGAAAGTATAGGAGGGGGAAACAGTTATGAAAATGCTAATTCAAAACACAACGTTTTTCAATACTGAAAACACATTCCAAAAGGGTGATATCCTAATCGAGGACGGAATCATCTCGGATATTGGAGAGGAACTTTCTTATACAGATGCAAAGGTCATTGATGGAACGAAATTCATTACAGCTCCAGGGCTAATTGACTTGCATGTCCACCTTAGAGAGCCTGGTGGTGAAAAAAAGGAGACGATCGAAACTGGAACACACGCTGCTGCCAGGGGAGGATTTACCACTCTCGCCGCTATGCCAAATACAAGGCCAGTACCGGATTCTAAAGAGCAGCTGGATTGGCTTCAGGGAAGGATTAAAGAAACGGCTCATGTCCGCGTTCTCCCTTATGCATCCATTACTGTCAGAGAGCTGGGCCAGGAGCTTACAGACTTTGAAGCATTGAAAAATTCAGGGGCTTTTGCTTTTACGGATGATGGTGTAGGCATTCAGTCTGCTTCTAAGATGCTTGAAGCAATGAAAAAAGCCGCTGATGCAGGAATGGCGATTGTGGCGCACTGCGAGGAAAATACACTTATAAACAAAGGTTCGGTTCATGAAGGGATTTTTTCTGAAAAACATGGACTTAACGGCATACCTTCTGTATGTGAATCAGTACATATCGCCAGAGACGTATTACTTGCCGAGGCAGCCGGCTGCCACTACCATGTCTGCCATATCAGTACAAAGGAATCAGTCAGGACAGTCAGAGACGCCAAACGGGCTGGAATTAAAGTCACAGCCGAGGTAACACCGCATCACTTATTATTAAGTGAGAACGATATCCCTGGACTGGATCCGAATTACAAGATGAATCCTCCGTTAAGGGGAAAAGAAGACAAAAGGGCATTAATCGAAGGCCTCTTGGATGGCACGATTGATTTTATTGCAACCGATCACGCACCTCATATGGAGGCAGAAAAAAGTGAAGGAATGCAGCTGGCTCCATTTGGCATTGTTGGCTTGGAAACTGCATTTCCGCTTTTGTACACGAACCTTGTTGAAGAGAAGATCCTTACGCTTGAAGAGTTGATTGGCTTCTTAACAGTAAAGCCGGCAGAAGCCTTCTCACTGCCCTATGGAAAAATAGAAAAAGGGGCTATTGCTGATCTTGTACTTATCGATCTAGAGGAAGAAAAGAAAATCGAACCGGAAGAGTTTTTATCTAAAGGTAAAAATACACCATTTAAAGGCTGGAATTGCAAAGGATGGCCGGTAATGACGATTGCCCAAGGGAAGATAGCTTGGCAGAAAGGGAGCGGACAATAATGAAAAAACAGCTGATATTAGAGAATGGCACCATTTTTGTCGGAGAGGGCCTCGGCAGCCAGGAAAAAACAATTGGAGAGGTTGTTTTCAATACAGGAATGACCGGTTATCAGGAGATCCTGTCTGACCCTTCCTATTGCGGGCAAATTGTTACTTTTACATATCCGCTTATAGGAAATTACGGAATTAACCGGGATGACTTTGAATCAATTAATCCCGCGGTAAAGGGATTCATTGTTAAAGAAGCAGCAGAACTACCTTCTAATTGGAGAAGCGAATTTACAATTGATGAATATTTACGATTTAAAAAGATTCCGGGAATAAGTGGAATTGATACAAGGAAGCTGACGAGGATTATTAGGGAATATGGCACATTAAAAGGAGCGATTTGTGATATCTCGGAGGATGCACAGCAAATTCTTTCACAGCTTCGTTCATCTGAGCTTCCGATAGACCAGGTTAGCCAGGTTTCAACCAGGAATCCTTATCCCAGCCCTGGCCGGGGAAAAAGAGTAGTGCTTGTAGATTTTGGAATGAAGCATGGGATTCTAAGAGAGCTAAATCGCCGGGACTGTGATGTGGTGGTGGTTCCTTATCATACAAGTGCTGAAGAAATCCTCCATTTACGCCCGGATGGAATTATGCTTTCAAACGGACCTGGAGATCCAAAGGATGTGCCGGAAGCGATTGAAATGATTATAGGGATATTAGGTAAGGTACCTCTTTTCGGAATCTGCCTTGGACATCAGCTTTTTGCCCTTGCCTGCGGAGCAGATACAAGCAAAATGAAGTTTGGCCATCGCGGCTCAAACCATCCGGTTAAAGATCTTCGAACAGGAAAAATTGCCATTACCGCTCAAAACCACGGTTATGCGGTTGAAAAAGAGTCTGTAGGCTCAACAGCACTTGAGATTACTCATATCGCTCTTAATGATGATTCTGTCGAAGGACTTCGACACAAGGAGTTTCCAGCCTTTACAGTGCAGTACCATCCTGAAGCATCACCAGGACCAGAGGACGCAAACGGTTTATTTGACCAGTTTATGAATTTAATAGATTCCAAGAAAGAGGAGGCTGCTGGCTATGCCAAAACGTACTGATATTAAAACCATTCTTGTGATTGGGTCTGGCCCAATCGTCATCGGGCAGGCAGCTGAATTCGATTACGCCGGAACTCAGGCTTGTCTGGCATTAAAAGAAGAAGGGTACCGGGTTATTCTTGTAAACTCCAATCCAGCTACCATTATGACGGATACCGAAATAGCCGATAAGGTTTATATTGAGCCACTAACACTTGAATTTGTGAGTAGCATTATCCGAAAGGAACGTCCTGATGCACTCCTAGCCACCCTTGGTGGACAGACAGGTTTAAATATGGCTGTTGAACTCCATGAGTCTGGTGTTCTTGATGAGTGCGGAGTAGAAATCCTTGGGACAAAGCTGACAGCCATAAAAAAAGCGGAAGACAGGGAATTGTTCCGGACTTTGATGAACGAACTCAACGAGCCGGTGCCGGACAGCGAAATCGTGCACCATATGGAGGAAGCGGAGCGTTTTGTTGAGAGAGCAGGGTATCCGGTAATAGTAAGGCCAGCCTATACTCTTGGAGGAACAGGCGGAGGAATTTGCCGCGATCATGATGAGCTGGCGGAAATCATCGCCAGTGGCCTCAAAAACAGCCCGGTGAACCAGTGTCTTCTTGAAAAAAGCATCGCTGGATTTAAGGAAATCGAATATGAAGTAATGCGTGACAGTAATGATAATGCTATCGTGGTTTGTAACATGGAAAATATTGACCCGGTTGGAGTGCATACAGGTGATTCAATTGTAGTTGCTCCTAGTCAGACACTAAGCGACCGTGAATACCAGCTTTTAAGAAATGTTTCCCTTAAAATTATCCGCAGCCTTAAGATAGAAGGCGGCTGCAACGTTCAGCTGGCACTAGATCCAGACAGCTTTGAATATTTTATCATCGAAGTTAACCCGAGGGTTAGCAGATCCTCTGCTCTTGCCTCAAAAGCAACGGGATATCCGATTGCCAAGCTTGCAGCAAAAATAGCTGTTGGGCTTACACTTGATGAAATGCTAAATCCTGTTACAGGCAAAACCTATGCAAGCTTTGAACCTGCACTTGATTATATCGTAACCAAAATTCCGAGATGGCCTTTTGATAAATTTGAATCAGGTAACCGTTCACTCGGGACTCAAATGAAAGCAACCGGGGAAGTAATGGCGATCGGCAGAACCTTTGAAGAGTCCCTGCTAAAAGCCATTCGTTCACTTGAAGCCGGTGTAAGCCACTTTGAATTAAAGGACGGACAGGAAATAGATGCTGATCTGCTGGAAAAACGAATCAGAAAAGCAGGCGATGAAAGATTATTCTATATCGCGGAAGCGCTGAAACGTGGAATTACGATCGAAACGATCCACAATTGGAGCAAAATAGACCTCTTTTTCCTTAAAAAGATGGAAGGAATCATTTTACTTGAGCAAAAGACTGCAAAGAATCAGTTTGAGGTTGAATCGGCATACAAGGCCAAGCAATCAGGATTTTCGGACAAGAAGATTGCCGAGCTTTGGAATACTTCTGAAGAAGTGATTTATTCCTGGAGAAAAGAACAGGGAATCCTTCCAGTCTATAAAATGGTAGATACTTGTGCAGCTGAGTTTGAATCCGAAACTCCATATTTCTATGGGACATACGAAGAAGAGAACGAATCGGTGAGAACTGACAGAAAAAGTGTCATTGTACTGGGATCTGGCCCTATCCGAATCGGCCAGGGAATTGAATTTGATTATGCAACCGTCCATTCTGTAAAAGCGATTAAAGAAGCCGGGTATGAAGCAATCATCATTAATAATAATCCTGAAACGGTTTCAACCGATTTCAGCATTTCCGATAAATTATACTTCGAGCCTCTTACCGCAGAAGATGTTATGCATATAGTTGACCTTGAAAAACCAGAAGGAGTCGTGGTCCAATTTGGCGGGCAAACAGCCATAAATCTTGCAGGGAAATTAGCGGAACATGGAGTGAAAATCCTTGGAACCAGGCTGGAGGATCTTGACCGGGCTGAGGACAGAAACAAGTTTGAGCACGCACTTGAAGAACTGAAAATCCCAATGCCTCCGGGCAGAACTGCCATGTCTGTTGAGGAAGCTGTTATTGTAGCAGAAGAAATCGGTTATCCGGTTCTTGTCCGGCCTTCCTATGTTCTGGGAGGACGTGCAATGGAGATTATCTACCGCCAGGAAGAACTTCTGTATTACATGAAAAACGCTGTAAAAATAAATCCGGAGCATCCTGTTTTAATAGACCGTTACCTGACTGGTAAAGAGATTGAAGTAGATGCCATTTGTGATGGGAAGGATGTTCTTATCCCTGGAATTATGGAGCATATAGAGCGCGCCGGAGTACATTCCGGAGATTCGATCGCGGTTTATCCGCCACAAACACTTTCTCCAGAGATTAAGGCAAAGCTTGCGGAATATACCAAGAAGCTTGCAAAAGGACTAAACATTATCGGGCTTCTGAATATCCAGTATGTACTGTGTAAAAACGAAGTGTATGTTCTTGAGGTAAATCCCCGCTCAAGCCGTACTGTTCCATTCCTCAGCAAAATTACGGAGGTGCCGATGGCTAAAATAGCAACAAAAGTGATTTTAGGAGAGTCTTTGGCGGAACAGGGATTTAGCACCGGGCTGCTTCCAGAAAAAGAAGGAGTTTATGTAAAAGTTCCAGTGTTCTCATTTGCTAAACTCAGAAGCGTTGATATAACTCTAGGACCTGAGATGAAATCGACAGGTGAAGTAATGGGCAAGGATTTAACTCTTGAAAAAGCACTTTATAAAGGCTTGATTGCATCAGGAATGAAAATCCAGAAATTTGGAACGGTCCTTTTAACAGTCGCTGATAAAGATAAAGGTGAAGCCCTAAAATTAGCGAAAAGATTTGCTGGAAACGGGTACCGACTCATGGCGACAGAAGGAACTGCCAAGACGATTGAAGAAGCAGGTCTCCCGGTAACAGTGGTAGGGAAAATCGGGTATGAAGGTAAGACTTTGCTGGATGTGATTCATAAAGGAGAAACACAGTTTATTATCAATACTCTTACAAAGGGAAAACAGCCTGAACGCGATGGATTCAGAATTCGCCGGGAGGCTGTGGAAAATGGTATCCCTTGCCTTACGTCACTTGATACAGCAGATGCTATTTTAAAAGTAATTGAATCAATGAACTTTTCAACAGAAGCGATGGGCACGGATAAGAAGGAGGCAATTTTTGCATGATCCGCAAAGAATTATGTGAAGTTATCCGCCAAACAGAAATAGCTGATTCCATTTTTGAAATGACTGTAAAAGGTGAAATGGTGAAGGATATCCGCACTCCTGGCCAGTTTGTACATGTAAAGGCGGCTGAAGGTTACGATCCCCTTTTGCGCAGACCCATCAGTATTTCTTCGATTGACAGAAGTAAAAATGAACTAACGATGATTTATCGTAAAGAGGGCCGGGGAACGGCCCTTCTTTCTGAAAAAAAGGCAGGAGCAGCCATTGATGTACTGGGACCGCTCGGAAATGGGTTTCCCTTGGATGAAGCAAAAGCAGAAGAAACGGCCCTTTTAGTAGGGGGAGGAATAGGCGTGCCTCCGCTATTCGAACTTTCCCGTCAGCTAAAGGCAAAAGGCGTTAAAGTAATTCATGTACTTGGCTTTCAAACAAAAGACAGTATTTTTTATGAATCAAAGTTTGAGAGTCTGGGAGAGACCTTGATTGCAACCGCAGATGGAAGCTATGGAGTTAAAGGATTTGTAACGGATGTGATACGTGAGAGGAAGCTGCAGTTTGATGTTGTATATGCTTGCGGACCAACTCCGATGCTCCGTGCAATTGAACAGAACTACCAGGATAAAAAAGTGTTTTTATCACTGGAGGAGCGGATGGGTTGTGGAATAGGCGCCTGCTTTGCATGTGTTTGCCACACAACAGACGATCCGAAAGGAATCTCTTATAAAAAGGTTTGCAGTGATGGTCCTGTATTCCGTGGTGGGGAGGTTGTAATATGAATAGGCTGAATATTAATTTGCCTGGATTGGATTTAAAGAACCCCATAATGCCAGCCTCAGGATGTTTTGGATTTGGGCGGGAGTACAGCCAATTTTACAATCTGGATGTCCTTGGGGCTATTATGATCAAGGCGGCGACACTTGAGCCGCGGTTTGGAAATCCAACTCCGAGAGTGGCGGAAACGTCAGCAGGCATGCTTAATGCCATTGGGCTGCAAAACCCTGGAGCATATAAGATTTTAACCGAGGAATTACCGTGGCTTGATCAGTTTGATGTTCCGGTTATCGCTAATATAGCCGGTTCACAGGAAAATGATTATGTGGAGACGGCAAGGATTATTTCACAAGCAGCGAATGTTCATGCCCTTGAACTAAATATTTCATGTCCTAATGTGAAAACAGGGGGGATTGCTTTTGGTACGATTCCGGATGTGGCAAAGCAGCTAACCAGAAAAGTAAAAGAGGTATCCGCGGTTCCGGTTTACGTGAAACTATCACCAAACGTTTCCAATATTGTTGAGATGGCCAAGGCTGTTGAGGATGGCGGAGCGGATGGGCTGACAATGATCAATACACTAATTGGCATGCGGCTGGACCTCAAAACGGGAAAACCCATTTTGGCCAATAATACCGGAGGTTTATCAGGACCTGCGATAAAGCCGGTTGCACTTCGAATGATTTACGAGGTAAGCCAGAAAACGACACTTCCGATAATCGGAATGGGAGGCATTCAATCCGCAGAGGACGTTGTTGAATTTTTCTACGCAGGAGCAAGTGCTGTCGCAGTCGGTACGGCAAACTTTGTTGACCCATTTGTTTGTCCAACTATTATTGAGGAATTAGCAGCACTGCTGGATAAGCTTGGTATAGAACATATTTCCGAATGTACAGGAAGGAGCTGGAAGAGGAATGAACAGCCCGTTAATCATCGCGCTTGATTTTTCCAACTGGACGGAAGTAGAGGGTTTCCTAGGGATGCTTGGGAAAGAGAAGCTTTTTTTAAAGGTGGGAATGGAGCTTTTTTACCAGGAAGGCCCTTCAATCATTCATAAATTAAAGGAACTGGAACATCAGGTTTTTCTTGATTTAAAGCTTCACGACATACCGAATACTGTTAAAAGTGCGATGAAGGGGCTGGCAAGACTGGAATGCAATCTTGTCAATTTGCATGCTGCCGGAGGACGGGAAATGATGGAGGCTGCCCTGGAAGGACTGGATGCAGGGACTCCAGCGGGTAATGAACGTCCACAGTGTATCGCTGTTACCCAACTCACAAGCACCTCTGAAGCACAGATGCAGCGGGAACAGCTAATTTCTGTTTCACTTGAGAAATCAGTTCTCCACTATGCAACGCTTGCAAGCCAGGCTGGCCTGGAGGGTGTAGTGTGTTCTGCTTGGGAAGCTAAAGAGATAAGGCATCAGCTTGGAGGCTCTTTTTTAACTGTAACACCTGGAATACGTCTTGCTTCAGATGAAGTACAGGATCAAAAACGAATTGCTACACCACAATTTGCAAGAGAATCAGGCGTTTCTGCCATTGTAGTCGGACGCTCAATTACAAAAGCAATGGACCCGTTAAGCAGCTATCTTAATTGGATGGAAGAATGGAAAGGGGTAAGGAAATGAAGAGAAAAATTGCTGAAAAACTTTTAGAAATTAATGCGGTGGCATTAAAGCCAAAGGATCCTTTTACATGGACATCTGGTCTCCGGTCCCCCATCTATTGTGACAACAGGCTTACTCTGTCCTATCCTGATGTGCGGAGAGAGATAGCCAATGGGTTGAAGAGCTTGATTGATGAGCACTTCCCGGGAGCGGAGATTATAGCCGGTACAGCAACTGCCGGGATTCCACATGCAGCATGGGTTAGCGAATTAATGAATCTTCCTATGTGTTATGTTCGTTCTGCGCCAAAAGGACATGGGAAAGGAAATCAGATTGAGGGGAAAGCAGAAGCTGGACAGAAGGTTGTTGTGGTCGAGGATTTAATTTCAACAGGCGGTAGTGTTATCACTGCTGTTCAGGCTTTAAGGGAAAGCGGCTGTGAGGTCCTGGGGGTCGTTTCCATTTTTACATACGGACTTAATAAAGGAAGAGTGCTGTTAGAGGGTGAGAAAATAGAAAGCCACTCATTGACAGATTTCGAAACGCTTGTTGAGTTAGCAATAGAAAAAGGGTATGTGAGCGGGGATGACCAGGGAAGCCTGCTAGAATGGGCAAAGGACCCTGGCAGCTGGAGCAATCAATTTGCCGTAAACTAAAAGATAAAGCCAGGCGGATGCCTGGCTTTATCTTTTAAAAATCGGGCTTATTCTTTAATCGGAGAACCGTTTCTTCGTCAGGTGTAACGAAAAGTGTTTGCTGGTTATCATAAATGACAAAACCAGGCTTAGCTCCGTTTGGTTTCTTAACATATCGGACCTTTGTAAAATCTACAGGTACGGAACTGGAGGAGCGGGCTTTACTAAAGTAGGCCGCCAGCATTGCTGCCTCCTCGATAGTACGTTCTGTTGGCTCCTTGCTGCGGATTACAACATGGGATCCTGGTATATCCTTTGTATGAAGCCATATCTCATCTCTTGCAGCGAGCTTGTTTGTCAGATAATCATTTTGTTTATTATTTTTGCCGACAATAATGTCTATACCGTCATGGGAGTAATAATGATCAAGAACAGGTTTAGCGTTAGCAGAAACCTTTTTGCCATTTCTTTTTTGCCGCATGCGGATGTAACCGCCCTCAACTAGTTCTTCCCGGATTTCCTCTATATCTTTAGGAGAAGCTGACTGTACCTGCTGATAAAGACTGTCAAAATAAACAGCTTCATCATGGGCAATTTGAATTTGTTCCTCAACAATCCGCATAGCCGTTTTCGCCTTTTGATATCTTGAGAAATACTTCTGGGCATTTTCTGAAGGAGTTTTCAGCGGATTAAGAGGGATAGTGATAGTACTCCCTGACTCATCATAGTAATTTACTACCTCAATTTCCTTCATGCCTTTTTTGGCAGCATATAAATTGGCAGTCAGCAATTCGCCAAATCTTTGATATTCATCGGCTCTTTCAGCTTCTTCTAGCGTTCTTTTCAGCTTTTCAATTTTTTTCTCATTTTTTTCCTTCTCGTTTACAATAAACCGTTCCAAATCAGAAAATTGCTGTTTTACACGATCGCGCACAGCTTTCCCAAAATAAAAACGATCCAGCATCTCACTTAAGCTTCGGAAAGTTTTGCTTTCACCTTTTAAATGTTTAAGTGGGAAGAGATAAAAGGCTTCTTTTCCAGAATAAGAGGTAATGGCTGGTTCTATTTTTCCGCTTTCAATTTCTTTTATCATCTTAATAAAATTTGGAGGAAGAGTAGTCCGGTTTGACAATCCGCTATTGAAAAGCACCTCTTTGGCAAATAGAGGAGAGACACCTGAAAATTGTTCCACAAGCTGGCGGTCTAGTCTGCCGCTGTTAAAGTCAAGTGTCTTTAAAACATCCTGTTCCTCCGCAGTGAAAGGATTGTGCTTATTCTGTTCAGGAGGCGCAATATATACCTGTCCAGGAAGAATGGCCCGGTGGGTATTAACCGCATACGATACATGCTTAATACTGTCGAGAATTACATTACGGTTTTTATCAACAAGAATGATATTGCTGTGCCGCCCCATAATCTCTACTATTAGCTGCTTATAGCTAATATCTCCAAGCTCGTTTCTGCCTTTTACTTCAAAAATAAAGATTCTTTCCGTTTCCACCTGGTATAAATCCTCAATGATATAACCTTCAAGATGCTTTCGAAGGAGCATGCAGAACATTGGCGGTTCGCTTGGATTCTCATGAGATTCAGCTGTGAGCTGGGCACGTGCATAGCTCGGGTGAGCTGATAATAGCAGTTTATGATTCTTTCCGTTAGCTCTAATGGTTAAAAGAACTTCATTTTTATAAGGCTGATAAATTTTGTTAATCCTTCCGCCTTTTAGCTTCTGTGATAATTCATCAGCCATCGCTTTTGTAAATAATCCATCAAATGACATAAATAACATCCTTTTCTTTTACAGCTCTCACTATCCTTTTAGTATACCCTGTGGAAGTAAGACTGTCTCTTATTCCCTCTTAGCTTTTGTTTCCTGCCCAAACCAAGTTTTTCTCTATCTTAGCATTTTTTGGGACGAGACCGAATATGTTTACTTAAGAGAATGTGTACTTTTTAAGGGGGAAGTGAAATGACCGGATGAAGTTCTATGAAATGGACGTAAAACAAACGGAAAAAACACTGAATACGGACTTTTCGTCTGGATTGTCAACGGAAGAGGCAAAAAACCGAATAATAGAGCATGGATATAACGAACTGGCGGAAGGTGAAAAAGAATCAGCTTTGATTTTATTTTTCAGCCAATTTAAGGACTTTATGGTCCTAGTTTTGCTGGCGGCTACGCTTATTTCTGGGCTGCTCGGTGAGTATATCGATGCTATTGCTATTATTGCTATTGTTTTAATCAACGGTTTCCTGGGTTTTTTCCAGGAAAGAAGAGCTGAACGGTCACTGCAGGCATTAAAGGAATTGTCAGCTCCACAGGTTAGCATTCTGCGCGATGGCAGATGGATAAAGACTCCATCAAAAGAGATTGCAATCGGGGATGTTATGAAGTTTTCAAGCGGGGACAGAATCGGTGCAGATGTAAGGCTCATAGACGTTAAGAGCCTGGAAATTGAGGAATCCGCTTTAACAGGGGAATCAGTTCCAGTTGCTAAACATATTGATCCATTAGAAAATGAGAACCCTGGAATTGGTGATATGGAAAATATCGCTTTTATGGGAACCATGGTTACCCGTGGAAACGGCATAGGAACAGTTATAGCTACTGGAATGCAGACAGCTATGGGACAGATTGCCGACCTTCTTCAAAATGCTGAAACAGCAACAACACCACTTCAGCACAGGCTTGAGCAACTCGGAAAAATTTTAATAACGGCAGCCCTTCTTTTGACTGTGCTTGTAGTAACAATTGGTGTCATGCAGGGCAACGATTTGTATACGATGTTCCTTGCTGGGGTGTCTCTAGCTGTGGCTGCCATTCCAGAGGGACTGCCAGCCATTGTTACTGTAGCTTTATCACTGGGTGTCCAGAAGATGATTCGGAAAAATGCTATTGTTAGAAAACTGCCGGCCGTCGAAACACTGGGATGTGCATCAGTCATTTGTTCCGATAAAACAGGAACCATGACGCAAAACAAAATGACCGTTACCCATCTTTGGAGCGGAGGACAGCTCTGGAGTGTGGATGGGGTAGGGTATGAACCAAAAGGCCAGTTTTACAGAAATGGAAAGCCTATTTCTGTAAAAGATGAAAAAGCTCTTCAGCAAATGCTTATTTTCGGTATGATTTGCAATCATTCTGACTTGATCCGTAATGAGGATGAAATCATTCTCGACGGAGATCCGACAGAAGGAGCACTTCTTGTCAGCGCCATGAAAGCTGGCTATGACAAAAATAGTCTTTTGAAAGAATTTGAGATTCTTAAGGAATTCCCTTTTGATTCGACCAGGAAAATGATGAGTATTCTGGTCAAGGACAAGGAAGGCCGTCAATTTATCGTCACTAAGGGTGCTCCTGATGTTCTGGTGGGAATAAGCCAGTCTGTTCTGTGGGACGGTAAAACGCAGTTTATAGAAGGGCAGACAAAGGTTAAGGTCCAGGAGGCTATTGATGGACTTGCCTCAAACGCTCTAAGAAATATAGCCATTGCTTTTAAACCTGTACCTGCTAATACCTTGATTCTTAGTGAACAGGAGGCAGAAAGAAACTTAACCTTTATTGGTATACAGGGCATGATTGATCCGCCAAGGCCAGAAGTGAAAAAGGCGGTAAGGGAATGCCGTGAAGCCGGAATAAAGACGGTTATGATCACTGGGGACCATGTGATAACAGCAAAGGCAATTGCTGGTCAGCTGGGGATTCTAACGCGCAAAAGCAAAATTGTCGATGGAAATACGCTTTCTGGAATGTCTGTAGAGGAACTCGAGGCTATTGTTGATGATGTTTCAGTTTTTGCAAGGGTTTCTCCTGAACATAAGCTGAAAATTGTTAAAGCATTACAAAACAGAGGGCATATTGTTGCCATGACAGGCGACGGGGTTAATGATGCTCCGGCTATTAAAGCGGCGGACATTGGTGTTGCTATGGGCATTACAGGCACCGATGTTGCAAAAGAAGCTTCAGCACTTGTACTTCTTGATGATAATTTTGCAACCATTAAAGAAGCTATTGTTGAGGGACGGAATATTTACGAAAATATCCGCAAATTTATCCGTTACCTGCTTGCCTCCAATGTGGGTGAAATATTGGTTATGCTGTTCGCGATGATCCTTGCATTGCCACTTCCGCTCGTACCAATTCAGATTCTATGGGTTAATCTTGTCACAGATGGTCTTCCGGCTATGGCTCTTGGCCTTGACCGTCCTGAAGAAAATGTCATGAAGAGAAAACCGCGAAGCCCGAAAGAAGGTGTTTTTGCCAGGGGCCTGGGATGGAAAGTCGTCTCTAGGGGATTCTTAATTGGTTTAGTAACCTTGCTGGCGTTTATTATTGTTTACAAAAACCAGCCAGATCGCCTTCAATATGCGCAGACAGTGGCATTTGCGGCACTAGTAATGGCACAGCTTATACATGTGTTTGACTGCCGAAGCGAAAAATCAGTGTTGTCACGGAATCCTTTCGGTAACCCATATCTTGTTTGGTCAGTCATTTCCTCCCTTGCCTTAATGCTTGTAGTAATTTATTATCCTCCATTGCAGCCGATTTTCCACACCCTTCCGATCGCCGGAAGAGACTGGCTGCTGATAATAGGATTGTCAGCTATTCCTACTTTTTTACTGGCAGGTTCATTTTTGGTGAGAAAAACAAAATAAAGTATGTTATAATCCAAAAGGTAATAGAGAACCACTCTATTACCTTTTGTTGTTACAAAAAAAGCGGAAGTGCCCGTTATGCGACGTATGGCCGTTTGAAGAAAGGCTAAGGTCGCCACGTCCTGTGGCAACGCCTTTCTGACCCGCGTCCTGCGCGCCTCCACTTCGACTGAGATAAAGGAAACACGAAGAGCAAAGTGATTCGTTGTTGACTTATCGTAGGGAGGAGAGGGATGGACAATAGGCGCAGGGCACTGGAGCTAGACAATAAGAAAAGCTAAGCATCGGCTCTGCTGTTGGATTTTCGCCTCAGCATTTGCCATGTTTCCTAATAGATTGGATGGTGTCAGATGGATGGCCTTTAGTATGACTGGCTTCGGCAGAAGCAAAATGGAAGCAGGTTCTTTTTCGGTAAATGCAGAAATTAAAACAGTTAATCACCGTTTTTGCGAGTTCCATATCCGGATGCCCCGCCAGCTTCTGAGTATTGAAGAAAAAATCAAGAAAAAACTTGGTACCTTTATCAAAAGGGGAAGAGTAGAGGTTTTTATTACTCTCGAAGGTGAAGGGACTGTCTGCCGCAAAGTTCATGCAGATTGGAATTTGATAGAGGAATATTATCAATTTATCCAGCAGGCACGTGAAAAGTATGCCATTGAAGGATCCATCACCATTCAGGAACTAATCAGCCGGGAAGAGTTTGTACATATTGAAGAATCAGAAGGTTCTAATGAAGATCTTGAAAATGCTGTCCTTTCTGCTGTAGAGGAAGCGGCCTCACAGCTGGCCTTAATGAGGCAGACTGAAGGCAAGGAGTTATTAAAAGATATTACAGCCCACTTAGCGCAGATTCAATCTTATGTTTCAGGACTGCGTAAATATGCTCCAGAGGTTGTTCAGCAATATAGGGAACGAATAACCAAGAGAATGCAGGACTTCCTGAATGGGCAAATAGACGAGGCCAGAATTCTTACAGAAGTGGCTATTTTCTCCGAAAAGGCCGATATTAACGAGGAATTAACCCGCCTGGGAAGCCACATTCAGCAATTTTTAAAAATATTAAAAGAGAAAGAGCCCATTGGGCGAAAGCTTGATTTTTTGGTACAGGAAATGAATCGGGAAACGAATACCATTGGTTCTAAAGCAACGGATTCCTCCATAGCCAGGGATGTTGTGGAAATCAAGAGTTTGCTTGAAAAAATCAAAGAGCAGATTCAGAATATAGAATAATGTGTTTAGAAAGAATGGTATACGGCAAAAATAAATTATTGATGATGGGGGAACATCATGTCTATTAAGCTAATCAATATCGGTTTTGGAAATATAGTTTCTGCTAACCGAATTATATCGATAGTCAGCCCTGAATCAGCGCCGATTAAAAGAATTATTCAGGATGCCCGTGACCGCGGCTCATTAATTGATGCCACATATGGCAGGCGGACCCGTGCTGTCATTGTAATGGACAGCGACCATGTGATTCTTTCTGCGGTACAGCCGGAAACGGTTGCCCACAGGCTGGCAGACCGGTCTGATATTATTGATGAAGGGTAGGATTTTTTAAAATGACAGATAAAGGACTGCTAATCGTACTTTCAGGCCCCTCCGGTGTAGGTAAAGGAACGGTTAGAAAAGAGATTTTTTCCCAGCCTAATACGGCTTTTGAATATTCTGTTTCCGCGACAACAAGAGCTCCTCGCGACGGAGAAGTTCATGGAGTTGACTATTTCTTTAAATCAAGAGATGAGTTTGAAGAAATGATCCGCAAGGAAGCGCTCCTAGAACATGCCGAATTTGTAGGGAATTACTATGGAACTCCTGTCGATTATGTTAGAGAGACACTTGAAAGAGGTAAGGACGTTTTCTTGGAGATCGAGGTAAAAGGAGCACGCCAGGTCCGTGAAAAATTCCCGGAAGGATTATTTATATTCTTGATGCCGCCAAGCCTGACAGAACTTAAAAACAGGATCGTGACAAGGGGAACGGAAACAGAGGATTTAATTAATAACCGTATGCTATCCGCACGGGAAGAGATTGAGATGATCGATCTATATGACTATGTTGTGGTTAATGACCAGGTAGAGCTTGCTGTAGAAAGAGTTAAAGCAATTGTGACAGCGGAACATTGCCGCAGAGAACGCGTGGCATATAAATATAAAAGATTATTGGAGGCTGATTAAGTATGTTATATCCATCTATTGACTCATTGCTAGAAATAATTGATTCTAAATATTCCCTCGTATCCGTGGCAGCAAAGCGTGCACGGGTGATGCAGCAAAGTGGCGGCTACAGAATGAACAAGTATGTTTCCCACAAATATGTAGGCAAAGCATTGGAAGAAATTTATTCAGGTGAACTTACTTACCGAACTCCAAAAAAGTCTGAGACTGCTGAAGATTAATCAAAAAAATATAAACTTTATGGAGGTCTGGCGCGAATATGTGTCAGACCTTTTATACTGTCAGAGTGTTTGTTCAAAAAAGATGAAAATTTGCCGTGATTGCATCATAATGAAGAAAAGATAACTGGATTAAGCATTCGGGGGTAATGAAAATGATCAATGGAAAAAAAATATTACTCTGTGTTACCGGAGGTATTGCAGTTTATAAAGCTGCAGCGTTAACCAGCAAACTTACTCAAGCTGGCGCAGTGGTGAAAGTAATTTTGAGTGAATCAGCAGCCAAATTTGTTTCGCCATTAACCTTTCAGGCGCTATCCAAAAATGAAGTTTATACAGATACATTTGATGAAAAGAACCCAAAAGTAATTGCTCATATAGATTTAGCCGATTGGGCCGACCTTATTTTGGTTGCTCCCGCAACAGCTAATACCATTGCAAAAATAGCAAATGGCCTTGCTGATAATATGATTACCACCACACTTCTTGCTGCAACTGCTCCAGTGTGGATTGCACCTGCGATGAACGTTCATATGTATGACCACCCTGCAGTCAAGAAAAACATAGAAACATTATATAATTACGGCTACCGTTTTATTGAGCCGGGTGAAGGATATTTGGCATGTGGTTATGTTGGAAAAGGGCGGCTTGAGGAGCCTGAAAAAATTGTGAGTCTTGCTGAAACATTTTTTCAAAATGGCACAGGCGTGCTGGCAGGAAAAACAGTCATTGTAACCGCTGGACCTACCAGGGAAAAAATTGATCCTGTCAGGTTTATTTCGAATCATTCAACAGGAAAAATGGGCTACGCGATTGCGGAGGAAGCTTCTAAAGCAGGTGCGCGTGTCATCCTTGTTTCCGGTCCAGTTAGCATTGATGCACCCCCAGGAGTGGAGCTTGTTAAGGTTGAAAGTGCTAAAGAAATGCACAAAGCCGTATTTTCTTATTTTGAAGATTGCGATGCTGTAATCAAAACAGCTGCTGTTGCTGACTACCGTCCAAAAATACAATATGAACATAAGGTGAAAAAACAGGACGGAGATGCCTCTATTGAACTTGAGAGGACAAAGGATATACTTTTTGAACTTGGCCAGAAAAAAACGAAACAGATATTAGTAGGGTTTGCTGCTGAAACGGACCATATCGATGAATATGCAAAAAGAAAATTACAGAAAAAAAATGCAGATATGATTGTTGCTAACAATGTTAGCCAGGAGGGTGCGGGTTTCGGCACTGAAACCAATATTGTAACAATTTATAAAAAGGACGGGAATTCTGAAAGCCTGCCTTTGATGTCTAAACAAAAAGTGGCAGAGAAAATTATTAATGAGGTTTCTCTCCTAATAAAGGATATGAGTGAATATGAAGATCGCGAGTGTAATTGTTGATGTTCCTGCAAAGCAGACCGACCGATCATTTGACTACCTAATTCCTGCCAAATGGGAGAATATTATTCAGCCGGGTATAAGGGTAATAGTCCCGTTTGGCCCAAGAAAAATTCAGGGATTCGTTAAGGAAATTAAATCACAGTCCGATTTTGAGAAGCTTAAGGAAATAAGTGAACCAATGGATTTATATCCGGCCTTGAACCCGGAATTAATGAATCTGGGAGAATGGCTTGCCGATCATACTCTCAGTTTTAAAATATCAGCCTATCAGGCAATGCTTCCAGCCGCATTAAAAGCGAAGTATGAGAAAAAAATCAGGCTCGTTCCCGGAAAGGGACTCGAGGCGCTTCCTGAAGAAATTCAGCAGCTATTTCACGAAAGTTCGGAACTGGATTGGGATCAGTCAGTTCAGCAGGGTTTTATCTCAGCTTTGCAAAAGGAAGCCTCCAAAGGAAATGTTGAAGTTATTTACCAAGTAAAAGAAAGAGTTAAAAAGAAAAGCCTTCTTTTTGTTTATCCGGCTGTAACAGTTGAAAAGCTGAAGGATGAAATCGGCAGTTTGCCTGCTCGTGCATCAAAGCAAAAAGAAGTATTAGAGCATTTTTTAGAGAATTCAGAGCCAGTTGAATTAAGGAAGCTCATTTCTGCACATGAGTTCTCAGCTTCTTCAATAAGAGGACTTGTATCAAAAGGAATACTCGCTGAAAAGGAAATGGAAGTATACAGGGATCCCTATGAAAACAGAACTTTTGAACGAACAAATCCTTTTCTTTTAACAAAAGAACAGGAGAACGCGATTTTACCAATTCTTGAGGCTAATCAAGCCGAAATGCATGAAGTATTTTTGCTTTACGGGGTAACGGGAAGCGGAAAAACGGAGATATACCTCCAATCCATTCAGGATGTAATAGAAAAAGGCAAGGAAGCTATCATGCTTGTCCCTGAAATCGCATTGACACCTCTTATGGTTAACCGTTTTAAAGGGCGGTTTGGCGATCTGGTGGCAGTGCTTCACAGTGGTTTATCGGCTGGAGAAAAATATGATGAATGGAGAAAAATCCAGCGAAAAGAAGTAAAAGTGGTAGTTGGAGCCCGCTCGGCCGTTTTTGCCCCTTTTGAAAATCTCGGACTTATTATTATTGATGAAGAACATGAGACAAGCTATAAGCAAGAGGAAATGCCCCGTTATCATGCGAGAGATGTGGCCATTGAAAGAGCTAGAAACTATCAATGCCCGGTTATTCTTGGCAGTGCCACTCCTTCCCTCGAATCTTTTGCCCGCGCTCAAAAAGGTGTCTACCATTTATTAAATCTGCCAAATCGAATGAACCAGCAGTCCCTTCCTTCCGTGGAGATCATCGATATGCGGGAGGAACTCCGTCAAGGCAACCGTTCCATGTTTTCTACGGTTTTACTTGAAAAATTAAGGGACCGGGTGGAAAAAGGACAGCAAACTGTTTTGTTTCTTAATAAAAGGGGACATTCCTCCTTTGTAATGTGCAGAGATTGCGGTTATGTCCTTAATTGCCCTCATTGTGATATCTCACTTACGTATCACAGAGCAAGCCAAAGGATGAAGTGCCATTATTGCGGATTCGAGGACCAAGTACCATTAAACTGCCCGGACTGTTTAAGTGAGCATATCCGCTTTTTTGGCACAGGCACACAGAAGGTAGAGGATGAACTGGGTAAAATTATGCCTGAGGCAAAAGTGATAAGGATGGATGTGGATACCACTTCCCGAAAAGGCTCCCATGAAAGGTTGTTAAGGGACTTCCAGGATGGTAAAGCAGAAATATTGCTTGGTACCCAAATGATCGCTAAGGGGCTTGATTTTCCGAATGTTACACTTGTTGGTGTCCTTACAGCTGATACAATGCTCCACCTTCCTGATTTCAGGTCCTCTGAAAAAACATTTCAGCTGCTTACCCAGGTAAGCGGCAGGGCTGGCCGCCACACTTTGCCAGGAGAAGTAGTGATCCAGACATATTCCCCTGAGCATTACAGTGTAGAACTTGCAGGCCAGCAGGATTTCGATTTATTTTACAAGCAGGAAATGATGATTAGAAAGCTTCATAAGTATCCGCCGTTCTATTATATTGCTCTAGTAACAGTTAGCCATGAAAATTTGATGGCTGCTGTTTCTACAACTGAAAAAATAACTAACTATATTCGCAATCATGTATCTGAGGATGCCGTTGTCCTTGGTCCAGTGGCATCCCCAATCCCAAGGATCAATGATAGATATAGATATCAATGTTTGATAAAATACAAGCGGGAACCGGAATTGGGTACAACACTCAAATACGTACTCGACCGTTTTCAGACTGACAGCAATGGCGGACTTCAGGTGTCAGTGGATGTAAATCCATATATTTTAATGTAATCTTAAGAGTCTGAAAAACCGACTGTTTTGGCATCGGGTTTTTGGGAGAAAATAAAGAATAGCGGAAGATACCGCTTAGCGAGGCAGCAATTTAAGTGAGATCTTGAGAATTGCTCACTTGAATCCACTCCATGTAACTTTGCAACGAGCTGAAATCCAGCTGCTAAATGACTCAAAAATTGGTTCTGGAGAACAAAAGGTGTAACTAAAACACAACTTAGTGAACCAAAATGGTTTCTAGAGAAGCAAGAGGGGTAACTAACGCCCCAATGTTGCAGGAGCACTTTTCCTAGTGGTAAGTTGTTCTGGCGTTGAAACTAAAAAGCTTTCAAAGCTTCTTTTTATACAATACCAGCGCTTTTCGGCAAAAGCTGAAAGCTTTATAAATATAGAATTGATTAACGGAGGAACAGTTTTGGCAATTCGTAAAATAGTAACTTATCCAGCAGATATATTAGAACAGCAATGCAAGCCTGTTACAGCTTTTGATAAGAAATTAGGCAGGCTGCTAAATGATATGTATGATACTATGATTGAATTTGATGGGGTAGGCCTGGCCGCACCTCAGATTGGGATAGATCAGCAAATTGCAATTGTGGATATTGATGATGAGTCAGGAACAATTGAAATGATTAATCCGGTAATTCTCGAGACATCCGGCGAACAAACTGGGCCGGAAGGCTGCTTGAGTTTCCCAGGATTATTTGGTGAAGTAACAAGGCCTTATAAGGTGAAAATTGAGGCTTACGATAGAAATGGACATAAATATACGCTTGAAGCAGAAGAATTTCTTGCGAGAGCGATCCAGCATGAAATAGATCATCTTTCAGGTGTGCTCTTCACTGAAAAGGTGGAAAAATATTTAACTGAGGAAGAGTTGGAAGGGTTGGAACAAGAATGACAAAAATCGTTTTTATGGGAACGCCTGATTTTTCAGTCCCCGTATTAAGGCAAATCATTGCGGATGGATATGAGGTTGTTGGAGTAGTGACGCAGCCAGATCGCCCAGTAGGCAGAAAAAGAGTCTTAACACCTCCGCCTGTAAAGGCTGAGGCGCTGAAACATAACATCCCTGTTCTCCAGCCGGAAAAAATCCGTATTAAGGAAGAAGTTGAAAAAGTACTTGCCCTTCAGCCAGACTTGGTTGTAACTGCGGCATTTGGTCAAATTCTGCCTAATGAATTGCTTGAAGCGCCGAAGTATGGCTGCATTAATGTGCATGCTTCTTTGCTACCCGAATTACGGGGAGGAGCTCCTATCCACTACGCCCTTATTCAGGGAAAGGAAAAGACAGGGATTACCATTATGTATATGGCTGAAAAGCTTGATGCCGGTGATATTTTAACTCAAGTAGAAGTTCCCATCACCGAAGAGGATAATGTAGGAACCCTGCACGTAAAATTAAGCTCGGCTGGAGCTCAGCTTTTATCTGATACCCTTCCTAAGCTTCTCGAAAATAAGCTTGAGCCAATTACTCAAAATGAGGCAGAGGCAACTTTTGCCTATAATATTAAAAGAGAACAGGAAAAAATAGACTGGTCCAAATCTGGTGAAGATATTTATAACCAAATAAGAGGAATGAATCCGTGGCCTGTTGCCTATACGTCAATGGACCAAATGGTTCTGAAAATATGGAAGGCCGAGAAGCTTCCATCCAAAGAGAGCCAGCCGCCTGGTACTGTAACAGATATTCAGCCTGACGGACTTGTTGTCCAAACAGGTAATTCTACTGCTATAAAAATTACCGAACTTCAGCCTTCCGGAAAAACAAAAATGTTATCAGAACAGTTTTTGAGAGGTTCAGGTGCTAAACTAACAACAGGAATTAAGCTGGGAGAATAAAATGGCCAAAACAAAAAACGTCCGTCAAACTGCATTAGAAATACTGGATGCAATTGAAAAAAATCAGTCATACAGCAACCTGCTCCTAAACAATGCCATTGAAAAGAATCAACTGCCCTCAAAGGATATAGGTCTATTAACTGAATTGATTTACGGTACTCTTCAGAGAAAGATGACCCTGGATTTCTATTTAAAGCCTTTTGTGAAGAATAGTAAAAAAACGGAATGCTGGGTAATGAATTTATTAAGGCTAACACTTTACCAAATGGTTTATCTGGATAGAGTACCTGACAGGGCTGCCATTCATGAAGCTGTTGAAATTGCAAAAAAACAGGGGCATAAAGGAATTGCCGGTATGGTTAATGGGGTAATGAGAAGTATTCAGCGTGAGGGCTTGCCGTCATTGGATACGATTTCTGATCCATTGGATAGACTGAGTATTGAAACCAGCCATCCGATTTGGCTTGTAAAACGGTGGGATAAGCAGTTCGGCTATGAAAAAACAAAAGAAATGTGCGAACAAAATCTCATTGCCCCACTGCAGACTGCAAGGGTAAATCTTACCAGAATTTCAAGAGATGAGTGCCTGGAAACTCTCAAAGAAGAAGGCTTTGAAGTGGAAAAGAGCCCTGTCATTCCTGAGGCAATCAGAGTTCTTAAAGGTAACATTGCTTCCTCAAAAGCGTTCAAATGGGGTATGCTTACCATTCAGGATGAGAGCTCAATGCTTGTTGCATATGCACTGGGTGTAACCGAAAATGAGCATATTCTTGATGCTTGCGCAGCCCCAGGTGGAAAAAGCACTCATCTGGCCGAAAAAATGGATAATACGGGTGAGGTCGTTTCCCTGGACCTCCATCTTCACAAAGTAAAGCTTATTCGTGACAATGCTCAAAGGCTTGGACTTGGTAATATTAGAGCTATTACAATGGACAGCAGGACAGCTGGTGAGCGTTTCGAGGAAGAAATGTTCGACCGAATCCTTCTTGATGCCCCTTGTTCGGGGTTAGGCGTCATGAGAAGAAAGCCTGATATCAAGTATGTGAAACAGGAAAAGGACTTGACCCAATTGTCCTCCATCCAAAAGGATCTTTTGGGAACTATGGCACCACTTGTGAAAAAAGGTGGATATTTAGTATATAGTACATGTACCGTAGATGAAGAAGAAAATCAGAACGTAGTGTCCTCTTTTCTAGCTGAAAACCCCGATTTCGAGGGGGACTCCAGCTTTAAAGAACGGATGCCCGAGGCCGTACGGCCGCTGATCAATGGTTTTGACTTGCAAATTTTACCGCAGCATATAGGTTCAGACGGATTTTATATAGCATGCCTAAGAAAGAAGGTGTAGCAGTTGGAACAAATTACTGCAACTGATACAAATAATGAATTAGAAGAGAAAAAGCCCTCAATATATTCTTTAGAGCTTGATGATTTAAGGGAATGGCTTAAAGTAAATGGAGAAAAGGTCTTCCGTGCCGAACAGATTTTTGATTGGCTTTACAAGAAGAGAATTACTGATTTTGAAGATATGAGTAACTTAGGTAAATCTTTAAGGGATAAGCTGGCAGCTAATTTTCAGATAACTACTCTAAATACAGTAATTCGACAGCAGTCAGCAGATGGAACAATTAAGTTTTTATTTGAGCTACATGATGGGTATTCAATCGAGACTGTATTAATGAGGCATGATTATGGGAACTCAGTTTGTGTGACTACCCAGGTGGGATGCCGAATTGGGTGTACCTTCTGTGCTTCGACATTGGGGGGCTTGAAACGCCACTTGGAAGCGGGAGAAATTGTAGCCCAGGTTGTTAAGGTTCAGCAGGCGCTTGATGAAACAGATGAACGGATCAGCTCCGTAGTTATCATGGGAATTGGGGAACCATTTGATAATTATGATAATATGCTTTCATTCCTAAAAATCATTAATCATGACAAGGCACTAAATATTGGTGCCCGCCATATTACAGTTTCTACAAGCGGCATTGTCCCTAAAATCTATAAATTTGCAGATGAAAATACTCAAATCAATTTTGCTATCTCGCTTCATGCTCCAAATACCGAGATCCGTTCAAGATTAATGCCGATTAACCGAGCTTATAAACTTGATGACTTAATGAAGGCGGTAAGGTATTATATCGATAAGACGGGCAGGAGAATCAGCTTTGAATATGGCCTTTTCGGCGGGGTTAATGATCAGGTAGAACATGCTGAAGAGCTCGCCGATCTATTAAAAGGGATCAAATGCCATGTCAATTTAATTCCTGTTAATTACGTTCCTGAAAGAGATTATGTCCGAACACCAAGAGACCAAATTTTCGCCTTCGAGAAAACGCTGAAAAATCGGGGGGTTAATGTCACCATTCGCCGTGAACATGGAAGTGATATTGACGCAGCATGCGGACAGCTTCGTGCAAAGGAGCGTAAAGAGGAGACGAGGTGAAACAATGAAAGCTGTTTATATGACAGATCAAGGCATGGTGCGCCTGAATAATGAAGACTCCGGGGGAGTTTTCATAAATCCTGACGGATACCGCCTGGCCATTGTAGCAGATGGAATGGGCGGTCACCGTGCTGGTGATGTAGCTAGCACCATGACAGTTAGCCATTTAAAAATGGAATGGGAAAAAAACTCCGGTATGAAAACGGCTGGGGAAGTAGAAAAATGGTTGGAAAATGAAATCCTAAAAGTAAATCTTTTATTGTTTGAACATGCCCAAAATAATATAGAGTGCGAGGGTATGGGTACCACTATTGTAGCTGCTGTTTGTATGGACGGATTTGCCACAGTTGCGCATATTGGTGACAGCCGTGTCTATCTGTTAAATGAATCAGGATTTAAACAAATAACAGAGGATCATTCCTTAGTAAATGAATTAGTAAGGTCTGGTCAAATAACAAAAGAGGATGCGGAACATCATCCACATAAAAATGTAGTGCTTCGCGCTTTGGGAACTGAAAGGGAAGTAGAGGTCGACATAAGGACAGTTATGTTTGAAGATGGCGATAAGCTTTTACTATGCTCGGATGGGCTATCCGACAGAGTAAAAGAGTCAGAAATGCTGGATATCCTAACAAATGAAGTATCGTTAGAGGAAAAGGCATCTACCCTTGTGTCCCTTGCAAATGAGTATGGCGGAAAAGATAATATTACCCTAGTGATTGTAGAGTTTTGGGAAGGCACCGAAGGTGATAGTTAAATGCTTATAGGTAAAAGAATAAGCGGCCGTTATAAAATCCTGGATATGGTTGGCGGAGGAGGCATGGCAAATGTCTATCTCGCGCATGACATGATCCTTGACCGTGACGTCGCCGTTAAAATTCTGAGACTTGATTTTGCGAATGACGAAGAATTTATCCGCCGTTTTCACCGTGAAGCACAATCAGCTACAAGTCTCGTACACCCAAATATTGTGAATATATATGATGTCGGTGAAGAAAACGATATTTACTATATTGTAATGGAATATGTAGAGGGGCAAACCTTAAAACAATACATACAAAAAAATTCACCTTTAGATGTGGATGAAGCCCTAGGTATTATGAAGCAGCTTACTTCTGCCATATCACATGCCCATCACAATCATATTGTTCACAGGGATATTAAGCCACACAATATTCTGGTTGACAATAAAGGAACCGTAAAAATTACCGATTTTGGAATTGCTATGGCCCTTAGTGCAACAAGTATTACCCAAACCAACTCGGTTATGGGATCGGTCCATTATTTGTCTCCTGAACAGGCTCGGGGGGGAATGGCTAATAAAAAATCGGACATCTATTCCCTTGGCATTGTGATGTTTGAATTGTTAACAGGAAGGCTGCCTTTTTCTGGTGAGTCTGCAGTTTCAATTGCTCTTAAACATTTGCAGTCTGAAACTCCTTCCGTTAGAAGATGGAATCCCAATATTCCTCAAAGCGTTGAGAATATTGTTCTAAAGGCAACAGCAAAGGATCCATTTCATCGATACAACAGTGTAGATGAAATGGGAGAAGATTTACAGACCTCATTATATCCCAATCGGATAAATGAACCTAAATTTTCAATTCCGGACGACGATGAGGCAACAAAAGCTATACCTGTCATAACCAATGACCGCCCTTTTCAAAATTTGGATTACACGCTTGTTCATTCAAATGATAAAAAGAACGGGAAAATGGACACTAAACAGGAACCAGTCAAAAAGAAGAGGAAAAAATGGCCTTTTGTTCTCGTATCAATTTTTATTATTTTAGTATTACTTGCTGTTGGGACGGTAACTGTTTTTCCTAAATGGTTCGCGCCAAAGGATGTAACAGTGCCGGATGTCAGCGGTAAAGAGCTGGACAAGGCAGTTGAAAAGCTTGCAGCCGAGGGTTTTATGATTGGAAAAACAAAAAAAATGCCCCACGACCAAATACCAGAAGGGCAAATAATCAAAACAGACCCTAATGGCGGTGATACTGCCAAGGAAGGTTCCAAAATTACGCTTTACCAAAGTATTGGTAAAGAAAAGCTGGAAATGGATGATTTTAAAGACCGGGATATTGAAGAGGTACAAGCTCTTCTCAAGGATAAAAACTTTAAAGACGTTGAGCAAAATGAGGTTTATGATGATAGTGAACCGGGCACCATTCTTAGCCAGGATCCTGAAGCCGGAATAAAAGTTGTGCCAGAGGATACTGTTGTCACATTTGAGGTAAGTAAAGGGCCTAGAAAAATAGCTGTAAAAGATTTATCAGCCTATAACTCACAAACACTCAAGGACTATGCTGATTCAACTGGCCTTGTGATTGATATGTCACAGAAGGCTTTCAGTGATAAAATACCGGAAGATATGGTTATCTCACAGGATCCCCCAGCTGGAACAGAATTGGAAAAAGGTGATACAGTTAAGGTGGTTCTGTCAAAAGGGCAGGAAGAAATCCCTCCTAAGCCAGTAACAAAAGATGTAACGATAAATTATGAACCAGCCATACCCGGCCAGCCGCAACAAGTTAAGATTTTTATAGAGGACATGGAGCACGACAGCATGACTGAACCCGTTGAGACATTTACTATAACTAAAAATGAGCAGCGAACCTTAAGGTTTATGGTTCAATATGGAAAACAAGCAGGGTATCAGATTATCAGAGATAATGAAGTCATTGATCAGGGTACGGTAGATTATCCGAAGTAATGTCAGGTATCTTTTTGGCCGATGGATGGCATTTAAAAGAAAATTATGGCAGGGAGCGTTAGTATGCCTGAAGGAAAAATTGTTAAAGCCTTAAGCGGTTTCTATTATGTTGCTAGTGAAGACAGAATAATTCAGTGCAGGGGGAGAGGCGTATTCCGAAAAAACAAAATCACTCCCCTTGTAGGGGATTATGTGGTATTTCAGGCAGAGAATGACCTGGAAGGCTACATAATGGAGGTAAAGGAACGTAAAAATGAACTTTTAAGACCCCCAATCGCAAATGTTGACCAGGCTTTTCTTGTTTTTTCAGCAGTCGAGCCTGATTTTAGCACAGCACTGCTTGACCGCTTTTTAGTTCTTGTAGAGTACAATCATATTGTGCCAATTATCTGCATCAGCAAGATGGATTTGGCAAACGAGGAACAGAGAGTCGGAATTGAGCATTATGCTGAAGAATACAGGGCCGCAGGTTATGAAGTGATTCTTACTTCATCAGAAACAGAAGCAGGCGTTGAGAAATTGCTGCCGCATATTGAGAATAAAATTTCCGTATTTGCAGGGCAGTCTGGGGTCGGAAAGTCCTCTCTTTTAAATTCATTAAGGCCCGATTTGGAATTAAAAACAAGTGTGATTTCCTCTCATTTGGGACGGGGTAAGCATACTACACGCCATGTGGAATTAATTAAGGTAGCGGATGGACTTGTTGCAGATACACCAGGGTTTAGTTCACTAGAATTTTTGGAAATCGATTCTGAACAATTAACTGCCTGTTTCCCTGAACTTCAAGAAGCAAGCGAAAAGTGCAAGTTCAGGGGATGCCTTCATGTCAAGGAGCCAAAATGTGCCGTAAAGACCGGTGTTGAAAACGGTGAGATACCGGGATACCGGTATGAACATTATTTGGATTTTTTACAGGAAATAAAAGATAGAAAGCCGAGGTATTAACAATGGTAAAAATCGCGCCATCCATTTTGTCTGCTGATTTCTCCAAATTGGGAGAGGAAATTAAAGACGTTGAAAGGGGCGGGGCAGATTATATCCATGTTGATGTTATGGATGGACATTTTGTTCCCAACATTACTATAGGTCCCTTAATTGTTGAAGCGATCAGGCCCGTTACCCAACTTCCGCTGGATGTTCATTTAATGATTGAAAATCCGGACGAGTATATTGAAGCGTTTGCGAAAGCAGGAGCTGATTATATTACAGTGCATGTTGAAGCATGCCGTCATCTCCATCGTACTATTCATTATATAAAGTCCCTAGGTGTAAAAGCTGGAGTTGTTTTAAATCCGTCTACTCCCGTAGATCTGATAAAGCATATTATTGATGATATTGATATGGTTCTGCTGATGTCGGTTAATCCGGGATTTGGTGGCCAAAAATTCATCACTGGAGTTCTATCAAAAATCAGGGAAGTAAAGAAAATGGCAGATGAACGGGGACTTGATCTGGAAATTGAGGTTGACGGAGGAGTTAATCCTGAAACTGCTCAACTTTGCATAGAGGCTGGTGCCAATGTACTTGTGGCAGGATCTGCCGTATTTAATCAAGAGGATAGAGGCACAGCTATTTCTGCCCTTAGGGGATAATAATAAACATTGTAAAAAGCCAGCTGTTGCTGGCTTTTTATATATGGGAGCTATTTTAAAGGAAGGATGAATAAGGGATGAATATTAATATATTAGCAGGAGGCCCGGAAGATCTTCTTCCTAATCTTACAGTTGAAGAGGGGATATGGGTCGGAGTAGACAGGGGTGTATTTACTCTTCTCAAAAAAGGGATTACTCCTGATCTTGCTTTTGGGGATTTTGATTCTGTATCCGAGGCTGAACTGAAAGAAATTGAACAGAAGGTACAGTCATTGAGGAAATTTAAGCCGGAAAAGGACGAAACAGATATGGAACTGGCCCTCAATTGGGCATTGGACCAAAATCCAGCCTCTATAAAGATATTTGGATTTAGCGGAGGAAGGCTTGATCACTTATTGGCTAATATACAGCTGCTTGTAAAACCTCTTTTAAACAATCAGAGAAATGAGGTTTCTTTAATTGATAATAAAAATGAAGTTTTTTTAAAGAGCCCAGGAAGCTATAAAATCGCAAAACTCCCTGACAAAAAATATATATCCTTTATCCCTGTTACATTTCAGGCTGCCGGAATCACATTGGAAGGCTTCAAATACCCATTAAACAATTGTCATATTTCACTCGGATCCACACTATGTATAAGTAATGAACTTATTGATGATTATGGTACTTTTTCATTTTCTGAAGGCATATTAATAGTGGTAAGAAGCCGGGATTAAAGATGCTTCTGCAAATTAAGTACTTATTTTATTTCATTGAATAGGATGATAAGGGAACACAAAAGAAGGCTGACAGAAGACAGACGTGTGAGATTGGTGAGGAGGGACAGTATGAAGTTTTATACGATTAAACTGCCGAGGTTTTTAGGCGGACTTGTCCGCGCTATGATTGGTGCCTTTAAGAAAAACGAATAGAAACATGGAAATCTATGGTTGCGTATTAACAAGACAACCTTTCTAAACCGCTTAAGCACCTTCGGCCGAGGGTGCTTTTATTTTTTTTCAGATAGGGAAGAATAACAGAGTAAAAAGTGTGTATGCTGAATGGAGCGGAAGGCGCGGGACTCCTTCGGGAAAAGCGAGTCCAGGGGAGACTCCGAAGGTTCATAGTGCCGAGGAGGCTGCCGGATCGCCCGAGGAAAACGAGCGCCAGGAGCATAAAGCAACAGGATAAATAAATCGGTACAAAGAAAAAGACACCCTTGGAAGGATGTCTGTGTGCTCATTATTAAACGCGTTCTACTTTACCAGATCTTAACGCTCTTGCAGAAACCCAAACACGCTTTGGCTTTCCGTCAACAAGAATGCGTACTTTTTGTAAGTTAGCACCCCAAGTGCGCTTGCTAGCGTTCATAGCATGAGAACGTGAATTACCAGTTGTAGTTTTCTTACCTGTGATTACACATTTACGTGGCATATCTATTTCCCTCCTTAATTGCAAAAAGCTATCATGTACAATAAAAATATCAGATGTTTCCATCCGTTTCATGAGAAAAACCGGCGGACCAGAATTTCGTCGTAAAGATACTTTAATAATTTATCATACAAATTGTGTGAATGCAATAGTTGTGTAGCAAGCTTTCAAGAAAAAAACCTTGACATTCATTTTCTTTTCAGGCTCTATAGTAAGCAGGGCAAGTCTGGCTTTCAAAATCCTGTGGACTATAGTAAAATTAGCTTAGCCAAGGAGCAATTTCCAAAGGGGGAACGATCAATGTCCATTGAATTAAAAACGAAATACGGACAAATAGATATTTCGAACGAAGTTATTGCAACAATTGCGGGCGGAGCAGCAATAGATTGTTATGGGATTATCGGTATGGCCTCCAAAAACCAAATTAAAGATGGCCTTACAGAAATACTGCGCAGGGAAAACTTTACCCGTGGCGTGATTGTCCGTCAGGAAGACCAGGAAGTACATATTGATATGTATATTATTGTAAGCTATGGAACTAAAATTTCCGAGGTTGCCCACAACGTACAATCAAAGGTTAAATATACACTTGATAAAACTGTTGGACTGGCCGTTGACTCGGTAAATATTTACGTGCAGGGAGTTCGAGTAACGAACCCGTAAGGTCGTTTTCCAGCGAGCTTTAGTGAGGAGGAAAGTTTTGTGTCAATTACAGCATTAGACGGAAAACGTTTTGCAGAAATGGTGATTCAAGGTGCTAACCACCTATCTGCAAATGCAAAAATGGTAGATGCATTAAACGTTTTTCCAGTTCCCGATGGTGATACCGGAACGAATATGAATTTATCCATGACTTCCGGTGCAAAGGAAGTAAAAAACAATGTACAAGAACATATAGGCAAGGTCGGAACAGCTCTTTCAAAAGGTTTGCTTATGGGGGCTCGCGGAAATTCGGGTGTTATCCTTTCCCAATTGTTCCGCGGTTTTTCAAAAGCAATTGAAAGCAAGTCTGTTATTTCTGGCAAGGAATTTGCTGCGGCATTAAACTCAGGAGTTGAAACGGCTTATAAAGCTGTTATGAAGCCTGTTGAAGGAACTATTTTGACAGTGGCTAAGGATTCTGCAAAAAAGGGAGTACAATCCTCTCAAAATACAAATGACATTATTGTAATCATGGAAGATGTTCTAAAAGAAGCAAAGGCCTCATTGAAACGAACTCCTGATTTGCTTCCTGTTTTAAAGGAAGTGGGTGTGGTAGACAGTGGCGGCCAGGGCCTTGTATTTGTCTATGAAGGTTTTCTTGCAGAATTAAAAGGAGAAAAGCTGCCAGATTCACCAGCATCCTACCCTTCTATGAACGAGCTTGTCAGTGCGGAACATCATAAGAGCGTACAAAGCCATATCAACACTGAAGATATTGAATTTGGCTATTGTACTGAAATGATGGTTAAATTTGAAGCCGATAAACTTGCAAACAATCCTTTCAAAGAGGAAAAATTCCGCCAGGATCTCAGCCAGTACGGCGACTCCCTTCTTGTGATTGCGGATGAAGAATTGGTTAAGGTTCATATTCACTCCGAACAGCCGGGTACAGTTCTAAGCTATGGCCAGCTTTATGGAAGCCTTATCAATATTAAAGTGGATAATATGCGACAGCAGCATACCAATATTGTGGGTGAAACTCATACGCCGCTGGTTTCTGAAACACCTAAACAAAAGAAAAAAGAAAAGCTTGAATTCGGGATTGTTACTGTTTCAATGGGTGCAGGAATTGCTGATTTATTTAGGAGCATTGGAGCACACGCCGTTATTGAAGGCGGTCAAACCATGAACCCAAGCACAGAGGATATTGTAAAGGCAATTAAAGAGGTTAACGCCAAGAAAGTATTTATTCTCCCAAATAATAAAAATATTATCATGGCTGCCCAGCAGGCTGCAGAAGTATCCGAAGAGGAAGTTTCAGTTATTCAATCCAAGACCGTTCCACAGGGGCTTTCTGCCTTGCTTGCATTTAATCCTGGAGCAGATATGAAAACCAATGAAACTTCCATGAATGAAGCTCTTCAGCATGTGAAAACAGGACAAATTACGTTTGCCGTCCGTGATACAAGCATTGATGGACTTGAAATTCAAAAAGATGATTTTATGGGAATCGCGGAAAGTAAAATTATCGTAAAGGACAGGGATAAATTAAAAGCTGCGGAGGCTTTGCTCACAGCTCTTATTGATAAGGATTCCGAGATATTAACCATTCTTTATGGTGAAGATGTAACAGAAGATGAAGTAAGTGCGCTTCAACAATTTGTTGAGGAGAACTTTGAGGATGTTGAGACGGAAATCCACAACGGCCAGCAGCCGCTTTATTCCTTTATCTTTGCTGTTGAATAAATAACTGAACCCAATTTTTATTACTAGACCTATACCTAAATGAACGATAAAATAGAAGGGATGCACCCTTCTATTTTTTTTGCTTTAGAAAAAATGAGATTTTAACTTGTGGATAAATCCGAAAACAAGATTATTAATCCAGTATCATGTGGGTCAGAAAGTCGCTGAAACAGGACGGGCATATTTAGCCTTTTCATCATCATTTAACCATGGCGATTGCGCCTTCTGCTTTGCATACAAACATAGGGACCTTTTTAAGGTCTTATATATAAATAAATTTATAAAACCGCTTTCATTGTGAAGCCAGTTTTTAAAAAGGGGAATGTGCGATGAAATATAAAAGCGTATTTGATATAATTGGGCCGGTTATGATAGGTCCCTCAAGTTCTCATACTGCAGGCGCAGCACGAATTGGGAGACTTGCCCGAACTTTATTTGGACGGGAGCCAAAATGGGCAAATATTTCACTTTATGGTTCATTTGCCAAGACCTATAAAGGCCATGGTACAGACGTAGCAATCGTAGGGGGGATCCTGGACTTTGACACCCATGATGAAAGGATCATTCAGGCGATTGACATTGCAAAAGGGCACGGTATGAAAATAAGGTTTATCGAGGAAGACGCGATCACAGACCATCCCAATACAGCAAGAATTCAAATTGGCGATGAGAACGGTGAGCTTGAGCTTGTCGGAATCTCGATTGGCGGAGGGAAAGTTGAGATAACTGAATTAAATGGTTTTGAGTTAAAATTATCAGGGCATCATCCGGCCATTCTGGTTGTCCATAATGACCGCTTTGGCGCTATCGCATCAGTTTCCAATATTCTTGCTAAACATGAAATTAATATAGGGCATATGGATGTTTCCCGTAAGGAAAAAGGAAAAATGGCATTAATGACTATTGAAGTAGATCATAATATTGGTGATCATATTCTCCAAGAAATAGAACAGCTGCCAATTGTTTTAAAAGTTACTAAAATCGTAGATTAAAAATAGATATTATCTCAATGTAAAAAAAGGGGGCAGACAAATGTTTCGTAATGTTGCCGAATTAGTAGAACTGGCAATTAGCCAGAAGAAAAAGATATCTGAGCTTATGATCGAGCAGGAAATGAATGTAACAGGCCGTACAAGGGAAGAAATTTTTTCCCAAATGGATCATAATCTTAAAATAATGGAAGAGGCAGTTGAACGGGGGCTTAAAGGGGTAAAATCCCACTCAGGTCTGACTGGAGGCGATGCGGTTCTTCTTCAGAAATATATAGAAAAAGGTAAGTTTTTATCAGGGGAAACTATTCTGGATGCGGTTAGCAAGGCGGTCGCGACCAATGAAGTGAATGCGGCAATGGGTACCATTTGTGCTACGCCAACTGCTGGTTCTGCAGGAGTAGTGCCAGGAACATTATTTGCTGTTAAAAAGAAATTAAACCCAACTCGTGAACAAATGGTTTCCTTCTTATTTACATCAGGGGCTTTCGGCTTTGTTGTGGCCAATAATGCTTCGATTTCAGGCGCGGCAGGAGGCTGCCAGGCTGAAGTAGGCTCCGCTTCAGGTATGGCTGCTGCCGCTATTGTTGAGATGGCAGGCGGAACACCTGAACAATGTGCGCATGCTATGGCAATAACGTTAAAAAATATGCTTGGACTTGTTTGTGATCCAGTAGCTGGCCTTGTAGAGGTTCCGTGTGTGAAGCGAAACGCAATGGGGGCCGCTAATGCAATGGTCGCTGCAGACATGGCGCTTGCAGGTATCACAAGCCGCATTCCTTGTGATGAGGTTATTGATGCCATGTACAGAATAGGACAGTCCATGCCGACCGCACTTAAAGAAACAGCACAGGGAGGGTTGGCGGCTACTCCGACAGGCCGTGAATTGGAGGCCAAGATCTTCGGAATACCGCTCAATAGACGTGAATCCAAATCTTAATCAGCCTGTAACGGTTATCAAGGGAATTGGGGAGGAAACAGCCGAATCACTTGCGGAAATGAGCATTTTAACAGTAAATGACCTATTGGAGCATTTTCCTTACAGGTACGAGGATTACCGCCTGCGTGATTTGGCAGAAGTAAAGCATGATGAAAAGGTGACGGTTGAAGGGAAGGTTCACAGTGAGCCTTCTCTCGTCTATTATGGAAGAAAAAAATCAAGGCTGACTCTCCGCCTTCTTGTTGACCGATACTTAATTCAGGTTGTGTTTTTTAACCAGCCGTACTTAAAAAATAAAATTTCAATTAATGACAGCATAACTGTAACTGGAAAGTGGGATCAGCATCGGCAGCTTATTACAGCGAATGAGATGCATGTCGGAAGCTATACAAACAGTAATGACTTTGAACCTGTTTATGCGTTAAAAGGGAAATTAACGATGAAGGGAATGCGTAAATATATTAAATTAGCATTCCAGCAATTTGGTACTTTGGCAGAAGAAACTCTGCCTGTATCCATTTTAAAAAAATATAAGCTGCTAACCCGGAGAGATGCTCTGCGTGCTATCCATCTCCCGGATAATGGTGAAGATTTAAAACAGGCAAGGCGCAGGTTTGTATACGAAGAATTTTTATCATTTCAGTTGAAAATGCAGGCGTTGAGGAAGTTTGAAAGAGAACATTCTCCCGGTATTGAAATGAATTATGATCTTGAAAGGTTAAAAGAGTTTATCGACAGCCTTCCTTTTCCTCTTACAGATGCACAAAAAAGAGTAGTAAATGAAATACTAACGGATCTGAAATCCCCCTTTAGGATGAACAGGCTGCTTCAAGGAGATGTTGGTTCCGGAAAGACGGTGGTAGCAGCTATCTGCCTATTTGCCGGTGTAACTGCCGGTTACCAAGGGGCATTGATGGTTCCAACTGAGATTTTGGCTGAACAGCATGCCTCATCCCTTAAAGCTATGCTTAGTCCCTTTGGAATACGGTGTGAGCTCCTCACGTCTTCAGTTAAAGGCAAGGCGCGAAGAGGATTACTGCAGGAATTGGCGGAAGGAAATATTCATATTTTGATAGGAACCCATGCTTTAATTCAAGACGAGGTAACCTTCAAGAAGCTTGGTTTTGTTATAACAGATGAACAGCATCGCTTTGGTGTCGAGCAAAGGAGAGTCCTCCGTGAAAAAGGAGAAAATCCCGACGTTCTTTTTATGACAGCAACCCCTATCCCAAGGACTTTGGCCATTACCGTTTTTGGAGAAATGGATGTTTCCATTATTGATGAAATGCCAGCGGGAAGGAAAGGCATTGAGACTTACTGGGCAAAGCAGGAGATGTTGGACCGAGTGCTTGCATTTGTAGAAAAAGAACTTCGTAAAGGGCATCAGGCTTATGTCATTTGCCCGCTTATTGAGGAGTCTGAAAAACTGGATGTACAGAATGCAATTGATGTACACGCCACACTTACACATTACTTTCAAAATCGTTACAACATCGGTTTAATGCATGGACGGTTGAGCTCAGACGAAAAAGACACAGTTATGAAGGCCTTCAGTGCCAACGAAATCCAGGTGCTGGTATCGACCACAGTTGTAGAAGTAGGGGTAAACGTACCGAATGCGACAATGATGGTTATTTATGATGCAGAAAGATTTGGCCTTTCCCAGCTTCATCAGCTTCGGGGGCGTGTCGGGCGGGGCAGCGATCAATCCTATTGCATACTGCTGGCTGATCCAAAAACAGAAGTCGGAAAAGAACGAATGAAAATCATGACAGAGACTAATGATGGTTTTGTTCTTAGCGAAAAGGACCTGGAGCTAAGAGGGCCAGGTGACTTTTTTGGCAAAAAGCAAAGCGGAATCCCAGAGTTTAAAGTGGCCGACATGGTCCATGACTATAGGGCGCTGGAAACTGCCAGGGAAGATGCGGCCAAGCTCATTCAGTCACGGATGTTTTGGGAAGCACCCGAGTTTGAACAGCTCCGAAGGGAACTGGAACAAACGGGAGTTCTAGATGGAGAAAAACTTGATTAAATAAAGGTTGTCCAATGTGTTGGACAACCTTTCTCTTTATACCTCAATTAGTATATAGGTTTCGTCATTCCTGAATTTTTTGGGGATTATCTCAGATTTATTTCCTTTTTCCTCATCAACAAGGTCTTTTAACCGTACTTCTAACAGCCTTAAAAATTGGCTTTCGGTTTAAAAATACATATGACCACTTATACATATTCCAAACCTTGTGAAGAGTTTGCCCAACTGGAAAATTTGGAATGACCTGATAGGCCTGGATTGTCTGTAATTGTAAGGATATGCCCATCTCCACACTTGCTATTGAAAACTTAATCACAAACTTGGTTTCCTTTTAAATTTTCCGGATATATGTTTTGTGAGCCAGCGGCATACTACTAACACGGGTTTAATGAAAGAAACTAATTCTTGCAATCTGCTTTTCTTAATTTTATACTACTATTAGTACCTAGTCATAAGAGCACGGACGGTGTAATAGATGAAGCGAAATAAAAAAGAACGGCAGCAGTTATTGGCCTCAACTATAAAAGATAACCCTTTTATCACGGACGAAGAGCTGGCAGAAAAGTTTACTGTGAGTGTTCAAACTATCCGCCTTGACCGCCTGGAGCTTTCCATTCCTGAGCTGCGGGAACGGATTAAAACAGTGGCTGAGAAACGATTTGAGGACGAGGTGCGTTCTCTTCCGCTCGAAGAAGTAATTGGAGAAATTATAGATATTGAATTAGATAAGAATGCGATATCGATTTTCGATGTAAAAGAAGAACATGTTTTTAAAAGGAATAAGATTGCCAGGGGCCACCATGTATTTGCCCAGGCAAACTCTCTTGCCGTTGCAGTGATCAACGATGAATTAGCCTTGACGGCAAAAGCGAATATACAATTTAAACGCCAGGTCATGGAAAATGAGCGGGTAGTTGCCAAAGCAAGAGTGGCAAAAATTGATGAAGAAAGCGGCCGGACTTTCGTGGAAGTAAACAGCTTTGTTAATACCGAGCTTGTTTTTTCAGGTGAATTTGAAATGTACCGCTCAAACCATAGTTAAAGGATGCGAATTTAAAATGAAACTAGCCATTGATGCAATGGGCGGGGATCATGCTCCTAAAGAGATTGTGCTGGGAGCATTAAAAGCTGTCCAGGCTTTTTCAGACATACATATTACCCTTGTAGGGGACGAAAATAAAATTAAAGAACATATGAAAGGGCATGAACGTATCTCCATTCTGCATACAGAAGAGGTCATTCTGGGAACTGACGAGCCTGTGAGAGCTGTGCGGCGGAAAAAGAATGCTTCAATGGTTCTGGCAGCCAAGCTGGTTGCAGATGGCGAGGCAGATGCTTGTATATCTGCCGGGAATACTGGCGCGCTAATGGCTTCAGGCCTTTTTGTGATAGGCAGGATTGAAGGAATTGACAGACCCGCCTTATCACCAACAATGCCTACAATAGGCGGAGAAGGATTTCTTATGCTGGACGTAGGGGCTAATGTGGACGCCAGGCCGGAGCACCTGCTTCAATTTGCCATTATGGGATCGATATACAGCCAGAAGGTAAGAGGAATCTCTAAACCACGTATCGGGCTCCTAAACATAGGCACCGAAGAGAAAAAGGGAAACGACCTGACTAAAGAAGCTTTTGTACTTTTAAAAAATGCGGATATCAATTTTATCGGCAATGTTGAGGCAAGAGATCTTCTTGAAGGGGCTGCGGATGTCGTGGTTACAGATGGCTTTACAGGCAACATGGTCCTGAAAACACTTGAAGGTACGGCTATGTCTGTTTTCAAGATGCTGAAAACGGCCTTAACAAGCAGTCTTAAAACCAAGCTTGCTGCAGCAGTTTTAAAGCCTGATCTTAAAGAGCTTAAAAACACAATGGATTATTCAGAGCATGGAGGAGCCGCGCTTTTCGGTTTAAAGGCTCCAGTAATAAAAGCACATGGTTCATCCAACGCCCAGGCGTTGTTTAGTGCAGTAAGACAAACAAGAGAAATGGTCGGCAGCGATGTAACCGGACTGATTAAATCAACCATTGAACAGATGGAGGCTTCTCAAAATACGGTGGAAGCCGGTAAAAAATCCGAATAAAAAAAGGAGTGTTTTCATGGGGAAAATAGCTTTTCTTTTTCCAGGACAGGGTTCACAGACTGTCGGTATGGGCAAAAGTCTTGCCGATCAAAATACAAAGGTAACAGAAGTATTTAACCAGGCGGATGAGAAATTAGGATTTCCGCTTAGCAGGCTCATTTTTGAAGGGCCTCAGGAGGAATTGACGCTAACTGTTAATGCCCAGCCAGCACTGCTGACAACAAGCATCGCTATTCTTAATTATTTCCAGGAATCAGGGGTTAAGGCCGATTATGTTGCAGGCCACAGTTTGGGTGAATATACTGCCCTTGTTGCTGCAGGTTCACTTTCTTTCCAGGAAGCTGTTTATACTGTCCGTAAAAGGGGCGAATTAATGGAAAAAGCTGTTCCTAATGGGGAAGGAACCATGGCTGCTGTTCTAGGAATGGACAAGAATCTCCTTACAGAGGTTACGCAGGCTGTTACGGATGAAGGAAATTCTGTGCAGTTAGCGAATTTAAATTGCCCTGGTCAAATTGTTATTTCCGGCTCCAGACGAGGAGTCGAGCTTGCGGGAGATAAAGCCAAAGAAGCAGGCGCTAAAAGAGTTATACCACTTGAAGTGAGCGGTCCTTTCCATTCAAGCCTGATGAAGCCTGCTGCTGAGGAACTGTCATCCGTTCTGGACAATATAAATGTCAAAAATGCTTTGATTCCTGTTATTGCCAATGTAAGTGCAGAGCCAATGACAGATTCTGCTGAGATTAAAGAAAAATTAATTGAACAGCTCTATTCACCAGTTTTATGGGAAGATACTGTCCGTAAAATGATTGATTTGGGTGTTGATACCTTTATTGAAATTGGTCCAGGAAAGGTACTTTCCGGCCTAGTGAAAAAAGTTGACCGTTCTGCAAAAACTTATTCCGTGTCTGATGCGGAAACCGGAAAAGCGGTCATGGAAGCATTGAAGGAGGGAACTCGATGAAATTAGAAGGAAAATCTGTACTTGTTACTGGTGCTTCCCGCGGAATTGGCAGAGAGATTGCTCTTGAATTTGCCAGAGAGGGAGCCAATATAGCTGTGAATTTTTCAGGAAGTGAAGCAAAAGCTAACGAAACAGTGGATGAAATAAAAGCAATGGGCAGAGAAGCATTTGCCGTTCAATGCGATGTTTCCAATGCTGAATCCGTTGCATCAATGGTAAAAGAAACGATTGACCGTTTTGGAAAGCTTGACGTGTTAGTGAATAATGCAGGGATTACAAAGGATAACCTTATAATGAGGATGAAGGAAGAAGAATGGGATGATGTTATTAATATCAACCTAAAAGGGGTATTCCTTTGCACGAAAGCCGTAACCCGTCAAATGATGAAGCAGCGCAGCGGAAGAATCGTTAATATTGCTTCCATTGTCGGTGTGAGCGGAAATCCTGGACAAGCTAACTATGTTGCAGCAAAAGCAGGGGTAATTGGACTTACAAAAACAACTGCGAAGGAACTGTCATCCCGAAACATTACAGTTAATGCTGTAGCTCCCGGGTTTATAACTACTGATATGACCGAAAAACTCACTGAAGAAGTAAAATCCGAAATGCTGAAGCAGATTCCTCTTGCCAGATTTGGTGAGCCGAAGGATATTGCAAAAGTGGCGGTTTTCCTTGCTTCTGACGACAGTTCTTACATGACAGGCCAGACGCTTCACGTTGATGGCGGAATGGTAATGTAATATTTCTTTAATATTACTTTTATTTTTTTGATGTTATACTCTATAATAGCTTGAGGGGAGGTGAACAAGCATGGCAGATGTATTAGAACGTGTAACAAAAATCATCGTAGACCGTCTTGGTGTAGATGAATCTCAAGTTACCCTTGAGGCTTCTTTCAAAGAGGACCTGGGTGCAGATTCCCTCGATGTAGTTGAATTAGTAATGGAACTGGAAGATGAGTTCGATATGGAAATTTCTGACGATGATGCTGAAAAAATCGGCACAGTTGGCGATGCTGTTAATTACATAAATAACAAGTAATAATCGTTGGGTTTCTACTCAAAGCTCCGTTTTCAAACGGGGCTTTCTTCTGTATTATAGAGGAAATGGGTTTTTGCTAAAGGCTCTTTTCAAAGAGATTGTTGCGATTTGAGGAAACTGTAAGCAAATATAGGCGGAACTCCTCGAAAATCCTCAATTATGCTTTCGCATAATTTCGTGCGATGTATATTCATGGATGCATTCCTTGTGCTGCGCATTTCTTTCGTGCGTTCGAGGATTCCAAGATGCTAATTCAATGCCCAGCGGAAATAGCAAGCCAGGCGAGACTCCGCAGGTCGTTAGGACCGAGGACTCGTGCTCCTGTGCCACAGAATATCCGATGAAGTCAACGTTCAGACGTCGCAAAGCTGCAAGTAGTTGTACAAGATGCTTTTCACGAAGTTATTTACAGGCAGCAGCTTGATTGCCAGCGGAAAGCGAGTCTATTTTTGCACTTATAAACAACAAGGTTTACGAAAAGAGCCTTCCTATAAAAGTAATATGAATTTGGACTTAAGACAAAATTCGCTTACACCTTTAAAATATGGGGAATCCTATTTCAATAACGGAAAACGAATTGCAGCCGTTAAATATTTCATGCGCAATTACGGAAAGGATATCGAAATGAATATGAATCGCGCAAAAGATACTCAATTTAAGGAATTTCAAAAAAGTATGAACATCTTTTTTGAAAATGAAAATTTATTAAAACAAGCATTTACGCATTCATCATATGTGAATGAGCATCGGAGAAAGCCTTTTGAAGATAATGAAAGGCTGGAGTTTTTAGGCGATGCCGTTTTGGAACTGACTGTGTCACAATTTCTTTTCAGAAAATATCCAATGATGAGCGAGGGTGAATTAACTAAACTGAGGGCCGCTATTGTTTGTGAGCCTTCCCTTGTTGAATTTGCTAATGAACTTTCATTTGGCAAATCGATCCTGCTTGGAAAAGGAGAAGAAATGACAGGCGGAAGAACAAGACCTGCCCTTCTTGCAGATGTTTTCGAAGCGTTCATTGGCGCGCTTTATTTAGATAAAGGAATTGAACACGTTATTGATTTTCTTGATAAAGTTGTTTTCCCGAAGATCAATGCAGGTGCTTTTTCTCATGTGATGGATTTTAAAAGCCAGCTGCAAGAGCTGGTGCAAAGGGATGGTATTGGAGCACTGGAATATCGTGTTCTTCAGGAAAAAGGGCCGGCCCATAACCGTGAATTCGTTTCCCGTGTTTCACTCAACGGGGACGAGCTTGGTACAGGCATGGGAAGATCAAAAAAAGAGGCAGAGCAGCATGCTGCCCAAATGGCCCTCGATAAGTTAAAGACAACGATGGAAAAGTAAGTATGATAACCAGCCCGCCTAAGGAGGAAATTGCATGTATTTAAAAAGGTTGGATGTCATTGGTTTTAAATCTTTCGCTGAGCGGATTGAAATAGATTTTGTGAAGGGCGTAACGGCCGTTGTCGGACCAAACGGAAGTGGAAAAAGCAATGTTATTGATGCGATTCGCTGGGTTCTAGGAGAACAATCAGCCAAGTCGCTCCGCGGGTCAAAAATGGAGGACATCATTTTTGCTGGCAGCGATTCCCGCCGTCCATTAAATTTTGCTGAAGTTACCTTGACACTCGACAACGAAGAACACGGCCTTTCTATAGACTACAACGAAGTAAGTGTGACGAGACGGGTTTATCGCTCCGGAGAAAGTGAGTTTTTAATAAATAAACAGTCATGCCGACTAAAGGATATTATCGATTTATTTATGGATTCCGGGCTTGGCCGGGAAGCCTTTTCAATTATCAGCCAAGGAAAAGTAGATGAAATCCTGAATAGCAAGCCGGAAGACCGCCGGACTATTTTTGAAGAAGCGGCCGGGGTTCTAAAATATAAAAATCGTAAGAAAAAAGCTGAATCCAAGCTTACAGAGACCCAGGAAAATCTTAACAGGGTAAATGATATTCTCCATGAGCTTGAAAGCCAGGTAGAACCTTTAAAAATACAGGCTTCCATCGCTAAGGACTTTTTAGAGAAAAAAGAGGAGCTTGAAAAGATTGAAGTAGCTCTTACTGTCTACGAAATAGAAGATCTCCACCAAAAATGGGAAAACACTTCTAATCAGCTCGAACAGCACAAAAATGATGAACTAAAGCTTTCTGCAGATTTACAAAGCAAAGAAGCTGTAATTGAAGACTCGAGAGACAAGGTTACGGCACTAGATGAATCTGTCAGCGACCTGCAAAACGTTCTGCTTTATGCGAGTGAAGAACTTGAAAAGCTCGAAGGCAGAAAGGAAGTTTTGAAGGAACGTAAGAAAAATGCCGTTCAGAACAAAGCTCAGCTTGGAAAAAATATTGCCGACCTATCTGAAAGAATTGAAGCATTAAGGTCTCAAAAAGAGATCCAGGAAGCTGCAGTTAAAACTCTTAGTGAACAAACGGAGAGGCTGCAGGCAGGTTTAAGGGAGAAACAGCAGCAGCTTCAATTATATAGCGAGAATATTGAAGAAAAAATCGATTCATTAAAAAGTGAATATATTGAGCTCTTAAATGACCAGGCCGGTGCTAAAAATGAGTTAAAGTATCTTGACCAGCAGCTTGACCAGCAGGGACGTAAAAGCTTAAGGCTTGATGAAGAAAACCAGAGATATCTTGAGGACAGGAAATTGGCCAGTAAAAAGAAGGCGAATATTCAGGCCTCCATTAAAGATATTCAGGTTCAGCTTGAAGAACAGGTGACCTTTTTCCGGGAAGCTCAGCGAAAGCTGGAGAATGCACGAAGCCAATATGATAAACAGGAAAAAACACTTTATCAGGCTTACCAATTTCTTCAGCAGGCTAAATCCAGGAAAGATATGCTTGAAGATATGGAGGAAGATTTTGCGGGATTTTTCCAGGGAGTTAAGGAAGTCCTTAAAGCCCGGGGAACTCGTCTTCAGGGAATTGAAGGTGCCGTTGCTGAGTTAATTCAAGTACCTAAACAATTTGAAACTGCTATTGAAACTGCATTGGGCGGTTCCCTTCAACATGTGGTGACGGATAACGAGGAGAACGCAAGGAGCGCCATCCAATTTTTAAAGAAAAACAATTATGGCCGCGCAACCTTTCTGCCATTAAGTGTTATTAAGGGAAGGCCGCTTTCATCTGTCCAGCTCGCATCCATTCAGGGCCACCCATCCTTTGTGGGTACAGCTGTAAGCCTATTAGATTTTGATGCTAAATATGCTGAGGTCATTCAAAACCTGCTTGGAAATGTAGTTGTAACAAAGGATTTGAAGGGTGCGAATGAGTTAGCAAAAGCTCTCCAATACAGATCCAGAATGGTTACCCTTGAAGGGGATGTTGTAAATCCTGGGGGCTCTATGACAGGCGGGGCTGCGAAACAGAAGTCTTCATCCCTGCTTAGCCGTAAAGCGGAGCTGGATGATCTTAAAGAAAAATTGGCCAGTATGGAAGTCAAAACGGCGCAGCTTGAAAATCTAGTAAAATCCCTTAAGGAAGATTCTCAAAATCAGCAAGTAAATTTAGAGGATTTGAGAAAAAAAGGTGAAGAGTTACGGTTTAGAGAACAAGAGTTAAAAGGGGATCTCAGAGAGGCTGAACTTGAGGAAAAAAATATTAACGAGCGTCTATCTATCTATGACCTCGAAAAGAGCCAGTATACTGAGGAAAAGTCATCTTTAACATTACGTAAACAGGAATTGGAAAACCAGCTGGAGGAATTCACCGTCAAGATTGCCCGAATGGACGATTTGATTGTGCAGCTAACACAACAAAAGACAAGCGACCTAAGCTCCAAGGAAACTCTATTAAATGAAATCAGTGAGCTTAAAGTAGGGTTTGCTGCGACAAATGAGCAATTCTCTCATGCAAAAGAACGTTTCGCCAGCATTACTGCTGATTTAGATGAAAGTGAAAAAAAGCATGCCTTATATACAGAGGACCTTCACTTACTTTCTTCGGAAATGAATCAGAGCTCTTCAGGAGAGGAACATCTGGAGGCGGCTGCAGCAAAGAAACAGAGGGACAAGGAAGAAACGATTAAGCTTATTTCCTTGAGAAGGGAAGAGCGTCTAAAGCTTCAAAATACTCTTGAGGATGCTGAGCTTGAAGCAAAGGAACTCAAACGCCTGCATAAAGGAATGGTAGTTGTTTTAAAGGATGAAGAAGTAAAGCTTAACCGTCTTGATGTCGAGCTTGAAAACCGTCTTGCTCATTTAAGGGAAGAGTATTTGCTTACCTTTGAAGGGGCAAAAGAGCAGTATCCTCTATTGATGCCTGCAGATGAAGCGAAAAAGAAAGTAAAGTTGATTAAGCTGGCTATCGAGGAACTAGGAAGTGTCAACCTGGGTGCGATTGAAGAGTATGACCGTGTTTCCGAACGCTATGAATTTTTACTCGAACAAAAAACGGACCTGCAGGAAGCAAAAGATACACTTGCTCAGGTTATAGATGAAATGGATATAGAAATGAAAAGACGGTTTGAGGAAACTTTTTATAGCATTCGCAGTCATTTTGAACCTGTTTTCCAGGCGCTTTTTGGCGGTGGAAGAGCTGATTTAAGACTGACAGAACCTGAGGACCTCTTAAATACCGGAGTGGAAATCGTTGCTCAGCCTCCAGGCAAGAAGCTCCAAAATCTTGGGCTGCTTTCCGGTGGGGAACGTGCACTGACTGCCATTGCTTTGCTATTCTCTATTTTAAAGGTTCGTCCAGTGCCTTTCTGTATTCTAGATGAAGTGGAAGCAGCCTTGGATGATGCAAATGTGTATCGTTTTAGTCAATATCTAAAACGATACAGCTCTGAAACGCAATTTATCGTTATAACCCATCGCAAAGGAACGATGGAAGAAGCTGATGTTTTATATGGAGTAACCATGCAGGAATCCGGCGTTTCCAAGCTTGTCTCAGTTAGGCTGGAGGAAACAAGGGAACTGGTTGAATCTTAATGGTAAGGAAGTGGAAAAATGAGCTTTTTTAAAAAATTAAAGGAAAAAATAACACAACAAACGGATAGCGTGACCGAAAAGTTTAAGGAAGGCCTGACAAAGACCCGTAATAACTTTTCCGGTAAAATGAATGATCTTGTAGCACGGTACAGAAAAGTGGACGAGGACTTTTTTGAAGAGCTGGAGGAAATCCTTATTCAGGCTGATGTTGGCTTTGATACCGTTATGAAGCTGATTGACGAGCTGAAAATGGAGGTAAAGCGCAGAAACATCCAGGATCCACAGGAGGTACAAAGCGTTATTTCCGAAAAGCTAGTCGATATCTACAATGGGAGCAAGGAGCAGTCTTCCAAGCTGAACATTCAGGATAATGGTCTAACTGTAATTCTTTTTGTCGGAGTTAATGGTGTTGGTAAGACAACAACAATCGGTAAATTAGGCCATAAATTTAAGAGCGAGGGAAAAAATGTTCTAATGGCAGCAGGAGATACTTTCCGTGCAGGAGCTATCGAACAGCTCGAAGTATGGGGAGACAGAGTAGGTGTAGAAGTTATTAAACAGGCAGAGGGCTCCGATCCTGCTGCGGTTATGTTTGATGCTATCCAGGCAGCAAAGTCACGTAAGGCGGATATTTTATTGTGTGACACAGCTGGACGCCTTCAAAACAAAGTTAACCTAATGAAGGAACTTGAAAAGGTAAAGCGTGTCATTGAACGAGAAATACCCGGTGCTCCTCATGAGGTGCTGCTGGTCCTTGATGCAACCACAGGCCAGAATGCCCTTATCCAGGCTAAAACATTCAAGGAAACGACTAATGTAACAGGAATTGTTCTATCGAAATTGGATGGAACAGCTAAAGGCGGTATTGTACTCGCCATCCGCAACGAATTGCAAATTCCTGTAAAACTGGTTGGCCTTGGTGAAAAAATGGATGACCTGCAGGAATTCGATGCTGAAAAATATGTATACGGACTCTTTGCAGACCAGGTAGAGTCAGTATAAATCTATTCTAAGGCCTCTTTTCTAAGAAATCGTTGCTATTTGAAGAAATGTGAGTAAAAATAGGCGAGACTCCAGCGGGAAAAGCAAGCCAGGCGAGACCCCGCAGGTCGTTTGCGGCCGAGGAGGCGTGCTCCTGCGCCATAGAATATTCGAAGAAGCTCACCATCAGCTCGTCGCAAAGCTGCAAGTAGTTGCACAAAGATGCTTATCACGAAGTTATTTACAGGCAGAAGCTTGATTGCCCGCGGAAAGCGAGTCAATTTTTGCTTTTCTTAATGAAAATCAACAGTAAAAATTAACACAACCTATTGTAAAGAAAGTTTTCTTGACAGGAAAAAAACCTGTGTGTAAACTTGCAATGCAAAGGCATTTCACTGAACAGGGAGGGATAGGCATGCTTGAAAAAACAACGAGAATTAATTTTCTCTATGACTTTTATCAGTCGTTGTTAACTCCAAAGCAGCAAAGCTATATGTCTCTCTATTATCTTGATGATTATTCTCTCGGGGAAATTGCTGAAGAGTATGATGTCAGCCGCCAGGCGGTCTATGACAATATTAAGCGGACAGAAGCCATGCTCGAGGAATATGAAAAAAAGCTACTGCTTCTTGAAAAATTTCAGGAGCGCAGCAGCATAATTTTAAGAGTGAAAGAATTACTAAAAGAAGATTCACCTTCAAAGCAGGCACTGTTTGAGGCAGTTGCTGAGCTTGAGAAATTAGACTAGGGAGGCGGCAGCATGGCATTTGAAGGGTTGGCTGACCGACTGCAAAATACGATACAGAAAATCCGTGGAAAAGGAAAAATAAATGAAGCGGATGTAAAAGAAATGATGAGGGAAGTCCGCCTCGCTTTGCTTGAAGCGGACGTTAACTTCAAGGTTGTAAAGGAATTTGTCAAAAAAGTCAGTGAGCGTGCC
>NZ_JBYTCJ010000001.1:185773-206359 GCF_058790155.1 Neobacillus sp. FW104-15D2
AGTCCGCCTCGCTTTGCTTGAAGCGGACGTTAACTTCAAGGTTGTAAAGGAATTTGTCAAAAAAGTCAGTGAGCGTGCCGTTGGCCATGAGGTATTGAAAAGCCTGACACCTGGACAGCAGGTAATCAAAATCGTTAATGAGGAATTAACCGAGCTGATGGGCGGGGAACAAAGCAAAATTGCTGTTTCAAACCGTCCGCCTACTGTTATCATGATGGTCGGCCTTCAGGGGGCAGGTAAAACAACAACCTCAGGGAAGCTTGCTAATCTGCTTCGCAAAAAATATAACCGTAAACCATTGCTTGCAGCAGCCGATATATACCGTCCGGCTGCGATTAAACAGCTTGAAACACTCGGAAATCAGCTGAATATGCCTGTTTTTTCTTTGGGAGATCAGGTTAGCCCGGTAGAAATTGCCCGCCAGGCCATTGCCAAGGCGAAAGAAGATCATAATGATTATGTTCTGATTGATACCGCCGGACGTCTTCATGTTGATGAAGCTTTAATGGACGAACTGAAAGACATTAAAGAATTGACAAAGCCTGATGAAATCTTCCTTGTGGTTGATGCGATGACAGGTCAGGATGCTGTGAATGTAGCGCAAAGCTTCAATGAACAGCTCGGACTAACCGGTGTAGTTCTAACAAAGCTTGACGGCGATACCCGTGGTGGAGCAGCACTGTCAATCCGGGCAGTTACCCAAACACCCATTAAATTTGTGGGCTTGGGTGAAAAAATGGATGCAATTGAGCCTTTCCATCCGGAGAGGATGGCCTCCCGTATTCTTGGTATGGGAGACGTGCTCACGCTGATTGAAAAAGCCCAGGCAAATGTTGACGAGGAAAAGGCAAAAGAACTCGAGCAAAAAATGCGAACTGCATCCTTTACTCTTGACGACTTTTTGGAACAATTGGGGCAGGTCCGGAATTTAGGACCTCTTGACGAATTGCTGAAAATGATGCCAGGTGCTAATAAGATTAAGGGCTTGAACAATCTGCAAATTGATGAAAAGCAGATTGCCCATGTAGAGGCTATCATCCAATCGATGACTGCCTCAGAAAAAACTCAGCCAGAAACTATAAACTCCAGCCGTAAAAGGCGGATTGCCAAAGGGAGCGGACGTACCGTTCCTGAAGTTAACCGATTGCTCAAGCAATTTGAAGAAATGAAGAAAATGATGAAACAAATGACTGGGATGCAAGCAAAGGGTAAGAAAAAGGGTGGCTTCAAGCTGCCGTTTAAGCCGTTTTAATTTAGAACTGCTGCTAGTCCGGCGCAGTGGAGTGAAGGGAATTCTGTTCATTTTGCCGCGGCCAGCAGAGGTCAATTTATCAATAAAAAAAGGTATGTAAAGAAAAAACCCTTTACAAGCTTTTATCTTTCTGGTAATATTCTATCTTGTGTGAAACATATTCGGAGGTGCTTATTTAAAATGGCAGTAAAAATTCGTTTAAAACGTATGGGAGCAAATAAATCTCCTTTCTATCGTATTGTTGTAGCAGACTCTCGTTCTCCTCGTGACGGACGTTATATTGAAGTAGTTGGAACATACAATCCAGTTGCTCAGCCTGCAACACTTGACATTAATGAAGAGCTTGTTCTTAAATGGCTTCAAGATGGTGCGAAGCCATCTGATACAGTTCGTAACCTGTTCTCTACTCAAGGCATCATGGAAAAATTCCATAATGCTAAACTTAGCAAGTAATTTTTGCTGAAATGAAGCAGTTAATTGAAACGATTGTTAAGCCCCTTGTTGATTTTCCAGAGGATGTCCGTGTGAATGTCACGGAAGAGGATCAACGCGTAACCTATCAGCTTTCTGTCAACAAGAGCGACATGGGTAAGGTAATTGGAAAGCAGGGGCGCGTTGCAAAGGCGATTCGTACAGTAGTCTATGCCGCAGCTGGTTCATCACAACAGAAAAAGATCTTTTTAGAGATTGGCGAATAAGAAGGAGTGGCAGATGATTGCCGCTTCCGAAAAAAGGGAGGGCTTACACCCTCCCTTTTTGCTAATCATTTATATAGAAAATCCGTATAAAAAATATAAAATTCTGGAGGAGTGGGAATGAAAATACTGCAGACCGTTGTGGTGAAACAAATCCTGACAGAAAAAAGCCGGCAAAATTTGCTTGAGCAATATCATTCCCGTATACTGCAGCTAAAAAAAGAGATAGAGCAGCTCCGTTTTGAATGGAAAAAACTCGAAAAATCAAAAAAATTTCAACCCGAGAGCCTAAAAAAACATTTTGAAAAGGAAATGAATCTCAGACAAGAAAAAGAAAGACTTCTTGAGTTTCAAATCAGTCAATTACATATGCTACCCTTAGAAAGTGAATTGAAAGAAAAGGAAGTACAGGCCCTTGTCGAAGTAAATATTGGGGATGCCTGGGATACAATTGAGTCAGGGAAAGCCATTATAATTAGGGATGGCATTGTTGAAGATATACGCTAGAGGTGAAAATGATGGAAAAATGGTTTAATGTAGGAAAAATCGTTAATACTCATGGAATTAGAGGCGAAGTAAGGGTGATTTCAAGAACAGACTTTCCTGAAGAACGTTATAAATTGGGAAATAAGCTTTATCTGTTTATGCCTAAATCCTCAGATCCAATCGAGCTGACCGTTAAAAGCCACCGCCCACATAAGAATTTTAACCTTTTAACCTTTGAAGGCTATGAAAACATGGGGCTTGTAGAAAAATTTAAAGAAGGAATCCTTAAGGTTCCTGATTCACAGCTGGGTGAGCTTGAGGAAAATGAGTATTATTTTCATGAAATTATCGGCTGTACCGTTACAACTGTTTCAGGTGAGGAATTAGGGAAGGTTTCTGAAATCCTTACACCTGGAGCAAACGACGTTTGGGTGATTAAAGGCAAAGGTGGAAAAGAAATTCTTATTCCATATATTGAGGATGTGGTTCTCAAGGTAGACATTAAGGAAAAACAAATTACAATAGAACCGTTAGAAGGGCTTTTGTCATGAAAATTGATGTCCTGACACTTTTTCCCGAGATGTTTGGCGGGGTATTCGGACATTCGATTCTCAAAAAAGCGGAAGAAAAGAACGCAGTTGAATATAATGTGGTCAATTTTCGAGACTTTGCCGATAACAAGCACAATACAGTGGATGATTATCCTTATGGCGGCGGTGCAGGGATGGTTTTAAAACCGCAGCCAATCTTTGACGCTGTTGCTTCTTTGACCGAGGCTTCTGGTGAATCTGGAACAAGGATTATCCTTATGTGTCCTCAGGGGGAACAATTTAACCAGAAAAAAGCGGAAGAACTGGCAAAAGAAGATCATCTTTTATTTGTTTGCGGCCATTATGAGGGCTATGATGAAAGAATTCGTGAACACCTGATTACGGATGAAATTTCTATCGGCGATTATGTACTAACCGGAGGAGAGCTGGGGGCAATGGTGGTCATAGACAGTGTGGTGCGCCTCCTGCCCGAAGTGTTGGGAAATGAAGAATCTCACATGAAAGATTCTTTCAGTACGGGAATGCTTGAACATCCGCATTATACCCGTCCCGCTGATTTTCGCGGAATGAAGGTTCCGGACGTTCTATTATCCGGAAACCATAAATTAATAGAAGAATGGCGCGTGAAAGAATCTCTCCGCAGAACCCTGCTAAGGCGTCCAGATCTTTTTGAAAAAATGGTACTTACACCAGAACAGACTAAATGGCTGGAAGAAATCAAAAAAGATTACGAGTAGTTATTGCATGGCCATTCTGTTTATGGTAAGATACATCTTGTGACTTAAGCTGCTAGTCAGATATGGGTCTTAAAACGATGTTCCGCTGCAAAGGCAAAAAGTGCAAGAGCGTCTGTTGGGAGGAGTTGAAAACGATGCAACAATTAATCAATGAAATCACAAAAGAACAACTTCGCACTGATCTTCCTGCTTTCCGTCCTGGTGATACTGTACGTGTTCACGTAAAAGTTATCGAGGGTACTCGTGAGCGTATTCAGTTGTTTGAAGGTGTTGTGATCAAGCGTCGTGGTGGTGGAATCAGCGAAACTTTCACAGTTCGTAAGGTTTCTTACGGTGTTGGCGTTGAGCGTACATTCCCTGTACACACACCAAAAATCGCTAAGCTTGAAATTATTCGCCATGGTAAAGTACGCCGTGCGAAACTTTACTACTTGCGTAACCTTCGTGGTAAAAAAGCTCGTATTAAAGAAATCCGCCGATAATAACAAAAGCATTTTATGCTTTGAGGAAAAAGAGCTTGCTCTGCAGGCTCTTTTTTCGTATCTTTGAAGACTTTTTGTGAATAATTTATTAAAGTTTAATTAAAAAATACGTCTTCCCGTGTTTAATATGCTTCAGTTATGTAAAATAAAGTGTAGAAAATATTTTTATACTGGAATGGTGGGAAACACGAATGACTAAAAAGAAAAATGAAGTTTGGGAATGGACGAAAGCTCTAGTAATTGCGGTTGTGCTTGCAGCGGTAATTAGGTACTTTTTATTCGCTCCAATTGTGGTGGATGGGCTTTCCATGATGCCTACATTGCACGATCAGGACAGAATGATCGTTAATAAATTAAGCTATAAAGTTGGAGAGCCTAAACGGTTTGATATCATCGTTTTTCATGCTCCTGAACATAAAGATTACATAAAGAGGGTCATTGGCCTTCCTGGGGACAAGATTGAATACAAGAATGATACTTTATATGTAAATGGGAAAGCTTATAAAGAGCCTTATTTGGACGAATATAAGAAAACGGTTGTTGACGGTCCTCTTACAGACCCTTTCACTTTGAAAGAAAAGATCGGCCGAGATACAGTACCAGAAGGTGAATTATTTGTTATGGGAGATAATCGCCGATTCAGTAAGGACAGCAGGCATATTGGGACAGTTCCTTTGAGTAAAGTTCTTGGTAAAACCAGCGTTATTTACTGGCCTTTATCAGATGCACGCATTGAAAAAGTGAAATAGATTTTAGGAGGTGACGCTTTGACGATCCAATGGTTTCCGGGCCATATGGCCAAGGCTCGCAGAGAGGTCACGGAAAAACTTAAGCTAGTCGATATTGTCTTTGAACTAGTGGATGCAAGGATTCCCTATTCATCGAGAAATCCAATGATTGATGAAATTATCCAGCGAAAGCCAAGGCTGGTTTTATTGAATAAAGCGGATATGGCAGATAAAGAAATTACAAAAGAGTGGATCTCGTTTTTTTCTGAGAAAGGAATCAGGGCTATTGCCATCAATGCTCATGCAGGCGTTGGGATGAGGGATATTGTCCAGGCTTCCCATGATATCTTAAAGGAAAAATTTGATAAGTTAAAAGCTAAAGGGGTCAATCCAAGAGCAATTAGGGCTATGATTGTCGGAATTCCGAATTCAGGAAAATCGACTCTTATTAACAGACTTGCAAAAAAGAACATTGCAAGAACAGGAAACATGCCAGGTGTAACGAAGGCCCAGCAATGGATTAAAGTAGGCAAAGAACTGGAATTGCTAGATACACCGGGAATTCTATGGCCGAAATTCGAGGATCAGGAAATTGGCCGGAAGCTGGCGGTTACAGGGGCTATTAAGGATGCGCTCTTAAATTTGCAGGACCTTACCCTATATGCGCTTAAATTCCTTGAAAAACATTATCCAGAGCGGTTAAAGGTACGCTACCAATTTGAAACTGTTCCAGAGGATCCAGTTGAACTTTTTGATCACATTGGCAAACTTAGAGGAAGCTTAATGGGCGGCGGCCTGGTTGACTATGATAAAACAGCTGAGCTTGTCATTAGAGAAATTAGATCAGAAAAATTTGGACCGCTATCCTTTGAAAGACCGTCAGACTTTATCAAAGATGAAGAAGGTAACTCAAAAGAGTAGAAAATAGCTCCCCTTAAGGGGGGCTTTCATTTTTTTCCAGGGCCAAACAAGGGTCTCAAAGTGTTAAACTTATCTAGAAAATAAACCGATACATACTATAGAAAACAAACAGCAGGTGAAAGAATTGGATGTAAAATCAATAGCCCAGGTTGAAAAAATATTGGCTGAACTTAAGAGTGAAAAGGCCCCATTTATTCTGGAGTTGGAAGCGGATGAGCGTAAGGGAGTCCAAAAACTTTTGGGGAAATGGAAAAAAGATTTGGAACGAAAGAAACTTCTTGAAGAAAAATTTTATGAAATGAATGCCTTTGAGAGGAAATACCGCAAACAGGGGTTCAAATTAATTGCGGGTATGGATGAAGCAGGACGTGGCCCTCTTGCGGGTCCAGTTTGTGCAGCAGCAGTTATTCTTCCAGAGGATTTTTATTTGCCGGGGATTGATGATTCCAAAAAACTTTCCTCAAAGAAAAGGGAGGATTATGATGAGATTATCCGCCGTGAAGCAGTGGCTGTCAGTGTAATAATGATTCCCGCGGAGGAAATCGATCAAATTAATATTTATGAAGCTACTAAAAAAGCGATGATGTCAGCTGCAGCAGCCTTGCAGCCCAGCCCTGACTTCTTGTTAATTGATGCTATGAAAATTGAGACGCCATTTGCATCCGAATCCATTATTAAGGGGGATGCAAAAAGTATTTCAATAGCAGCTGCCTCCATTGTAGCCAAGACAGCCAGAGATCGCTTTATGCAGGATTTGGCCCAGAAGTACCCCGAATATGGGTTTGAACAAAATATGGGCTATGGTACCAGGGAACATATTGCAGCTATTGAGGCATATGGCATTACCCCTTATCACAGAAAAAGCTTCGCCCCTATCAAAGATTTCTTCCAGGAAAACTAGGAGTGAGTTCAGTGGATTTATCCAGTATTTTTCATACTACCTTTAAAAAGAGCGTGAATTTACAAGGGAAGACGTCTTTGCAGCCCGGACAAATTGTATTTGGAAAAATTAATAGGCTTTTTCCAAACCAAACTGCAGAAGTGCAAATTGGAAACCAAAAATGGATAGCTAAGCTGGAGATTCCGCTTTCTGCAGGTGAAAAATACTGGTTTCAGGTTCAGGCTGGAGAAGGGAAGTTAAACCTTAAGGTCCTCTCTGAAGGAAATGGCATGGGCAGTGGAGATGCAAAATCGCTTGCGGGTGTGCTAATACAGCTTGGACTACCGGCAACAAAGGAAAATCTAGAGATAATTAGTCACATGGTAAAAGAACAGATTCCTGTAACAAAGGAATTCATGGCAGCTGCATCGGAATGGCTTAAAAATTTAGGTGATGGCAGCAATGGATTGGAAACGATTAAAATGGCGGCCCTTAGGAATATCCCACCCTCTGGAGAGATTCTATCATCTCTGCATATGCTGAAGGAGGAAAAGCCACTTCACCTCCTTATGAGCGAAACCCTTGCTTCTCTTGACTCCTCAGCGGGAAAAGACTCTGAAGGGCAGCTGGAAAAGATCTTAAAAAGCTTTATTTCTCCTTCAGCTACGGAAAAAGCCAAGGAGGGATTGCCTGCACTGCTGCGAGAATGGCTAAATTCGGGTAAATTGGATTCAGTCTCACTTCAGGTGTTGCAGAAGACAGGCTTTGTTCCTGAAAAAATACCCTTAAATAAAATAGATTCTTTAATATCTGATGCGGGAGGTACTGATCCTCTTCTTTTAGGGAAATTTGAAGGTGGGGAAACAGGAGAATTATTAGACCCTAAGACATTGCCAGGAGAAATAAAAAGCTTTTTGAATTCACTGCTTGGAACAGACGATGATAGTAGTAATAGTAATAAAGAAGTTATACATAATCGTGCCGAGCAGGTTCTAAAAATGCTTGGTGCAGATAGCAATACCGTTTCAGAAGCCGAAAGGAAATTGGCCGTACTTATTCAGCAACTCTCAGAAAACGGCAACGAAGAATTTGAAAAAGGATTGGCGGAAATTCTTTTAAAGAACAATGTTCCGGATTGGGGCCAAGGGAAAGAAACAGCACAGCATTTAAAGCAGCTTTTGTCCCTTTTGGGTTATGGATATGAGAAGGATTTAGCGACATTAGGCAGCAGCCAGGAGCCCAAAATGGAAAGCGACGCCCTTAAACCATTACTGATCCAATATTTAAACGATCACAAGGCCACAGGCCAAAATGAAGCTGCTCAGCAGCTTCTCCAGAGGATAACTGGCTTGCAGCTGTTATCAAGCGATAACAGTCCTATGGTCCAGTATGTAACCCAGTTTCCCATCCAATTTTGGAATAAAACAACTGATCTTACCATTCAATGGAGCGGCAGAAAACAGGATGACGGCAAAATTGATCCAAATTACTGCAGGGTCTTGTTTTATCTGGATTTGGAGAAGCTTGGGAATACAACTATTGATATGCAGGTACAAAACCGGGTTATGAGAATAGCGGTTTCATCGGAAAACAAAGCAGTTAAAGAAGCTGCGGTGCCGTTTATAAAACCGCTCAAAAATAAATTAAAGGAAATGGAATACCACCTGTCGGCTATATCATTCGATGCCGGAAATGAACAGGCTAAGGAAAAGCAGAAAGGTATCCTATCCAGTTATAAAAGCGAATCTTACGGAGGGGTTGATTTCCGTATATGAAAAATGAAAGAGAAACTAGAAGGAAGGAAGCTGTAGCATTGGGATATAACCAAAACACGGAAGAGGCCCCCCGTGTTTTGGCAAAAGGCAAAGGAATAATAGCAGAAAATATTATAGACAGAGCCAGGGAAAACAAGGTTCCGATTCAGGAAGATCCGAGTTTAATTGATATATTAAGCAAGCTTAATATAAACGAGAGCATTCCTGAAGAATTGTACCAGGCTGTAGCAGAAGTTTTCGCGTTTATTTATAAAACAGACAAAGAAGCAGGAAAAAGGCAGTAAGGGCCTTCCTGCTTTTATTAGTAAAACTATTATGATTTTATTTAATAGCTGTTTTAAATTATTATGTGATTTTAACTCGGCTGTATTTAGTAAACTCCGAAGATCTCCTCGTAAATGCATTCGTATTCCTTCGTATGGTGCTTATAATTCGAGGTTGCTAGTTCAATGCCCTGCGGAAAAACGAGTCAGCAAAGACCCCACGGTGAGGGATAAACAGGGAGGCTCGGAGGTTCATTCGATGTAAGGTGGGATTTTTTAGGATATGGAACAATATTGTTTTACAAAAATAATATTTTTCTAAAAAATAATAAAGTTAGGGTAAAGTCCTTGCTGGGCCTGCGGCTATTAATATCAGAATCTTAAGGGAAGTTTAATATTTTATGCATAAAGGTAGACAAGGTATTTATCATTATATAAAATGAAAGCGCAGTCTACTTTTTATTTGATAAATAGTGTAATCAAAAATGGATGGGTGCACTGCTCCTGTTGGCTATTTTTAAGTTTAGCAGGCTGCAATTGCTTATCTGTATAGGAGGATGGGAAATGAATATCCATGAGTATCAAGGGAAAGAAATCCTCAGAAAATATGGGGTTTCTGTTCCAAACGGCAAAGTGGCATTCACGGTTGAAGAAGCAGTGGAAGCTGCAAAGGAGCTGGGTACGCAAGTATGTGTAGTTAAGGCTCAAATCCATGCTGGCGGCCGGGGGAAAGCTGGCGGTGTAAAGGTAGCGAAAAACCTTGACGAAGTACGTACATATGCAAGTGAAATTTTAGGAAAAACCCTTGTTACACACCAGACAGGACCTGAAGGCAAAGAAGTAAAGCGCCTGCTGATCGAAGAAGGCTGCGATATTAAAAAAGAATATTATGTTGGCCTAGTATTAGACCGTGCAACTTCACGTGTCGTTCTAATGGCTTCAGAGGAAGGCGGAACTGAAATTGAAGAAGTGGCCGCTAATACTCCAGAGAAAATTTTCAAAGAAGAGATTGACCCTGTAATCGGTCTTCAGCCTTTCCAGGCACGCCGTATTGCGTTTAATATCAATATCCCTAAGGAATTAGTCAACCAGGCTGTAAAGTTCATGATGGGCCTTTACGCAGCTTATATCGAAAAGGACTGTTCCATTGCTGAGATTAACCCTCTTGTAGTAACAGGAGATGGAAAAGTAATGGCACTGGATGCAAAGTTAAACTTTGATTCCAATGCTCTTTACCGTCAAAAAGACGTGCTTGAGTATCGCGATCTTGAAGAAGAAGATCCAAAAGAAATCGAAGCTTCCAAATATGACCTGAGCTATATTGCTTTGGATGGAAATATCGGCTGTATGGTTAACGGAGCAGGACTTGCAATGGCTACTATGGACATCGTTAAGCATTACAGCGGAGACCCGGCCAACTTCCTGGATGTTGGGGGCGGTGCAACAGCTGAAAAGGTTACTGAAGCATTCAAAATTATCCTTTCTGATCCAAATGTAAAAGGTATTTTTGTAAATATTTTCGGCGGAATCATGAAGTGTGATGTTATTGCTGACGGTGTAGTTGAAGCAGCTAAACAAGTCGGACTTGATATTCCTCTTGTTGTTCGTCTGGAAGGTACCAATGTTGACTTGGGTAAGAAAATCCTTTCCGAGTCTGGACTTAACATTATTGCTGCTGAATCCATGGCTGACGGTGCACAAAAAATCGTTTCATTAGTGAAGTAGGATTAGAAAGGGGAATTAACGTGAGCGTTTTTATAAATAAAGATACAAAGGTTATTGTTCAAGGTATAACTGGCGGAACAGCCCGTTTTCATACAAAACAAATGCTTGAGTACGGCACCCAGGTTGTAGGAGGAACTTCCCCTGGTAAAGCAGGCACTGAAGTAGAAGGCGTTCCAGTTTTCAATACCGTTAAAGACGCAGTGGATGCAACTGGTGCAAATGCTTCTGTTATCTATGTCCCTGCTCCATTTGCGGCAGATGCTATTATCGAAGCAGTTGATGCTGAATTGGATCTTGCAATCTGTATTACTGAACATATCCCAGTTTTGGATATGGTTAAAGTAAAGCGCTATATGGAAGGCAAGAAAACTCGTCTGGTAGGACCTAACTGCCCTGGCGTTATTACTGCTGATGAGTGCAAAATTGGAATCATGCCTGGCTATATCCATACAAAAGGACATGTTGGCGTTGTTTCCCGTTCCGGAACTTTGACTTACGAGGCTGTACACCAGCTTACACAGGCTGGAATCGGCCAGACTACTGCGGTTGGCATCGGTGGAGACCCTGTTAATGGAACAAACTTTATCGATGTTCTAAAGGCCTTCAATGAAGACCCTGAAACTTATGCGGTTATCATGATTGGTGAAATCGGAGGAACTGCAGAAGAGGAAGCGGCACAATGGGTAATGGCCAATATGACTAAACCAGTTGTAGGCTTCATCGGGGGACGTACTGCACCTCCTGGAAAACGTATGGGCCACGCAGGTGCTATTATTTCCGGTGGTAAAGGAACTGCAGATGAAAAGATCCGTGTCATGAACGAATGCGGAATCAAAGTTGCTGACACTCCTTCCGTAATGGGTGAAACCCTGATCGAAGTTCTAAAAGAACAAGGTCTTTACGAAGAATGTAAAACTCACTAAAAACAAGCTTAAGTAAACAGGCTTAGCCCTCTTTTTTAGGAGGGCTATTCCCTGTTATAATCTATTAAGGAGGATCAAAATGGAGGAATTTAAAAGGCGTCTTATCCATTTGCTTCATTGGCCCGACATTACTTGGAATGCGGTTGATCGGTTATTGAAAAAGGATCCAAAGCTTTTAACTGTTGAAAATTATCTCCCTCAGGAATATTATTCTTCTTCCCAGTCCACAAACCACTCTATCACCCAGCAGCAGCAAAAATCACTTTCCCCAGAAATTTTACACGAGCAAATCCGTCAATATAAAACCAACCAAATCCACATCATAACCGTTTTTGATAAAGAATATCCCCCAATGTTAAGAGAAATATTTCAGCCACCATGGGCTTTATTTGTCAAAGGGGATTTGTCCCTTCTCACCTTAGAACCGAAGCTAGCGGTTGTAGGGTCACGCCAGGCGACACAATATGGTAAAAATGCTATCCGCCTAATGTTTCCGGGGCTAATCGAGAGAAATGTTTTAATTGTAAGTGGTTTGGCTAAAGGAATTGATACTCTTGCCCATGAATGCACTATCCAGAATGGCGGAAAAACCATTGCTGTAATTGCCGGCGGATTTTATCATATTTATCCAAGGGAAAATATGAATCTAGCAGTAGATATGATGAAGAACCAGCTGATTGTTTCGGAATATCCGCCTGATACCAGACCCATGCGCTGGCATTTTCCTGCTCGGAATAGGATTATAAGCGGGATGTCTAAAGGAACATTAATAATAGAAGCAAAACGTAAAAGCGGTTCTCTTATCACTGCAAACTATGCGGTTAATGAGGGAAGAGAAGTTTTTTCTCTCCCTGGGAGTATCTTTAACCCTTTTTCCAGCGGTACAAATGACCTCATTCAGCAGGGGGCAAAGCTGGTAGCTTCAGCAGAGGATATCCTAGAGGAAATCATTTTTTAAGTAAGTTATATACTCTTAAGGAAAAGCTAGTTAGGGAGCCCGGGGAAAGCGAAAGCCAGCAATGGAGATCAAAAGGCATATTTTACAACAAAGTATTTTTAAAAATGCAAAGGTAACAAACCTAATTTGGCATAAAAAGTGCCAACTTTTTAGAGATTATTTATTAAATTTAGGGGATATTTTTAGAAAAAGGTTGAAATTATCTCTAAACTGTTATACATTTTGCAACAGATATCCGAAATGATTTTGGTCTGTCTCTTGAGCTTATTTCTTCCCCCTACAAGAAGGAAGATTTGACAGAAACAATTCATTTCATTAATAATATGAATATTTCCATTGAAATTGGATTAAGGTTATTTAACTGATATTACATCACAAAGAACTGAACAGCAGGTTTTCATATAACAGAAAAAGATAAATATGCTTCATTTTTCCTTCCATTCAGGCTAATTGCTGAACTGAGAAAAAATGAATAAAAAGAAGCCGGGAATACGGCTGGGGACGTACTAAACGATAGATCCCTTATAAGGAGATTGATTGGATGACAGATTTTCTAGTGATCGTGGAATCACCTGCAAAGGCGAAAACGATCGAACGGTATCTTGGAAAAAAATATAAAGTAAAAGCATCCATGGGCCATGTTCGGGATTTACCAAGAAGCCAAATGGGTGTCGACACAGAGAATGATTTCGAACCTAAATATATTACGATTCGGGGAAAAGGTCCGGTTTTAAAAGAATTAAAAACAGCGGCAAAGAAAGCCAAAAAAATCTATCTCGCAGCTGACCCCGACCGCGAAGGGGAAGCAATCGCATGGCATCTGGCCCATAGCCTTGATGTTGATATTACCTCAGATTGCCGGGTTGTTTTTAACGAAATCACCAAAGATGCTATTAAGGAGTCCTTTAAACATCCCCGCCCGATTAATATGGATTTGGTGGATGCACAGCAGGCCCGAAGAATTCTTGACCGCCTTGTAGGTTACAATATCAGTCCGCTTTTATGGAAAAAAGTAAAAAAGGGACTCAGTGCAGGACGCGTTCAGTCTGTTGCTGTAAGGCTTATAATTGATCGGGAAAAAGAAATAAAGGACTTTGAACCTGAAGAGTACTGGACCATCAAGGGAAGCTTTATTAAGGGAAAAGAACCGTTTGATGCTTCATTCTATGGAATAAGCGGGAAAAAAACCGCACTTTCCTCAGAACAGGATGTAAAGGACGCTCTGTCAAAAATAGATGGCAACAAATTTAAAGTGATCTCTGTTTCAAAGAAGGAACGGAAAAGAAACCCTTCTCCACCGTTTATAACCTCATCTCTTCAGCAGGAAGCAGCAAGAAAGCTGAACTTCCGTGCAAGGAAGACGATGATGCTTGCTCAGCAATTATATGAGGGTATTGACCTTGGAAAAGAAGGAACGGTTGGTTTAATCACCTATATGCGTACCGATTCCACAAGGCTCTCTGAGATTGCACAAAACGAAGCTTCGAGCTACATTAAGAGCCAATATGGCGAATCATACCTAAAAGAAGAACAGCGTAAGGAAAAGAAGCAAACAAATGCGCAGGATGCTCATGAAGCGATCCGGCCAACCAGCACTTTCCGGGATCCGAACAGTATAAAAGAATTCCTTTCAAGGGATCAGCTTCGTTTATATAAATTAATCTGGGAGCGTTTTCTTGCAAGCCAGATGGCACCTGCGGTGATCGATACGATGAGCGTCGATTTGCAAAACGGTCCGGTAATTTTCCGTGCTAATGGATCAAAAATTAAATTCCCTGGTTTTACCAAGCTATACGTGGAAGGTTCGGATGATCAAGTTGAGGAAAGCGATAAAATGCTTCCTGATTTAAAGGAAGGGGATGAAGTGATTAACAAGGATCTTGATCCCAAACAGCACTACACTCAGCCGCCTCCACGCTATACAGAAGCAAGACTGGTTAAAATGCTTGAAGAACTTGGAATAGGCCGTCCATCCACTTATGCACCAACACTGGATACGATTCAAAAAAGGGGATATGTTGCCCTTGATAATAAACGCTTTATTCCAACCGAGCTCGGTGCTATCGTTCATGAATTGACTCTTGAGTTTTTCCCTGATATTCTTGATGTCGAGTTTACTGCCAAAATGGAACAGGATCTTGATGATGTTGAAGCAGGTAAAGTGGAATGGGTAAAAATTATTGATCATTTCTATCAGGATTTTGAAAAACACCTTAAAGTGGCCGAAAAAGAAATGCAGGAAGTCGAAATAAAGGATGAACCTGCTGGAGAAGACTGCGACCAATGCGGCAGCCCGATGGTATTTAAAATGGGCCGTTTTGGTAAGTTCATGGCTTGCAGCAATTTCCCGGATTGCCGGAATACAAAGGCTATTGTAAAAGAGATTGGTGTTACTTGCCCTAAATGTAAAGAGGGGCATATTATTGAGAGAAAAAGCAAGAAAAAGCGTATCTTTTACGGCTGTGACCGTTTCCCTGAATGTGATTTTCTTTCCTGGGACAAACCGCTTCCAAGAAGCTGTCCTAAATGTGAAGGACTCCTTGTTGAAAAGAAATTGAAAAAAGGCGTCCAGGTCCAATGTACGGAATGTGATTACAAAGAAGAGCAGCAAAGTTAAGGGTGAGCTCAAAGCTCACTCTTTTCATGTTTCTTATAACGTAGGCAATCTAGCCATCCATTAAATAAAAGGCTTCTTGTCGCCCCTGTTCGAGGTGCTTCAGCTTTTCTTGTAGGCATGAAACTTTTTTCTTTTATAAACGTATTGTAAAATGCAGAATGGATGAGAATGAGGAATAAATACTATTTGTAAAAAATTTATGAAGTTGACTATACATATCCATTAGGCGATAGCAGGAGGAAAAGATATGAATGAACAGATAGTTAATGTAATTGGTGCGGGACTTGCGGGCAGTGAAGCAGCGTGGCAAATAGCAAAAAGGGGAATTAAGGTCCGACTTTATGAAATGCGCCCAGTAAAACAAACTCCGGCCCACCATACTGATAAATTTGCGGAGCTTGTTTGCAGTAACTCTCTTAGAGCTAATACTCTTACAAATGCAGTAGGAGTTTTAAAGGAAGAAATGAGACTCCTGGATTCGGTTATTATTTCATCTGCGGACGCATGTTCAGTTCCAGCAGGCGGTGCACTTGCGGTAGACCGCCACGAGTTCGCTGCAAGAGTCACTGAAATGGTAAAAAATCATGAAAATGTAACAGTAATGAATGAAGAAGTTACTGAAATTCCTGACGGCCCGACTGTAATTGCAACAGGTCCTTTAACCAGCCCGGCACTTTCAGAAAAGTTAAAGGAGCTTACCGGTGAGGATTATTTATACTTTTATGATGCTGCAGCTCCAATTCTTGAAAAAGAAAGCATCGATATGGACAAAGTTTATTTAAAATCCCGGTACGATAAAGGGGAAGCAGCCTACCTAAATTGTCCAATGACAGAAGAAGAATTTAACCGTTTCTATGAAGCGCTAATTAGTGCAGAAACTGTTCCCGTAAAAGAGTTTGAGAAAGAAATATATTTTGAAGGCTGTATGCCAATTGAAGTTATGGCTTCAAGAGGAAAGAAAACGATGCTATTTGGTCCTTTGAAGCCAGTGGGCTTAGAGGATCCGCGGACAGGAAAACGTCCTTTTGCTGTTATTCAGCTTCGGCAGGATGATGCAGCAGGCACACTGTTTAATATTGTTGGATTTCAGACACACTTAAAATGGGGAGCTCAAAAAGAGGTTTTACAGCTGATCCCTGGCCTTGAAAATGCAGAAATCATCCGATACGGAGTTATGCATCGAAATACGTTTATTTCTTCGCCAAAGGTTCTCAAGGCAACTTACCAATTCCAAAACCGGGAAGATTTATTTTTCGCTGGACAGATGACAGGCGTTGAAGGATATGTAGAATCAGCAGCAAGCGGATTAATTGCCGGTATTAATGCGGCTCGTTTGGTAAAGGGAGAAGAAACTGTTGAATTCCCGCACGAGACAGCAATTGGCAGCATGGCTAGATATATTACTACTGCTAATCCAAAAAACTTTCAGCCGATGAACGCCAACTTTGGGCTTTTTCCTGAACTTCCAGTAAAAATAAAAGGTAAGCAAGAGCGAAATTTACAGCACGCAAACAGGGCGTTAGAAACAATTCAGAACTTTGTGAAAGTTTTGTAAAGTTTATTGCAAGGGCTAAAAAAGTGTGTTAAGCTTTATTAGCCCTTGTGAGCTGAGAAAGGCTTGATAAATGTGAACATTTCTTTAAAGTTATTTCTCGAGTATTTACAAATTGAAAAAAACTACTCACAATATACAATTGAGCATTATCAACATGATATTAGTGATTTTCTTATGTTCATGTCTGAACAAGCAATTGAAAGCCTTAATAAGGTCCAATATTCTGATGCCCGTCTATACCTAACCGTTCTTTACGAGCGTAAGCTTGCAAGGAAAACCGTTGCTCGAAAAATTTCGAGTTTGCGGAGTTTTTATAAGTTTATGGTAAGGGAAAAGGAAACAGATGAAAATCCTTTTGCACTTGTTAATATCCCCAAAGCCGAGAAAAGACTCCCTGAGTTTTTCTATGAAGATGAACTTCAGCTGCTATTTCAAAGCTGTGAAGCAGAGACACCCTTGGGCCAGAGGAACAAAGCCCTTCTCGAGATATTATACGCAACAGGAATTCGTGTGAGTGAATGCTGCCAGATTCGCTTAAGGGATTTGGATTTTTATCTTTCAACAGTACTTGTTCATGGAAAAGGGAATAAGGAAAGATATGTTCCCTTTGGCAGCTTTGCAGAAGACTCCCTCGAACGATACATAAACGATGGCAGACAAAAGCTTCTTAATGGCAAAGAGGCTAATGATACACTGTTCCTGAACCATAGAGGAGGTCCTCTTACTGATAGAGGCATCAGGAAGATATTGAATTCAATTATTGATCATTCAGCATTAAATGGGAAAATGCATCCTCATATGCTTCGGCATACCTTTGCGACGCATTTGCTGAATAACGGGGCAGATTTAAGAAGCGTTCAGGAATTGCTTGGTCATGCATTCCTGTCATCAACCCAAATATATACCCATGTGACAAATGAACATTTGAGAAAAACCTATATGTCCCATCATCCCAGGGCTTAAAAAGAGTAATGGGGAGATATTTATTAGAGTATAGAGGGTTTTTCCGGCAGACGAGTCGGAGTATACACTTCCTGAAAGGGGAATAATTTCCTATGTCAGAATTTCACGCAACCACTATATTTGCCGTACATCACAATGGTGAATGTGCCATGTCGGGCGACGGTCAGGTTACTTTTGGGAATGCAGTAGTGATGAAACACACAGCAAGAAAAGTTAGAAAGATTTTTAATGGAAGAGTATTAGCTGGATTTGCTGGCTCTGTTGCAGATGCCTTTACTTTATTTGAGATGTTCGAAAGCAAATTAATGGAGTATAATGGCAACTTGCAGAGAGCATCAGTAGAATTGGCTAAAGAGTGGAGAAGTGACAAAGTGCTTCGCAAACTTGAGGCAATGCTGATTGTTATGGATCGTGAAAATTTGCTGCTTGTTTCAGGAACAGGTGAAGTGATCGAGCCAGATGACGGAATATTGGCCATTGGCTCAGGCGGCAATTATGCATTATCAGCCGGACGTTCTTTAAAACGTTATGCAGGGGAACATATGACTGCAAAAGACATTGCAAAGGCTGCCCTTGAGGTAGCTGCGGAAATATGTGTTTACACCAACAACAATATTATTGTAGAAGAGCTCTAATCGGGAAGGAGAAATGCTTTTATGGTAAAAACATCTAATTTGACTCCCCGCCAGATTGTTGAGAGGCTTGATCAATATATAATCGGGCAAAAGGATGCAAAAAAAGCAGTAGCTGTCGCCTTGAGAAATCGTTACCGCCGTGGATTGTTAAATGAAAAATTGAGAGACGAAATCATCCCGAAGAATATCCTGATGATTGGGCCAACTGGTGTAGGAAAAACCGAAATAGCTAGAAGAATGGCTAAATTGGTAGGGGCTCCTTTTATTAAGGTTGAGGCAACCAAATTTACAGAAGTCGGCTATGTGGGCAGAGATGTTGAATCAATGGTTCGTGACCTCGTTGAAACATCTGTAAGGCTTGTAAAGGAAGAAAAAATGTTAAGCGTTAAGGAAAGAGCAGAAGAAAACGCTAACCGGCGCCTCGTTGAGCTTCTCGTTCCAACAGCTAAAAAAACTTCTAATTACAAAAATCCTCTTGAAATGCTTTTTGGCGGAGGCCAGCAGGCTGAGCAGGAAACATCAAGGCAAGAGGACTTTGCCGATTATGAAAAACAAAAAGTAGTAAAAGAAAAACTTGCACTTGGGCAGCTGGAAGACGAACTTGTCACTGTTGACGTCGAAGAGCAGGCACCATCAATGTTCGATATGCTCCAGGGATCCGGCATGGAACAAATGGGAATGAATATGCAGGATGTATTAGGAAACTTAATGCCTAAAAAGCATAAAAAAAGAAAACTGACTGTCAGAGAAGCTCGGAAAGTTTTGACCAATGAAGAGGCCCAAAGGCTGATTGATATGGATGAAGTTACACAGGAAGCTGTTTTCCGCGCCGAGCAGGCAGGTATTATCTTTATTGATGAGATAGATAAAATTGCCAGCAAAAACTCCGGTGGTTCGTCTGCTGATGTATCGCGTGAAGGTGTGCAGCGAGATATCCTGCCTATTGTTGAAGGGTCAACAGTGGTTACAAAATATGGGTCAGTTAAAACGGATCACGTTCTCTTTATAGCTGCGGGCGCCTTTCATATGGCTAAACCATCAGACCTTATACCTGAACTGCAAGGACGTTTCCCGATCAGGGTGGAACTTACTAAATTAACAGTCGATGACTTCTTCAGGATTCTGGTTGAGCCGGATAATGCAATGATTAAGCAATATCAAGCATTATTGGAAACAGAGGGTATACAAATTGAATTTTCTGACGATGCTATTCGTAAGATCGCTGAAGTGGCATTCGAAGTTAACCAGAATACAGATAATATTGGAGCAAGACGCCTTCACACTATTATGGAGAAACTTCTGGAAGATCTTTCATTTGAAGCTCCTGATATTAATATGGAAAAGGTATCGATTACTCCGCAATACGTAGAGGAAAAGCTGGGCAATATTTCCCGAAATAAGGATTTGAGTCAATTTATCCTTTAAAAATGCCGGTTTATGGCCGTCTTGAGAGGGTATTAGTGAAAAGAATTAGTAGGCAAGTTTTAGTGGTATTTCTGGTGAAACAAGGAAAACTGTACAAATGAGATAGTAAAAAAATTGTCGGTTTTCTAAAGATTTGACCGTATTTAATAAATATAAAAACAATATAATGTTTACAGTTTTTAGGAGGAAGAATTAATGGATTTATTAACAAAAACTAGAAAGATTAATGCATTGCTGCAAAAGGCAGCTGGCAAACCCGTAAACTTCAAAGAAATGTCTGAAACTCTTAGCGAGGTTATTGAATCGAATGTATTTGTAGTCAGCCGTCGTGGTAAGCTATTGGGCTTTGCCATCAATCAGCAGATTGAAAATGAGCGTATGAAAAAAATGCTTGAAGATCGTCAATTCCCGGAAGAGTATACAAACAGCCTTTTCAACGTTCAGGAGACTTCTTCAAATCTTGATATCGAGAGCCAGTATACAGCATTTCCAATTGAAAACAAGGAATTGTTTCAGGACGGCTTGACAACGATTGTTCCGATTATTGGCGGAGGAGAAAGATTGGGTACTCTTATTCTTGCGCGTCTTCAGGAAAAGTTCCATGATGACGACCTTATTCTTGGTGAATATGGTGCTACAGTAGTTGGTATGGAGATATTACGTGAAAAAGCGGAAGAAATTGAAGTTGAAGCTAGAAGCAAAGCAGTTGTCCAAATGGCAATCAGTTCTCTTTCTTACAGTGAACTCGAAGCAATTGAACATATCTTTGAAGAACTTGATGGACATGAAGGTCTTTTAGTAGCATCTAAAATTGCTGATCGTGTTGGGATTACTCGCTCAGTTATCGTTAACGCTCTAAGAAAGCTTGAAAGCGCAGGCGTAATCGAATCCCGTTCCTTAGGAATGAAAGGTACTTATATCAAGGTATTAAATGACAAATTCCTTGTTGAACTAGACAAATTAAGAACTAGCTGATTATAAGAAAAGCGAAAGCACCCGTTTTGCGACGAATGGC
>NZ_JBYTCJ010000001.1:206458-355299 GCF_058790155.1 Neobacillus sp. FW104-15D2
CCATTTGAAGAAAGGCTAAGGTCGCCACGTCCTGTGGCAACGCCTTTCTAACCCGCGTCCTGCGCGCCTCCGCTTCGACTGAGATAAAGGAAACACGATGAGCATGGCGAGTCGATGTTGACTTATCGTAGGGAGGAGAGGGATGGGCACAAGTCGCTGGGTGCTGTAGCTAGACAAAAAAGAAAAGCGAAAGCACCCGATTAGCGACGAATGGCCATTTGAAGAAAGGCTAAGGTCGCCACGTCCTGTGGCAACGCCTTTCTAACCCGCGTCCTGCGCGCCTCCGCTTCGAATGAGATAAAGGAAACACGATGAGCATGGCGAGTCGATGTTGACTTAACGTAGGGAGGAGTGGGATGGCCACAAGTTGCTGGGCGCTGTAGCTAGACAAAAAAGAAAAGCGAAAGCACTCGATTAGCGTCATATGGCTATTTGAAGAAATGGTATAAATAAACAAAAGCCTCTATCTGGAACTTAGGTTTCCGGATAGAGGCTCTTTTTTTTTGTGAAAAAATAGGTAACTGAAGATTGGGAAAGTTCTAAAATAGGTCTTTTGGCCCGATTCGTAACAAAAGAAATATATTAATATTGTGAAGGGATGCAATTCGACAAAAAATGGAACCAGGGCAATAAATTGTCAAACTTTACTAATATAATGGAAGAACAAGGGAAGAGGATTGACAATTTTAAGGCAAAAGCGACAAAATGAGCCAATTGTACGATACTTTTAATCCGAATAGTTGTAGACATAGTATTTCAGAATCATTACAATTAATAAGAGATTGTTATAAATCGATAAAATACTTCATAATGCTTCAAAATTTTACATAGTAAGAGGTGTTATCATTGGACCTGTTTTCCAATATGTCCACACTGGAGCGCGCACTTAATTATTCATCTTTAAAACAAAAGGTAATATCCAAAAATATTGCAAATGTGGATACACCTAATTACAAGGCAGAGGACGTTAGTTTTAAATCTATTTTAAACAATGAGCTTGAAAGTGGCTTTAAAACATACCGGACCAACAGCCGCCATTTTGACTTCTCGGAAAGTTCCTCTAATAGAGGGGAGATTATTACTAAAAAAAATGTTCAATACAATTCAAACGGCAATAGTGTAGATATGGATAAAGAAATGTCGGATTTAGCGACAAACCAGATTTATTACAATGCATTAATTGAAAGGTTAAACGGAAAGTTTTCAACCTTGCAAAATGTGATTAGAGGAGGGAAATAAAAATGTCTATTTTTCAAAGTATGAATAATACAGCTTCCGCTTTGACTGCTCAACGGCTAAGAATGGACGTTATCTCCTCCAATATGGCAAATGCGGACTCCACCCGGGGGAAATATGTAAATGGCAAATGGGAGCCCTATCGAAGAAAGACAGTAGAATTCCAGCCAGAGGGAACAAACTTTTCCTCCTTTCTGAATTCGGCTATAGGAAGTGGGAGTTCTGCTGGCGCAGGTGGAGTGAAGGTTTCCAAAATTGAGGAAGATACAAAAACGCCTTTCAAGCTTGTTTATGATCCGGAACATCCGGATGCAAATGCGGATGGCTATGTACAGCTGCCAAATGTAGACCCGCTTCGTGAAATGGTTGATTTAATTAGTGCTACGCGCTCCTATGAAGCGAATGTAACTGTATTTAATGCTTCTAAAAGTATGATGATGAAAGCTTTGGAATTAGGAAAATAAGGGAGAACTTTAAATGAATAATGTTGCTTTTCCTTCTGTAAAACAAGTTTTTACAGCGGGCACAAACCAAATACAAAATCCATCCAATACATCATTCGAGCCTCAAAAAAGTTTTGCGTCCGTATTAAAAGAATCTATTAATAAAGTAAATGAAACTCAGCTGCAGTCAGATATTTTAACAGATAAGCTGGCAAGAGGAGAAAACGTGGATCTGCATCAGGTAATGATCGCCGGACAAAAGGCTAGTATCACAATGCAGGCTGCACTAGAGATAAGGAATAAAGTTATTGAAGCTTACCAGGAAACTATGAGAATGCAAGTGTAAAAAGCTAGAGATAAAAAGATAAAAGAAAGCGGTTATTGACTGCCAGATACTCCAGACCTAATAACCGGGGGATTAAAATGAATGATTCAATAAAAACATATATCGAAAAATTGAAAAATTATTGGACGAGCAGATCCAAAAGGCAAAAAACGCTAACAATTGGGTCGTTTTTATTCCTGATTTTAGTCATTGCGGTTATATCTTACTTTGCTTCGAGAACTACAATGGTTCCTCTTTACAGCAATCTCTCGCCTTCCGAAACAGGGACAATTAAACAAAGCCTGGATCAAAAAGGTATAACTTCGGAAATTGCCGATAGCGGGACAACCATAATGGTTCCTGAGGAATCTGCTGATACTCTTAAAGTACAGCTGGCAGCTGAGGGATTACCGAAGTCAGGCAGTATAGATTACTCTTTTTTCAGCCAGAATGCCGGTCTGGGTACAACGGATAAGGAATTTAGTGTGATCAAGCTTGATGCCATGCAAACGGAGCTTGCTAACTTGATAAAAGGAATTGAGGGCGTGCAGGATGCGAAGGTGATGATTAACCTTCCGGAAAAAGGTATTTTCGTCAGTGATGAAAATGAGGCTGCTTCTGCTTCAATCGTTCTGAACACAAAACCAGGATATCAGTTCAGGGACGAACAGATTAGATCTCTTTACCAATTGGTTTCAAAGAGCGTCCCTAATCTTCCTACAGATAATATCGTCATTATGAATCAATATTTTGAGTACTTTGACTTAAATAAAGAAAATAATTCTAATCCTGGTACTTCCTTCACAGCTCAGGCTGATATTAAGAAGCAGGTTGAACGTGATATTCAGCGCCAGGTTCAAAGCATGCTGGGAACTTTAATGGGCCAGGACAAAGTAGTTGTGTCAGTAACTGCTGATATGGACTTTACCCAGGAAAACAGGGAAGAAAACCTGGTTGAACCAGTGGATAAGGAAAATATGAAGGGAATTGCTATCAGCGCCCAAAAAATCACTGAAACTTATACTGGAAAAGGTGCTAATGCAGCGGGAGGAACACCGGCAGCTGAAACCCCAGCTGACACACAGGGCTCCACATACGCAGAGGGCAGTTCGAATGGTGACGGTGATTATGAAAAAGTCGATGACAAAGTAAATTATGAAGTAAACAGGATTAAAAAGCAGATTTCCGAAAGCCCTTATAAAATCAGGGATCTTGGAATCCAGGTAATGGTCGAGCCGCCAAAACCAAATGATCCTAATTCTCTTCCACAGGCCAGGGTTGACGATATTTCAAAAATGCTTGGTTCTATTGTACGTACCTCCATCGATAAAAAAGAAGGCACTGATTTAACGGATGCAGCTATTCAAAATAAAATCCTTGTTTCGGTTCAGCCCTTCAATGGCAAAATGAAATTTACCGAAGAAGCACAGCAATCAATTCCTTGGTGGGTTTACGCCGCTGGCGGTGTACTGCTTCTTATCATAGTCTTGCTGCTGATATTATTCCTGCGCTCACGGAAAAAACGTCAGGAGGAGGGAGAAATGCTTCCATATACCGACCCTGAACCAGTTTATATTCCGGATGTGAACAACGAACATGATACAGAGACAACATTAAGAAGGAAACAGCTAGAAAAGATGGCAAAAGAAAAACCAGAAGAATTTGCAAAGCTGCTAAGAACCTGGATTGCAGAAGACTAGAGAAATGAGGTGCTGAAAAATGGCAAAAAATCAAAAAGATCTTAACGGGAAACAAAAAGCAGCCATTCTTCTCATTTCCTTGGGTCCTGATGTTTCTGCATCAGTGTATAAGCACCTGAATGAAGAAGAAATTGAAAAATTAACACTTGAAATCTCAGGGGTAAAAAAGGTGGACAACAGTTCAAAAGAAGAGGTTCTGGAAGAATTCCATAATATAGCTCTTGCTCAGGATTATATCTCTCAGGGAGGGATTGGCTATGCCAAAACGGTCCTTGAAAAAGCTTTGGGAACAGAACAGGCCTCCGTTATTATCAATAGGCTGACTTCCTCCCTGAAGGTGCGTCCATTTGATTTTGCGAGAAAGGCTGATCCCGCTCAAATACTAAATTTCATTCAAAACGAACATCCGCAAACGATTGCATTAATTTTGTCATACCTTGATCCTGCCCAGGCAGGGCAGATTTTATCTGAGCTCCAGCAGGATATGCAGGCTGATGTTGCTAGAAGGATTGCTATGATGGATAGTACTTCTCCAGAAATTATTAATGAAGTTGAACAAATCCTGGAAAGAAAGCTTTCAGCTACTGTAACCCAGGATTACACACAAACTGGAGGAATTGAGGCTGTCGTAGATGTACTGAACGGAGTTGACCGGGCGACAGAACGCACAATCCTCGATGCACTGGAGATTCAGGATCCTGAACTCGCAGAAGAAATTAAGAAAAGAATGTTTGTATTCGAAGACATTGTTACTCTTGATAATCGTGCAATACAGCGTGTCATTCGTGAATGTGAAAATGAAGACCTTATGCTTTCGCTCAAGGTATCCAGTGATGAGGTTAAAGAAATTGTATACCGCAATATGTCTTCTCGTATGGTAGAAACCTTTAAGGATGAAATGGAATACATGGGTCCTGTCCGATTACGCGATGTAGAAGAGGCCCAAACAAGAATTGTTTCCATCATTCGCCGTCTGGAAGATGCAGGAGAAATCGTCATTGCCCGCGGCGGAGGGGATGATATTATTGTCTAGATTAATTAAATCCCAGTGGGCTGCACCAAAAACGGAAAAAAGAATAATTGGAATAAAAGCGGTGCAAAGCAGCAATACAGGTTCCTATGAGTTACCTTATGTCTTTGAAGAGCAAGGGGAAAGTATTATTGGAAGCGCCCAAATGCAAGCAGACATGATTATGCAGGAAGCTGCTGTCCATGCTCAAGCTGTCCGTGAGCAAATTGCTTCGGAAAAAGAAGAATGGGAACGGCAGCGGCATAACCTTGAAGAAGCCGCACAAAGAAAAGGGTATGAGCAGGGCCTTGGGGAAGGCAGAAACCAGGGCTACCAGGAGTACAGCGACACAATCAATTTTGCTAAAGAGATCGTAGAAGATTCTAAATTAGAGTATAAAAAAAATGTAGAGAAGGCTGAAAGAACCATTTTAGAACTTGGAATGAAGGTTGCTGGACGTATTCTTGGTACCAGAATTAGTGAACAAGAGGAAGATTTTCTTCTCATCGTTAAACGGGCATTGAAGGAAGCAAGAGAATTTCGGGAGGTCCAGGTTCATGTGAATCCTTCCCGCTATAGTTTCCTTTTATCCCGGAAGGATGAGTTAATTGCTCTGTTTCCAAGAGAAGTAGATTTTTATATTTATCCTGATGAAGACCTTTTAGAAGAAGCATGTCTTATCGAGTCGGCGAATGGCCGAATAGATGCAAGTGTGGACAGCCAGCTGGATGAAATAAAAAACAAACTAATAGATTTGCTGGAGAGTGGAACAGAATGAAAGCTGCATCTCTTCTCGAACATATAAACGAATTGGATACGTTTCGAAGATATGGAAGAGTGAAAAGGGTCGTCGGACTAATGATTGAATCACAGGGCCCTGAAAGTTCAATTGGAGATGTCTGCTTTATTCATGTTGGCGGAAGACAAAAACGGAAAATTATGGCGGAAGTAGTCGGCTTTAGGGAAGAAAACATTATTCTTATGCCATATACTGCTGTTCAGGATATTTCAGCCGGCAGTCTGGTGGAGGCTTCTTCAAAACCTCTTGAGGTGAAAGTTGGAGCAGCACTTATTGGAAGTGTTATAGATTCCCTTGGTTATCCGCTCGATGGTTCTCTCCTTCCCAAAGGTCTGTCGTCGGTCCCAACGGAACAGTCACCACCCAATCCCATGAACCGGCCTCCTATTCGGGAATCGATTGAGGTGGGAGTAAGGATGATTGATGGCCTTCTTACCGTCGGAAACGGGCAAAGGGTTGGTATCTTTGCGGGAAGCGGAGTAGGAAAAAGCACGCTGCTTGGAATGATTGCGAGGAATACAAAAGCGGATTTAAATGTAATTGCTTTAATAGGTGAACGGGGAAGAGAAGTAAGAGAATTCATCGAGCGGGATCTCGGCGAAGAAGGATTAAAAAGATCCATAGTGGTGGTTGCCACCTCGGACCAGCCCGCGCTTATGAGAATAAAAGGGGCATTTACTGCAACAGCCATTGCCGAATACTTCCGGGACAAAGGACTTAATGTCATGCTGATGATGGACTCTGTAACTAGGGTTGCCATGGCACAGCGCGAAGTAGGACTTGCAGTCGGAGAACCGCCGACAACCAAAGGATACACTCCTTCAGTTTTTGCCGTACTTCCTAAACTTCTGGAGAGGACAGGAACAAATCAATCTGGTTCTATTACAGGTTTTTATACCGTCCTGGTAGACGGAGATGATATGAACGAACCGGTTGCTGATACGGTACGGGGAATTTTGGATGGTCATTTTGTCCTTGATCGGGATCTGGCTAATAAAGGGCAGTATCCAGCAGTAAATGTGTTAAAAAGCATCAGCCGGATTATGAATCAAATCGTAACCCCTGAACAGGCCAGAGCAGCAGAAAAGCTGCGCGATCTATTAAGCATCTACATGAATTCGGAGGATTTAATTAATATAGGTGCTTATAAAAAGGGTTCATCAGCTGAAATCGATGAAGCCGTAAGACTTTATCCTCACATCCTTTCTTTTTTAAAGCAGTCTACAAGTGAAAAGGTTTCTATGGAAGAAAGCATTTATCAGTTATTCGATTTAGTAGGGGCAGGGTGATTTTGCTGATGGTCTATCAATATAGATTTGAAAAAATCCTTCATATTAAAGAAAAGGAAAAGGACGAAGCCCTCTCCTTCTATAATGAGTCGGTACGAAAGTTTGAGGAAGCAGCAGAAAAACTGTATTCCCTCTTAAAAAAGAAAGAGGATATGCAGTCTCACCAATCTTCAAGGCTGGAAAAAGGACTGAACGTTCAGGAAATCAGGCATCATCAGCAGTTTATTGTAAACCTTGAAAAGACAATTGAGCATTATCAAAAAATGGTGTTAAATGCACGTGGCAGAATGAACTTTTATCATGAGAAGCTTCTGGAAAATAATGTGGAAGTAAAAAAATATCAAAAAATGAAAGAAAAAGATCATCGCCATTACCTCAAAGAAATGAATGCCTTTGAGGGGAAACAAATGGATGATATCTCGATTCAGCAGTTTATGAACCGGGGAAATTAGGTGGCAAAATGGAAAAAACCTCTGAAGAAAAAGAACGCACAAGATATAGCCCTTTTCAATGGTTTGTATATATTGTTCTTATTCCTTTACTTTTTACTATAACAGTTGCACTAGTGGTCATGACATTTTCAGGTATCAACGTGTTTGAGGTAGCCAAGGAATATGGGAACAAAATCCCCCTAGTGGGCAGCTTGTTCGCAGTCGATAAAAAAGAAAATAACCAGCAGCTGGAAAAAAACATCATTGACTTAGAAAGCCAAATCAAAGACCGTGAAGCAAAAATCCAGCAGTTAAAAACACAAATGGACCAAAAGGATAAAAGCATCCAAATGGGTGAGCTAGAAAAAAGTAAGCTGCAGCAGGAAGTTAATAACCTAGAAGCTATTCAGGAAGAAAACAAACGGGCATTTAAAGATATAGTAAGAACCTACGAAACCATGCCGGTGAAAAAGTCGGCACCCATTATTTCAAAAATGCCTGAAACAGAAGCGCTTAAGATTTTATCCAATATTAAGCCAGAAACACTTGCTGGAATAATGGAGAACATGGATCCAGCTCAGGCTGCTAAATTTACTGGCATGCTTACCACCCAGGATCAAACAGACAGCCAGGACCAGTAAAAATTATAATTGCGTGAAATTTAAAACTGTCCAGCTTCAGCGCCTAGCGAGTTTTCAACTTTGAAAATGCTTCTTGGAGTATCTTGCATCAAGTATGACCGTAGGTGATACTTGGTGCAATTAGTGGCCATCCCACACCTCCCTATGATAAGTCAACAACGAATCGCTAAGCTCTTCGTGTTTCCTTTATCTCAGTCGGTGCAGGCGTCAGCCCATACATCGCTAAACAGGCGCTTACGCATTTCTTTTGAAGGGAGGTGAAAACATGCAAATCGGCGGACTAGGATATGTAAAAGGTATGGTATCTTCTCAAAATGCTCAAGGAACAAAAGGAAAAGAAAGCTTTATGAGTGTCCTTAAAGGGCTTCAGACTCAGCCAAAAGAAGAACAAAAGAAGGACCCTAATTCTTTAACAAATCTTGACTTAACCGATCTCTTATCTTTCCTAGGAACGGTGAATATCCAGGATATTGACGGAGGATTTAAACTCCAGGATGTGCTGATGGGCAATTCTGATACAGATATGCTCCAAATGATAAAGCAATACCTTGGAATCAGCGATGAAAAATGGAACAGTCTGTTAGAATCCCTTTCCGGGGGAATTGGCAACTCATTACCGCAGGAAAAGAAAGATGATAAAAATCCTCAGGATTTATTAGCAAATATGCTGGCTGGTCTATTAACTTTGCCTCAGGACAAGCTTATGAAATTACCAGCAGACGATTTAAAAAATTTTTTAAAGGCAGCTAAGCTATACGACCTTATGGCTGCGAGTAAGGACTCGGCAAAGTCCTTCGACAGTCTTGGAAGTCTCCTTGAAAAGGTAAAGGAAAATTTAAGTAATTTAGCTGTAAATCAAAAGCCAGCTACCAGAGTTGAATTTTCACAAAATGTATTTACCCGGTTAGTTAGCGACTTAAACCAAAAAACTGAGAAAAAAGAAAATAATTTTTTCAAAAAACAAGAAATTAAAACAGCCTCGCAGGATTTTAATCTGCATATCAGCGGGGAAACGATAAATTCACAAAGTACAGGAAAAGCTGTACAGCCTATGCTTGTGCTTCAAAGCAATGGGAGACCTATTAATACCAATGAATTAATAAGACAGTTTGAATCTATTCTCTCCAAGGCGCAAATGAGTGGTACTGGCGGAGAGCAAAAATTATTGGTAAATCTTCATCCTGACAATCTTGGTTCTTTAAGAATTGAGTTAATTCAAAAAGACGGTTCGATTACAGCGAAAATATTAACTTCAACAGGTGCCGCAAAAGATGCTCTGGAGTCTCACGTGAATGGATTGAAACAGGCCTTTGCAGCACAAAACATTCAAGTGGAAAGACTGGAAATAACACAGCAGTTAAGCCAGCCTGACCGCTTTCTGGGGAGAGAACAGCAGGGACAGCCACAGGGGCAAAGACAGAATCCGCAGGAAAATAATAAAAAGAACGAAGAAGATGATGGAGATTTTAACTTTTCGCTTGAAGAAGCGCTTGTAAATATGGAAGTTTAGGTGAGAATATGGCAAATACAATTGATTCATCTTTATTATTAAATACAGTCCAGAATACAGCAAAAAAAGCTACTAGTACACTCGGTAAAGATGACTTTCTTAAGATCCTAATGACCCAGCTGCAGAACCAGGACCCACTTAATCCAATGCAGGATAAAGATTTTGTGGCGCAAATGGCAACGTTCTCTACACTGGAGCAGATAACAAATATGGGGAAGTCCATTGACCAATTTGTTTCTGTGCAGCAGCAAAACAAGCTGATTCAATACAGCCAATTTGTTGGCAGGGATGTAACCTGGCATAAGGCGCAGGAAGGACAGACAAATGTTCAGCAAGGCGAGGGGAAAGTAGTTTCCGTTCAATTTAAGGACGATACTGTTCTCTTTACATTAGAGGATGGCACAACCCTTGAACCCGGCAATATCTCACAGATTAATGAAACCTCCATTGACAGCCAGATGCTTCAATCATCTATGCTCATTGGAAAAACGGTTGATTATACAAATGACCAGAAGGAAGAAAAAACAGCAACTGTAAAGTCTGTGTCGTTTAAGGATGGGAAAACTCAATATCTTTTAAATGATGAGGCAAGAATTAATGCGTCACAGATAACCAAAATAGAATAAAGATTGGAGAATGATAGAAATGGATAAAACTATTTTTCATTCAATCGTTCCCAAAACACCATTAACGAATCCAATAAAGCAAAACATAAACCAGTCCCAGGCAAAAAATCCTTTTTCAATGCATCTTCAGAATGCAATTGAAGCAAGTTCCAGCTTGTCGATTAGCAAACATGCCGAGGATCGTTTGAAGGAACGGAATATCAGGATAAGCGAGGAAAAGTGGGGCCAGATTGAACAAAAGGTTTTAACCGCAAAAAAGATGGGTGTGAATGAATCCCTGGTGCTTCTGAAGGATGCAGCCCTAATCGTAAGCGCAAAAAATAATAAGGTAATTACAGCGATGAACAGGCAGGAAGCTTCGTCACAAATATTTACGAATATTAATGGAACGATTTTAATAGATTCATAAATTGGCCGGACCTTGAAGAGGAAGCCAAGAGCTGCCGACTGACAGACGCAGCTCCAAATAGAAGGAGGAAAAACAATGCTTCGTTCAATGTACTCAGGAATCAGTGGAATGAAAAACTTCCAGACAAAGCTAGATGTAATTGGCAATAATATCGCTAACGTAAACACATTTGGATTTAAAAAAGGCCGTGTAACCTTTAAAGATACTATGAACCAGACAATTTCAGGTGCCAGTGCTGCGCAAAACAATCGCGGAGGTAAAAACCCGATGCAGGTTGGACTTGGTTCCACTTTTGCTACCATTGATACTGTCGACACTCAAGCTGCGCTGCAGACAACAGGAAGAGCACTGGATGTTGCGATTTCCGGTGATGGCTATTTCGTAACTAAGCAGGGCAATCAGCTATCTTATACCCGTGCAGGAAACTTTTATCTTGATAACTCTGGAAATCTGGTAAATGGTGATGGTTTAAAGGTACAGGCATATAAAGTAGATTCAGCAACTGGTGAACCTACTAATGTGCTCGGGGATGTAGCGGTAAATGTGAACGCTGTTTTGCCTCCTGTGGTCACTGGAAATATTAAAATGGCCGGTAACTTATCAGAAGATGCAATTGATAATACAGTATACAGCCAGCAAATTAAGGTAATCGACAATAAAGGAAACGAACAGAAATTGGAGGCTGTTTTCAAAAAAATAGATTCTAATACTTGGAATGTAACTTTTCCAGAAGTGACTGGTACAGGCAATTCTATAAACTTGGACTTTGACACAGCCACCAAAAAGTTTAGTGCAGCTACTCCTTCCTCTACTCTTACATTTGGGGGATCATCAATTAATTTGGATTTTTCAGGGTTAACGCAAGATGCAGGTCCGACCACCGCACTTGTTAATCCCGACGGTAACCTTCAGGGTGCCCTTGAAAGCTTTAACATTGGTTCTTCCGGAGCAATAAACGGAGTATATTCCAATGGCCTTGTAAAGACTCTGGGAGTATTGGCAATTGCTAAATTCAGCAACGCATCAGGTTTAACAAAGACAGGAAGCAATTCCTTCCAGGAATCTATTAACTCAGGAACCGCAAACATCGGTACGCCAGGTGATGGCAGAGGTTCCATTGCTGCGGGATCGCTGGAAATGTCCAACGTGGATCTTTCCGAGGAATTTACCGAAATGATTACTGCACAGCGTGGCTTCCAGGCGAATACCAAGATTATTACAACTTCAGATGAAATCCTTCAGGAACTTGTTAATTTGAAACGATAATTTATAGGAGGATGGGGAAGAAAAAAATTCTTTTCTTCCCTGAATAACTAAACGTGATAAAAGTAACCAGATTAAACGGAAAAGAATTTACACTTAACGCCATCTATATCGAAACTGTTGAATCCTTCCCTGATACTACTATTACACTTCTAAATGGACATAAGTACGTTGTGAAGGAATCGGAGCAGGTAACAGTGGAGAACATAAAGAAATTCTATCAATCTGTAAGTCTTCTGGGTCAACTGCAGTTGGAGGAAATTGAAAATGATGAAAAATAAATTGTTCATGATTATGACGATTATGCTTGCTGCCATTTTACTGGTAGGTGCGGTAGCCGCAACTGTTATATACAAGATGAATAACACCGCAGAAGCAAAGGGCCCTACTATTGATGAGGTGCTGGAGGATTCGGTTGATATTCCACAGCTCACAACTAACCTGGCAAGTGACGATTATATCCGGATTTCTTTTAAAATCCAAACAGACAGCACTGATGCAAAAGACGAAGTGCAAAAACGGGATTTCCAGGTAAAAAATATCATTATCCAGGAGCTTTCGGAAAAGCAGGCAAAGGATTTGCAGGGCAAAGAAGGCAAATTGCAGCTCGAAAATACTTTGAAAGACCGGATTAATCATTTAATGCAGGATGGAAAAGTAGTTAAGGTATATATCACAGACTCTCTTCTTCAATAACAAGAGAAAACAAAATCAATACAGATATGGAGGTGAGACTGTATGGCAGGAGAAGTTTTATCGCAAAGTGAAATTGATGCCTTGCTCTCTGCTTTATCTACCGGAGAGATGGATGCTGACGAGCTTAAGAAAGAACAGACTGAGAAAAAAGTAAGAGTCTATGATTTTAAGAGAGCTCTTAGATTCTCAAAAGACCAAATACGAAGCCTGACTCGGATACATGATAATTTTGCAAGGCTGTTAACTACATATTTCTCTGCACAGTTGCGGACATATGTACAAATTTCCGTGGCATCCGCAGACCAAATTCCTTATGAAGAATTTATCAGGTCCATTCCCAAAATGACGATTCTTAATGTCTATGAGGTTTATCCTCTGGAGGGCAGGATTTTAATGGAGGTAAATCCCAATATTGCTTATGCCATGCTTGACAGGCTTTTGGGAGGCAGAGGGGCAAGCGTTAATAAGGTAGATAACCTGACTGAGATAGAAACGAAAATCATGTCCAATATGTTTGAACGTGCATTTGAAGGCCTCAGGGAGGCATGGAGCAGTTTGGCTGATATTGATCCTGTACTGTCAGATTTTGAGGTCAACCCGCAATTTTTGCAGATGGTGTCCCCAAACGAAACAGTAGTCGTCATCTCGCTCAACACTGTTATCGGAGAAACAAGCGGAATGATAAATATTTGCATACCGCATGTGGTCCTTGAACCAATAATACCAAAGCTCTCCGTCCATTATTGGATGCAGTCTGAGAAGAAGGAAAGAGAACCAAGGGAAATTGCTGTTTTAGAGAAAAGTATTCAGAATGCGGACGTATCCGTGAGTGTGGAAATGGGAAATGCCGATATTACGGTTCAGGATTTTCTCATGCTGGATGTTGATGATGTGATTGAATTGGATCAATTAATATCAACTCCGCTTCTAATAAAAGTTGGCGAGATTCCTAAGTTTTATGGACAGCCAGGAAAAATGAATAAAAAAATGGCTATTCAAGTGCTTGATACATTGAAAGGAGGAGATGGCGATGATGAGTGATGATATGCTTTCTCAGGACGAAATAGATGCGCTTCTGCGCGCAACAGATGAAGATGATACTTTTGATTCAGAAGAGCCAAAAGAAGAAGAGTATCTTACTCCGATTGAAATAGATGCCCTTGGTGAAATAGGCAATATCTCATTTGGCAGCTCGGCAACTGCATTGTCCACATTATTGAATCAAAAAGTAGAAATAACCACTCCTACTGTAACAGCTGTACATAAAGAAAGGCTTGCAGACGAATTCCCGCATCCCTATGTAGGTATTGAGGTCAGCTATACGGAAGGATTTTCAGGCAGAAATATTTTAATTGTGAAGCAAAGTGATGCGGCTATTATTGTTGACCTGATGCTTGGCGGTGATGGTAAAAATCCTGCAGATTATTTGGGGGAAATCCAGCTGAGTGCTGTTCAGGAAGCCATGAATCAAATGATGGGATCAGCAGCAACCTCGATGTCAACCATCTTTAATAAAAGAGTTGATATATCACCTCCGACCCTTAGCATTCTTGATGTAAAGCAGGGTGAGGGTACCGAGAGGATTTCAGGAATAGAAATGCTTGTCAAAATTTCATTCCGTCTGAAAGTTGGTGACCTAATTGATTCAACCATCATGCAGATTGTTCCGCTTGATTTTGCTAAAAAGCTGGTATTTGATTTGATGAATCCGGGCCAAGCAGAAGCCGATCCGCATATACAACAGCCTAGTGCCAGCACTCAGCAGCAAACCAATCAGCCACAGGCAGCTCCACCTGCTCACCACTCTGAGTCCTATGGTTCTAGCTCAGGCCTTAATCAAGAGAGTACTAACTATCAAAATAGCAATCAACAAACAGTTCCATATCAGCAGGAGCAGCACAGTCCTCAGCATATAGGTGCGAATTTTAGTGGCGGCCAGCAGCCAGCTGTCCAGCCGGCGGTGTTTTCTAATTTTGAACCAATGAGACCGCAGGAGCCAGAACAGAAGAATTTGAATATGCTGCTTGATATTCCTCTCCAGGTAACAGTAGAACTTGGAAGGACCAAGCGTACTGTTAAAGAAATACTTGAGCTTTCTCCTGGATCCATTATCGAACTGGACAAGCTTGCAGGTGAGCCTGTTGATATTTTAGTAAACAACCGTCTAATTGCCAAAGGAGAAGTTGTGGTAATAGATGAAAACTTTGGCGTCCGTGTGACTGATATTATCAGCCAAAGTGACAGAATAAAGAAATTACGCTAAATAATAATGTACCCGGAGGTAAATGGATAAATGGCTAACAAGATTTTAATCGTAGACGATGCAGCTTTTATGAGAATGATGATAAAGGATATTTTAACGAAGAATGGCTTTGAGGTTGTGGGCGAGGCAGCCGATGGCGCTCAGGCGATTGAGAAATACAAGGAGACACACCCTGACCTTGTAACAATGGATATTACTATGCCAGAAATGGATGGAATTACTGCATTAAAAGAGATCAAGAAGTTAAATCCAAGCGCAAAAGTGATTATGTGTTCAGCTATGGGCCAGCAGGCAATGGTTATCGATGCCATCCAGGCAGGAGCAAGAGACTTTATTGTAAAACCCTTCCAGGCTGACCGTGTTATAGAAGCGATTTCAAAAGCGCTGGTCTAATGAAATGAGGGTGCACGCCTTGGTTAATTTGGAAAAAGGCATAAAAATATTGTTACTGGTTTTTATTGCTCTGCTTGGCTCCCAGCATACGGCCTTTGCAGAGCAAATGAATAATAGTGTAAAAGATTGCATTAAACACCCCGAAAAATGCAAGGATACTGTGACACCAGTGAAAAGTGGCGGGGAGCAGAAGGCGAAAGCCCAGGAGGTAGGAGTTACTTTTTGGGATTTTGTAAGAATGATTTTTGCTACAGCCTTTGTCGTTGCCCTGCTCTATTTTCTGCTAAGGTTTATCAATAAAAAAAGCCGGGTGTACAAAAACTCGCAGCTGGTGGAAAACCTTGGGGGAACCAGTCTAGGCGCTAACCGTTCGGTTCAAATTATAAAAGTTGCGAACCAGCTTTTTATAGTAGGTGTTGGGGAAAGCATTCAGCTGTTAAAGGAAATTGAGAACGAAAATGAGCGAAACCAAATTATCGATGATTATAACAGCAGGATGGAACAGCTTATCCAGCCAAGCGATATTGTGACAAAGATCGTTGAAAGAACCAGGAAGCTTCAGTCATCAAACGGAAATGGAGAGTCTTTCTCTGCCGTGCTAAAAACTCAGCTGGACGATATTTCCAAAGGAAGAAAGAAAATTTTCGATAAGCTGGAGAAGAAGGAGTCAGACAAGCAATGAATCAGTTCGTGGATTTTTTTAATACCAGTTCACCTGAGAATGTTTCTACATCCGTTAAACTTCTCCTGCTATTGACGGTGCTTTCATTGGCTCCCAGCATTTTAATATTAATGACATGTTTTACACGGATCGTCATTGTTCTTTCCTTTGTCAGAACGGCGCTCGCTACACAGCAAATGCCGCCTAATCAGGTTATTGTCGGATTGTCATTGTTTTTAACTTTTTTTATAATGGCTCCCACTTTTCACGAGGTGAACGACAAAGCCCTGACACCGTTATTTGATAACAAAATCACTTTAAATCAGGCTTACGACAGAGCAGCAGTGCCTTTCAAAGACTTTATGAGCGATCATACAAGGCAGAAAGACCTTTCATTGTTTCTCGAATATTCTAAAGCGAAGCAGCCAAAATCAGTAAAGGATATACCGCTTACTGCACTTGTTCCTGCTTTTGCAATTAGTGAAATAAAAACAGCGTTCCAGATTGGCTTTATGATCTTTATTCCTTTCCTTGTAATAGATATGGTGGTTGCGAGTGTCCTAATGTCGATGGGGATGATGATGCTTCCCCCAGTTATGATCTCACTTCCTTTTAAAATATTATTATTCGTTCTGGTCGACGGCTGGTATTTAGTCGTCAAATCCTTACTACAAAGCTTTTAAGCAGGTGAACAGAAATGAGTCCAGAAACAGTAATATCAATAGCTGAACGTGGAATTTATACCGTTCTGATGGTATGCGGCCCGCTTATGTTAATAGCGCTTGTGGTAGGCCTGATCATCAGTATTTTTCAAGCAACAACCCAGATTCAGGAGCAAACACTTGCCTTTGTTCCCAAAATTATTGCTGTCATGCTGGGAATAGTATTCTTTGGTCCCTGGATGCTGAGCCATATGCTTTCATATGCGAGTGAAATATTTTCTAATTTAACTAGGTTTGTAGGCTAAGCAATGAATGAATTATATCCAAATTTTCCTGCATTTTTACTTATATTTGTTCGTGTAACATCTTTTTTTCTAATGATGCCGCTCTTTTCATATCGGACCATACCTGCAGCACATAAGATAGGGATGGGGTTTTTCCTCGCATGGATTATTTTTTATACCATCCACCCACCTGTGTTGGAAGTGAATTTGGTTTATTACCTCCTGATCATCAAAGAAGCTATGGTTGGCTTATTAATTGGGTTTATGGCCTATATGATTATGTCAGCCATTCAAATTGCCGGAGGCCTCATTGACTTTCAAATGGGATTTGCCATAGCAAATGTTATTGATCCGCAAACTGGGGCACAAAGCCCTCTGATGGGCCAATATTTATATACTTTCGGACTTCTTCTGTTACTAACAGTAAATGGACATCACCTTTTGATTGACGGCATTTATCACAGCTACCGGTTTATTCCGATTGATAAACCATGGCTGCCTCTGGGTGATGCAAACGTGGCCGAATATGTTGTTAAATCTTTTAGCACCACATTTATGACAGCCTTTCAAATGTCTATACCGGTTGTTGGCAGCTTGTTTCTCGTAGACATTGCTCTTGGGATTGTTGCCAGAACCGTCCCGCAGCTAAACATTTTCGTTGTCGGAATGCCAGTTAAAACAATCGTTGGCTTTTTAGTTGTTATCGCTGTAATGGGAGCTATGATTGCAGCTGTATCCAATATGTTTCAATCCATGCTGGTTTCGATGAGAAGCCTTATGGAACTGCTTGGAGGTTCTTAAATGCACTTGTTAAAGCTGGATTTGCAACTTTTTGCAGGTGAAAAAACTGAAAAAGCTACCCCAAAGAAAAGGCACGAAGCCAGAAAAAAGGGACAGGCAGCAAAGAGCCAGGACATAAACACTGCAGCCGTTTTATTATCCGTTTTTCTATATATGCTCTTTGCAGGAAATAGTTTAAAAAGTGGAATATTTGATTTGTTCAGCCATTCTTTTCAGCAAGATAGTTTGCTAATGGAGTTGACAGAAAACAATGTACAGGCCCTTCTGGCTGCTACTTTAAAAGCAATTGCTTTATATCTTGGACCAATCTTGCTAGTTGCACTTTTAGCAGGTGTTGCTGCTAATTATGCTCAGGTAGGGATTATTTTTTCAGCAGAAGCGATTCAGCCAAAGTTTGAAAAAATCAATCCTATTAGCGGTTTTAAAAGAATCTTTTCACTCAGAGCAATTATTGAATTAATTAAATCGATTTTAAAAATAGGATTTGTTGGGGCTGTTACATTTTCTGTTTTATGGACAAAAATGGATCAGATACTGGCACTCTCTCAGAAACCAGTTGGAGCAGCTTTCGCCCTTATTGGGGGACTGACGGTGGATATGGGATTATATGCCTCTGGAGCGCTGCTATTTTTGGCTCTATTGGATTTTCTCTATCAAAAATATGATTTCGAAAAAAATATCCGAATGTCCAAGCAGGATATTAAGGATGAATATAAAAGTACCGAGGGCGATCCGCTAATCAAATCAAAAATAAAGCAAAGGCAAAGAGAAATGGCGATGAGAAGAATGATGCAGGAAGTCCCTAAGGCGGATGTTGTCATCACGAATCCTACCCACTTTGCCATTGTAATTCAATATGATGAAGCAAAAAGGGATGCACCAGTTGTCGTAGCAAAGGGCGCTGATTTTCTAGCTCAAAAGATTAAAATGATCGCTAAGGAACATGATGTCATTATGGTAGAAAACCGCCCCCTTGCAAGAGCACTTTACAGCCAGACCGAAATAGGAGATTCCATACCGGAAGAGTTTTTCAAGGCGGTTGCTGAAATTCTTGCTTATGTATATAGAATTAAAAATAAAGTGGAATAAACAGCCCGCGTCGACTGTTTAGCGCCTCACCAAGTACCACCTGGCTGTATGCCGGGGCAATATTTAACTAAGCAAGCAAATGAATTTATAATATTCTAGTAGAAAAATTGATTTCGCCATGTTCGAATAGTGGGGAATTAAGGAGAGAAATACTATGTCAGGCAGAGACTTATCAGTATTGTTAAGTGTGATATTAATAATTGCTATGTTGATCATCCCCTTTCCAACATGGCTCCTTAGCATACTGATTATTATAAATATATCCCTGGCTCTGCTCGTTTTGCTTATTTCGATGAACATGACAGAACCGCTCCAATTTTCCGTTTTCCCTTCATTACTGTTATTGCTGACGCTGTTTCGTCTTGCATTAAATGTTTCGACAACCCGTGCTATCCTGACTCACGGGGACGCGGGGGATGTAGTTGAAACCTTCGGAACATTTGTAGTTGGCGGAAACGTTGTTGTAGGACTTGTCCTTTTTCTTATCTTAATCATCATACAGTTTATTGTTATCACAAAGGGAGCGGAACGTGTTTCTGAAGTTGCGGCACGTTTTACTCTGGATGCGATGCCAGGAAAGCAGATGAGTATTGATGCTGATCTGAATGCTGGAATGATATCGGAACAGCAGGCAAGAGAACGCCGTGAAAAAGTATCAAGAGAAGCGGATTTTTACGGGGCAATGGATGGTGCGAGTAAATTCGTAAAAGGAGATGCGATCGCGGCCATTATTATTGTGCTGATCAACTTAATTGTCGGCATGATTATAGGGGTACTCCAGCAGGGAATGTCTGCAGCAGATGCTGCTCAGCATTTCTCTCTGATGTCCGTTGGTGACGGTATAGTCAGCCAGGTGCCAGCCCTTTTGATTTCGACTGCAACAGGTATTGTCGTAACCCGTGCTGCTTCGGATGGGAATTTGGGTAAAGACATTACATCTCAGCTCCTGGCGTACCCGTACATGCTTTATATTGCAGGTGGTACCATTTTCCTTCTTGGCCTTTTTACACCCATTAATGACTTCCTTACTATTCCGGTTGCCGGTTTGCTTGCAGTTGGAGGCTATATGTTCTCACGTGCACCAAAAACAGATAAGGTACAGCTTCAGGAAATGGAAGAGGAAATTGAGACTGATGAAATGAAGAGCCCAGAAAGCGTGGTTAATCTTCTAAATGTCGATCCTATCGAATTTGAATTTGGATACGGGCTTATTCCTTTGGCTGATGCGAACCAAGGCGGAGACTTACTTGACAGGATTGTCATGATTCGCCGGCAGCTCGCGATTGAACTGGGATTGGTTATTCCCGTTGTTCGGATTCGCGATAATATTCAGCTGCAGCCAAATGAGTATCGATTAAAGATTAAGGGAAATGAAATGGCAAGAGGCGAGCTTTTGCTAGATCACTATCTCGCGATGAGCCCTGGGATTGAAGATGATTCCATAGAAGGTATTGATACAATTGAGCCTTCCTTTGGTCTTCCTGCTAAATGGATACCTGAAGAAATGAAGGAACAGGCAGAAATTTTCGGTTACACAGTGGTGGATCCGCCTTCGGTTGTGTCCACACATATTACAGAAACGATTAAAACATATGCAAGTGATCTGCTTGGAAGGCAGGAAACGAAACAGCTGATCGATCATCTGAAAGAATCATATCCAATTCTTGTGGAAGAGGTCACTCCGAATCCGTTGTCTGTTGGCGAGGTCCAAAAGGTTCTGGCAAAACTTTTAAGAGAAAATGTTTCCATCCGGAACCTGCCTGTTATTTTTGAAACACTGGCCGACTTCGGAAAGGTGACATCTGATACCGATATTCTTGCGGAATATGTACGGCAGTCGCTTGCCAGGCAGATAACCAATCAATATTCGGTTCAGGGGGATACATTAAGAGTAATAACTCTTTCAGGAAAGATAGAAAAAGCTATTGCCGATGCAATCCAGCAAACAGAACACGGCAACTATTTATCATTGGACCCTTCACTTTCGCAGGCCATATTGGAATCGATTGCCTCGCAGGCAGAACAGCTTTCGTTAATGGAACAGACACCCATTGTTCTTTGTTCGCCGGCAGTAAGAATGTACGTAAGACAAATGACAGAAAGATATTTTCCAAAAATGCCTATACTCTCCTACAATGAGCTCGAAGCAAATGTGGAAGTACAAAGCGTTGGGGTGGTGAACATCGATTGAAGGTAAATAAATTCACGGCTCCCTCCATGCCTGAAGCAATGAAGCTTGTAAGGGCTGAACTTGGAAATGATGCCGTTATCCTAAATTCCAGAGTAGTCGAAAGCGGAGGTTTTTTAGGCTTTTTTCGAAAGAAAAACTTTGAAGTGATAGCCGCTGTTGACCCTGCCCCTAAGCAGGAATTTAAACCATTAATAAAAGAAAAGACAAAACCAAAGCTGAACCATGAGTCATTTAAAAAAGAAGAAAACAAAGCGGAAGACTTAGTAATCCAGTCTAGATCAGATTCAGATCTGATCAAAGAAATTAATGGCCTTAAAGATATGATAAGAAAAGAATTGGGCAATCCAGACAGGCTTAGACCTGTTTATCCTGAACCCATTAATCATATCCAGCAATTAATGGAGGAACAGGAAGTAGCCAGAGACCTTCAGGAACATTTTATTTCTGCTTTATTGGAAAGATGGTACAGAAATGGACAAGAAGGCCATGAAAAGAAGGTTACATTCTGGTTTCGTGAAGAGCTCGATGAATATCTGCGAAATTGCCAGTTTGGCGGCATTTCCTTTACTAAAAAATTTGTTAATGTGGTGGGTCCTACCGGTGTAGGAAAGACCACAACACTAGCGAAGATGGCAGCAGACTGTGTTATTAAATATAAAAAGAAGGTTGCCTTTATCACAACAGATACCTATAGAATCGCAGCCATCGACCAGTTAAAAACCTATGCCAAAATACTGGACGTTCCTATTCAGGTATGTTACAACGTGGAGGATTTTCAGGAAGCGGCTAGAAAGTTTGAAAGCTTTGATCTTATTTTGGTTGATACTGCAGGCCGAAACTTCAGGAATCCTCAATATGTAAAGGATCTGCAGAAAATCATTGATTTTGATCAGGAAATGGAAACTTTTTTGGTATTATCTCTTGCTGCAAAACAGAAGGACATGGAGGAAATATATAAACAGTTTTCTGCTATCAAGATTAATAGTTTAGTTTTTACCAAAGCGGATGAAACTTCTATTTATGGTTCTATGATCAATATGATGCATTCCCATAAAGTGGGGATTTCCTATATAACCAATGGACAAAATGTACCAGATGATATGATGGCAGCCAGCCCGGAACCTATAATTAATCTATTGCTAGGGGTCGAACGCCATGAATGACCAGGCAGAAAGCTTGCGATTGAAACTGACAAAAATGGCAGCGGGCTCGAGAACAAAAGCAATTGCAGTAGTTAGCGGTAAGGGAGGAGTAGGGAAATCCAACTTTTCTCTGAACTTTTCCTTATCCCTTGTTAAAAGCGGGTCTTCAGTCCTCCTGTTAGATATGGATATAGGAATGGGAAATATTGATATATTAATGGGAAGATCATCAGGTAAAACAATTGTTGATTTTCTGCAGGGTTCATCGTCCTTAAAAGAGGTTGTTCTGAATGGTTTCGGCGGTATTGACTATATTGCCGGAGGATCTGGGCTTTCACAGTTGGTGAAAATGGAGGAAGACCAGGTGTCTTTCCTTATCCAAGAACTTGAGGCTCTGCTAGGGAAGTATGAATACGTGATATTTGATATGGGTGCAGGGATAAATGAGGAGTCGTTAAGGTTCCTGCTATCAGCAGATGAAATTTTTGTTGTTACTACCCCGGAGCCAACATCAATTATGGATGCATACGCGACAATGAAATTTTTACATCTGGCGAATCCTGAACTCCCTTTTTTCCTTATCGCAAATAAGTCGCCTTCCCCGAAAGAAGGCGAGGAAACATTAAAAAGATTAAGCAATGTCCTTAAAAAGTTTTTAAGCTTTGAACCAATCAAGCTTGGGATTATACCGGAGGACCGTTCTATACAGCAGGCAGTCAGCAGACAGATTCCCTTTCTTGAATTAAACCCTAAATCGTCGGCTTCAAAAGCACTGACAGATTTGTCAGAACGTTATAAACAAAACAAATTGCAGGATACCCAACAGGTTACCTCTCTCCCTTTTGTTTCAAAGTTAAAGAAGTTTCTCTTTGAAAGTTAGGAGCATAAGCATGCAAAAAATCAGGACTCTCATCGTAGATGATTCAGCATTCATGCGTAAGCTGATAAAGGATATTCTCTCCGCTTCGCCTAGAATAGAAATTCTGGGAACAGCGCGAAATGGGGAAGAAGCACTTGAAAAGATTAAAGAAGGACGTCCTGATGTCGTCACGATGGATGTGGAAATGCCAGTTTTAAACGGCATGGATGCATTGAAAATTATTATGAAAGAAGCCCCGGTCCCGGTTGTAATGCTGTCAAGCACAACGAAAGAGGGAGCGGAGAATACGTTAAAGGCTATACAGTATGGTGCTGCGGATTTTGTAGCCAAGCCTTCCGGATCTATTTCACTTGATTTAGAGAAGATTGGCCAGGAACTGATTCAAAAGGTTATATCAGCTAGTAAAGTAAATATAAAAAACTTGATCAGGCCACAAACTATTACAAAAAAAGCACACCAGCAAAGAATCGATTATAGTAAAATAGACCCAGAGAAAGAAATTTTAATAGAAGAACTAACAGCTTCGGACTGGGAGGCAGCTTCTAAGAAATTAGTTTGTATAGGTACCTCAACGGGCGGGCCAAGGGCTTTGCAAAATGTTCTTACCAAATTACCAGCGGGAATTAAAGCCCCCATTTTAATCGTTCAGCATATGCCGCCAGGCTTTACAAAGTCACTGGCCGACAGACTCAATTCGATCTGCCATATCACTGTCAAGGAAGCTGAAGATGGTGAGGCTTTGAAGGAAGGAGTTGCCTATATTGCACCAGGAGGTTTCCATTTAAAAGTCAGCTCGGATACAAAAGGTCCGGCTATTAAGCTTGATCTATCAGCTCCGGAAAATGGCCATAGGCCTTCAGTGGATATCATGTTTGAATCAGCTGCCGACCTTCGTAACTTTGCGAAAATCGCAGTGATAATGACAGGAATGGGTGCTGATGGAACAAATGGGTTAATTGCTATGAAAAAAAATGGAGCAGTAAAGGCAATTGCAGAATCAGAAGAAACATCTGTTGTTTTTGGGATGCCAAAAGCAGCAATAGCGACAAAGCTTGTAGATGAAGTGCAAAGCGCAGACAATATCGCAAATACCATTATGAAATATGTTTAAAGGCCGAGGGGTGAAGTTATATGGAAATGAGCCAATATTTAGAAGTCTTTATTGAAGAAAGCAAAGAACATCTTCAATCCTGCAATGAACACTTGCTGGAGCTTGAAAAAAATCCGGAGAACCTGACGATTGTGAATGAAATTTTCCGTTCCGCGCATACCCTTAAAGGAATGTCAGCAACTATGGGATATGAGGATCTTGCCAAGCTGACCCACCAAATGGAAAATGTTTTGGATGGCATTCGGCAGTCAAAGATTCCAGTTACACCAGCTTTATTGGATGTTGTTTTTCTGGCAGTGGATGATTTGGAAGCCATGATAGAGTCTATTTCTGAAGGCGGAGATGGAAAGCGCGACGTAACCGAAGCCGTAAGGAAATTAACTTTAATTGAAAAAGGTGAAAGCCCCGATGAAGCGGCTGCAAAGGAAGAAATTGCATCAGCTGCCGTGGCAGAAGCCCCTTTAAAGAATACATATGACGAGTTTGAAATTACGGTTATTCAGCAATCAATGGAGCAGGGATTTTATCCTTTTGAAGTAAGCATTACTTTACGTGAGGATTGTTTACTTAAGGCGGCCCGCGTGTTTATGGTGTTTGAAGCAGCTGAAAAGCTGGGTGAAGTGATAAAGGCGAACCCTCCTGTAGAACAGCTGGAGGAGGAACAATTTGATTCTTCTTTTACTATCACCCTAGTTTCTAAGGAAGATAGAAGTTTAATAGAAAAGGCAATCATGAATGTTTCTGAGGTAGTGAAGGCTGAAGCTCTGAAGATTTCATCCGACTCCCTTCGCACACCAAAAGAAGAAAAGCCTGAACAACCGGTTAAAAATGACATAATTGAAAAAGTTCAGACGCCCGCTGCTCCTTCCGCTGAAAAAGAGGAACAGAGTGATAACAAGGAACAAAACCGAGTTAAACAAGGAAATCAGGCTAATAAAACGATTCGTGTAAATATTGAACGGCTTGATATATTAATGAACCTATTTGAAGAACTGGTTATTGACCGCGGCAGACTTGAACAGATTTCTCGGGAATTAGACAATCCTGCTTTGAATGAAACCGTTGAAAGGATGTCACGTATTTCGGGAGATTTACAGAATATCATCCTCAACATGAGAATGGTACCTGTAGAAACCGTATTTAATCGTTTCCCTCGTATGGTACGCCAGCTTGCTAAGGATCTTAATAAAAAAATTGAGCTTGAAGTTATAGGAGCAGAGACGGAGCTCGATAGGACTGTAATCGATGAGATTGGAGACCCGCTGGTTCATTTACTTAGAAATGCCCTTGATCATGGGGTTGAAACACCTGATATTCGTAAAGCAAATGGAAAAGCAGAAACGGGGACCATACGCCTAAAAGCCTTCCATAGCGGCAACCATGTCTTTATTGAAATAGAAGATGACGGGGCAGGAATCAACCGGGATAAAGTCCTTGAGAAAGCAATCAAGAATGGAATTATTAATGAAAAGGCAGCCAGTGCCCTAACCGATAAGCAGGTATATGAATTGATTTTTGCTTCAGGATTTTCGACTGCTGATAAAATCTCAGATATTTCAGGGCGCGGTGTCGGTCTGGATGTTGTGAAAAATACGATCGAATCTCTTGGAGGCTTTGTTACAATCGACTCCGAGCTGGGGAAAGGTTCTATTTTTTCAATTCAGCTCCCATTAACATTATCCATTATTTCGGTAATGCTGGTGGAAATTCAGGAAGAAAAATACGCTGTGCCTCTTTCCTCCATTATTGAAACTGCTATCGTCAGAAAAGACGAGATTTTAAATGCACATAATCAAAAGGTCATTGATTTCCGTGGCAAGGTAGTACCACTTCTTTTCTTGAAGGATCTTTTTGAAGTGCCTTCTGTAAAAGAGAATGATGCTTTTTATTCCGTGGTTATTGTTCGAAAAGGTGATAAAATGGCCGGTCTTGTGGTTGATTCCTTCATTGGACAGCAGGAAGTGGTTTTGAAATCCCTTGGCAATTACCTGTCAGGTGCGTTTGCTATCTCCGGGGCTACTATTCTTGGAGACGGAGAGGTAGCGCTTATTGTTGATTGCAATGCATTAATAAAATAGGGAAGCCAATTGAAAAAACAGGGGTGAACCATTGTGGCAGAAGCAACAGCTTCAGAATTAAAAATAATTGTTTTTCAACTAAAGGAAAAAGAGTATGCCATACCTGTCAGCCAGGTCCGTTCCATTGAAAAGATTCAGCATATTACGAGAATTCCTGGAACTGCAGCTTTTATAAAAGGGGTTATTAACCTTCGAGGTGTTGTTACTCCTATTATCGATTTAAGAAAAAGATTTAACCTGGACGAAGAGGAATACAGCGACAGTACAAGAGTAATCATCGCGACTCTTGGAGAAATTGAAGTTGGCCTGATTGTTGATTCAGCAAATGATGTCCTTGATATTGCATTTGATTCGATTGAACCTGCGCCGGAAATTGTGGGGGGGATTGATACCCCGTTTATAAACGGGGTTGTGAAAATCGAGAAGAGATTATTAATCCTGCTTGATTTAGCTAAAGTCCTTAATGAAAATTGGAAGGGACCGCTAAACTCGGTAGAGGCGTAAAGGTTAGCATATGGCATTTTTTCAGTTTTCATCGCTTCATCTTGATATCTTAAAGGAAATTGGAAACATAGGAGCAGGAAATGCTGCTACCTCCCTTTCAAAGCTTTTAAATAAAAGAATTGACATGAAGGTGCCTGATGTCAAAATTGTTTCTTTTGATGAAATAGTAGAGTTGGCCGGAGGTGCAGACTCTGTTGCTGCCGGGGTTTTTCTAAGAATTGAAGGTGAGGTACCGGGGAATATGTTCTTTATCCTTCCTCTTCCTCAGGCAGAGAACTTCATCAGGCAAATGATAGGAGAGAAGGAATTTTCCTTTTCCGATCCTGTTCCAAATGAAATGGCGTTTTCCGCACTTCAGGAGCTGGGAAATATTCTGGCAGGATCATATTTATCTGCTTTATCGGACTTCACTGATCTCGCACTTTACCCGTCAGTTCCAGCTCTTAGTATTGATATGGCAGGTGCCATTATTGGCTCCGGGCTTATGGAGCATTCACAGGCAGGTGACTATGCGATTGTAATTGATACTTCCTTTAATGAGGATATGGGTGGCACATTAAAGGAAGTGAGAGGGCATTTCTTTTTACTGCCTTTTCCGGATTCATTCAAGACCATTTTTAAAACTCTCGGAGTTAATGAAGATGAATAGCATGGAAGTAATCAAAGTCGGAATTGCTGACATGAAAATGGTTAAATCGCCAAATACAATTCGCACATCCGGACTCGGCTCCTGTGTTGGCGTGGTCATTTATGACCTTTTAAAAGGGATAGCAGGACTTGCTCACATCATGCTGCCAGACTCCGGCCTTGCCAAGGAAAATGAATTTAATCATGCGAAGTATGCTAATACCGCTATAAAACAGCTTGTCCAACTTCTTATGGCTGAGGGAGCGAGATCTCACTCTCTTTCCTCAAAGCTTGCAGGAGGAGCGCAAATGTTTCAATTCACATCTGGAAGCGACATGATGAGAATCGGACCAAGAAATGTTGAAGCAGTCAAAAAGGAATTAGAAATCCTTCATATTCCCATCCTTGGTGAGGATATTGGCGGAAATAGCGGACGGACCATTGAATTTGATCCTGGGACGGGTATGCTAAAGATTCGGACAGTCAACAAAGGAACGCATGAAATCTAATAAAGACTTTTGGCTATGTGAAAGCTCATTATTAAATTTTTTAAATTAATTGGGGCAAAAGGCGAGTGACTCAAGCGGGGAAAGCAAGACATGGGGGACCTCGGAGCCGCGAAGAGCCATAAAGTATTCGAATAAACCAGAATAACCAACCTACAGCTCGCCGCAAAGCGGAAAGTAGCTGTTAATGGTTGCTTCTCACGAACAGGCAATTGCTTGACCGCCCGCGGAAAGCGAGTGCCTGGAGCTTTAAACATAGGTATACTTTTAATTAGATGGCAAGGGCTAAAAACCGGTAAAAAGGCCTGTTTATATAACTGGAAAAGGTTTGGTACAATGGCTGTAACTGCCATATCGCCCGTAGGGAATAGGAGGAGTAAAATGGTACATATTTCTGCATCAGAAGAAAAATCATACTGGGATAAGTGGAATAGCACACGTGATGCGGACGCAGGAAACTTTCTCGTAAAAAAATATTTACCGCTCGTCTCTTACCATGTCCAGCGGATATCTGCAGGCTTGCCGAAAAATGTTTCCAGGGATGATTTAAATAGCCTGGGTTTAGTGGGGTTATACGACGCACTGGAAAAGTTTGATCCTTCACGGGATTTAAAATTTGATACTTATTCATCATTTAGAATCCGTGGTGCGATTATTGATGGGCTAAGAAAAGAAGATTGGCTGCCGAGGACGACCAGAGACAAAGCTAAAAAGATAGACGCCGCTATTGAAAGGCTTGAACAGAGCCATCTTGGAAAAGTGTCTGCTTCGGACATTGCCAAGGAGCTTGGAATGGATGAGGATGAGGTTTATTCCACTATGACTGAGCATTTCTTTGCCAATATATTATCAATAGATGAACAGCCTTCTGATCAGGATGATAAAGAAGGGGCTTCCTTTCTTCTGAAGGACGATAAAACAGAACTTCCTGAGGACAAGCTTCTTAAAGAGGAAATGTATGAAAATCTAGCAAATCATATTGAGGGTTTAAGCGAAAAAGAGCAATTAATTATCAGTTTATTCTATAAAGAAGAGCTGACTTTTACTGAAATTGGACATGTCATGAATTTATCAACATCTCGTATCTCACAAATTCACTCGAAAGCTCTTTTTAAATTAAGGGAATCACTTGGTAAAATAATATTCTAGCAGATTCGGCTCGCAGTTCACTTAGAAAAAGAACAGCGGGTCTTTCATTTTAATAAAAATTACGCTCTTAAACTTTTAAAATCTCTAGCTCCGGCGCCAGAAATGGGCGCTTGCGCTTTTCTAAGGGAAGTGAGTACATGAGCCTTAAGTCTGTTGAAATGCAGATTGCACTGCCAAGGACTCATGAAGCCGGAAAGCTTCAGGAACAGCTTCAGCAAAGAGGCCAAGTTTCAAATCATCATGCTGCTGCAGAACTCGAAAGGGAAGCGGAGAAAAACAGGAGCACAGTTATAAAGCAGGAGCAGAAAGAACGGCCCCAATTAAACTCTGGCAACAGCAGCTCCGGCCAGCAAAACGGAAAGCAGAAAAGCAAAAAGCAGGAAAATTCATCTTTGGATGAAAGCGGGAAGGAAAAGCACCCGTATAAGGGAACCATCATTGACTTTAGCGGATAGAGGGGTAAAATGAGTACTTTTCTTTTAGTGGTCAGCTTTTTATTAAATGCTTTAACCATTTATGCAATTATTGTTTTATATACAAGGCAAAATAGGCTGGCTGATCTTGATAAAAAGCAAGAAAGAATAATAAAGGATATGGAAGACCTGATTTCTTCGTATCTTTTTGAAATGAAAGAAGAAAATGAGAAATTTCTTTACAGGTTTGAAAATATAAATGACGAGGCACCAGAAAAATCTTTTGCACCTAAAAAACCAGCAGTCCAGACACCTCCATCTGTGAAAAACCAGCCAGAAAAGGATAGCGAATTTCCTTTCGAAATGACTGCGCCTTCAACATCTCGCTTACTTGCGGCAAGGGCATACCAAACGAATCATGTTCCTTTAGAGAAACTGGAGGCTGAGGAACCATCTGATAGCTTAGATTCAGATGAAAGCAATAAAACTGTCAGCAAAGAAAGTATATCAGAAGAAAATGAGAGAGGAAAATTGATTAAAGTGCTTCCCAAAGAGGAAACACTTGCAGAACAGGTTATAAAGCTTCAAAAACAGGGCAAAAGTATTGAAGAAATTGCCCGTCAGCTTAAGCGGGGCAAAACAGAAATAGAGCTTATCCTTAAATTTCAGCAAAATAAACCGTAATAACTTGATTGTGTAACCGACATGTGCTATATTATTTCATGGTGTTAATACACACGCTTATGGATTTAAACAGATGGTGCTGTCTTGAACAGTTTCTGTTTGAAAATGAAATGGGCGGAGGAAACTAAAAACCATTAGGAGGAAACACAATGTCAGTCATTTCAATGAAGCAATTGCTTGAAGCTGGTGTACACTTCGGTCACCAGACTCGCCGTTGGAACCCTAAGATGAAGAAATATATCTTCACTGAGCGTAACGGCATCTATATCATCGACCTTCAAAAAACAGTTAAGAAGGTTGAAGAAGCTTATAACTGGGTAAAGGAACTTGCTGCTAACGGCGGTACTGTCCTTTTCGTTGGAACAAAAAAACAAGCTCAGGACTCTGTTAAAGAAGAAGCAGGTCGTTCTGGCATGTATTATGTTAACCAACGCTGGTTAGGCGGAACTTTAACAAACTTTGAAACAATCCAAAAGCGTATTGGCCGCTTAAAAGATATCGAAAGAATGGCTGAAGACGGCACATTCGACGTACTTCCTAAAAAAGAAGTTGTTCAATTAAGAAAAGAACAGGAACGTCTTGAAAAATTCCTAGGCGGAATTAAAAACATGAAGACTCTTCCAGATGCTCTTTTCATCATCGACCCACGCAAAGAGCGTATTGCTGTTGCGGAAGCTATTAAATTGAACATCCCTATCGTAGCTATCGTTGATACTAACTGCGATCCTGATGAAATTGATGTTGTTATTCCAGCTAACGACGATGCAATCCGTGCTGTTAAGCTTTTAACAGGTAAAATGGCGGATGCTATCCTTGAAGCTAAACAAGGCGAAGATACTGTCGCTGCTGCAGAGTAATAGTTCGAAACATAAAAAGGTGATAAGAGGGAGACCCTTTATCACCTTTTTTTAAAGTAAAACCCACAGAAAACTTGTTTTCATGCTTAACAATGGCTGATAAGGCTACAATAGTACATAGGAAATAAAGGAGGAAATATATAATGGCAGTTACTGCACAAATGGTAAAAGAATTGCGCGAAAAAACCGGCGCAGGTATGATGGATTGTAAAAAAGCGTTAACAGAAACTGATGGTGATATGGAAAAAGCAATCGACTTTCTTCGGGAAAAAGGTATTGCTTCAGCTGCTAAAAAAGCTGACCGTATCGCTGCAGAAGGACTAACTACTGTTGTTGCTGAAGGAAATGAAGCTGTTATTCTTGAAGTGAACTCTGAAACTGACTTTGTTGCAAAAAACACAGCGTTCCAAGACCTTGTAAAAGAAATGGCTGCACACCTTCTTAATAAAAAGCCTTCAAATGTAGAAGAAGCTTTAACTCAAACTATGGAAAACGGTTCAACTGTAAACGACTATATCAATGCTTCTATTGCTAAAATTGGTGAAAAGCTTACTCTTCGTCGTTTTGTAATTGCAACAAAAACTGATAACGATGCTTTTGGCGCTTATATTCACATGGGCGGACGCATCTCTGTATTGTCTGTTCTTGAAGGAACAACTGATTCAGATGCTGCCAAAGATGTTTCTATGCACATTGCTGCTTTAAAGCCTAAGTATGTCTCACGTGATCAAGTTTCCCAGGAAGAAGTGGAGCATGAGCGCGAAGTACTTACTCAACAGGCTCTTAACGAAGGTAAGCCAGAAAACATCGTAGCTAAAATGGTAGAAGGCCGTCTTGGCAAATACTTTGAAGATGTATGTGTACTTGACCAGACATTTGTAAAGAATCCAGATCAAAAAGTTCGCCAGTTTGTAGAATCAAAAGGTGCTACAATCCGTGAATTTATCCGTTTTGAAGTAGGCGAAGGTATTGAAAAGCGTGAAGACAACTTTGCTGAAGAAGTAATGAACCAAGTAAACAAAAAATAATTTTTCCTGACACATTCAATCCACCAGGAATTGCAAAATAGACTTATTGTATAGGGGACACTTTGTGTTCCCTATTTTTAAAGAAATGTGAAAGCACCCGTTCAGCGACGTATGGACTGGGGCCCACTTCGACTGAGATAAAGGAAACACGAAATGCTAAGCATTTCGATGTTGACTTATCGTAGGGAGGAGTGGGATGGACACTAGTCGCTGGGGGCTGGAACTGGACAATTAAAGAAAACTCGGTGATTGCCGAGCCTATAGGCGAAGGCAGAGCCGTAGTTGCACTTATCACGCTAAAAACGGCACATCCTGTGCCTTACGCCTGACTAGGACATCCTGTCCGTCGTGCGTTCAGAATTTTTATATAAAAATTCTGATTAGCGAAAGAAATGCGGAAGCCTCCCGTTTAGTAACTACCTGAAAACAGTGCTAAATGCTCGAAATGCGGAGGTGCTCTGCGCAAAGCAGCTAAAGAATCCTGGGATGTTCAGGGTCTCAAAAACAAAAAAATACATATGGAGGTTCCTATGAGCAATTCTAAATACAAACGCGTAGTATTAAAATTAAGTGGTGAAGCTTTAGCCGGCGAAACTAGTTTTGGAATTCATCCTTCAGTTATTAAATCTATTGCCGGTCAGGTGAAAGAAATTGCAGAACTTGGAGTTGAAGTTGCAGTAGTAGTTGGCGGCGGAAATATCTGGCGTGGAAAAATCGGCAGCGAGATGGGAATGGACAGGGCAACAGCGGATTATATGGGCATGCTTGCAACTGTTATGAACTCATTGGCGCTTCAGGATTCCCTTGAGCAGTACGGCGTGGAATCACGCGTGCAAACCTCTATTGAAATGCGCCAGGTTGCAGAACCTTATATTAGACGCCGGGCAATCAGACACCTGGAGAAAAAACGCGTAGTTATTTTTGCAGCAGGTACGGGAAATCCTTACTTCTCTACAGATACAACTGCAGCATTAAGAGCAGCAGAAATTGAAGCAGAAGTAATCCTGATGGCAAAAAATAATGTTGATGGAGTTTATTCAGCAGATCCTCGTCTTGATAAAACAGCAACAAAATATGATGAACTTACCTTTCTTGATGTAATTAAAGAAGGATTGGCTGTAATGGACTCAACCGCTTCTTCTTTATGTATGGATAATGATATCCCGCTGATCGTTTTCTCAATTATGGAGCAGGGTAATATTAAACGTGCAGTAATGGGTGAAAAGATTGGAACAATTGTGAGGGGGAAAAAATAATGCCAAAACAAGTTATCGCTAATACAAAGGATAAGATGACGAAAGCAATTCAGGCTTTTACTCGTGAACTTGCTTCTATCAGAGCGGGAAGAGCTAGTGCATCCCTGCTTGACAGAATAACAGTGGACTATTACGGTGCACCTACACCGGTAAATCAATTAGCCGGTATTTCAGTACCAGAAGCCAGATTATTGGTTATCCAGCCTTACGACAAAACTATTCTTGGCGAAATTGAAAAAGCCATTCTTAAATCAGACCTTGGGCTTAACCCAAGTAATGATGGAAGCCTAATTCGGATCATGATTCCTCAGCTGACAGAAGAGCGCAGAAAGGAACTGGTTAAAGTAGTTAAAAAAGAGGCTGAAGAAGCTAAAGTAGGTATCCGGAATATCCGTCGTGATGGCAATGATGATCTGAAAAAACTTGAGAAAAATGGTGAAATTACAGAGGATGCACAAAGAGGCTATTCAGAAGACATCCAAAAGCTTACTGATGATCATATTAATAAAATTGATCAAATCACTAAAGATAAAGAAAAAGAAATATTGGAAGTTTAAGTATGTAATAATGAGGTTCCTTGCCGTCCGTTCTGCCGGGCCTGGGTTTTAAAATGGTTGACCCTTCAGCGCCGCCAGCAGGCGCTTCTGTTTTTTGAAAAGCCCTCTTTTTTTAGGGGGTTTTTTCACTATATTCAAGGCTTCTTTTAGTTAAACGTGGTAATTTTATCTGTTAAATATGTCCCTTCTTATTTTGCTTTCACCTACATATGGTATTTAATAGAGATATCTTTTTGTTTTTTTGGTATGATTAAAACATGCTGAAAAAATAGTTACATACTTATTCAGACATTCAGGGGTTTGATCTGCTTTCGGAGGTAATGATCAACTTTATTTGAAGGAGCAATGCTATGTTAAACAAAATAAAGCTATGGAAGAATCAATCTCAGTCTTCCACACTCCGAGAAAGAATAGAAGATATTAAGAAGCTGCCAGTGCCCCGTCATGTTGCCATTATTATGGATGGGAACGGCAGGTGGGCGAAAAAAAGGGCTTTGCCAAGAATAGCCGGCCATCATGAAGGGATGAAGGTGGTACGGAAGACAACAAAACTGGCAAATCAACTGGGTATTGACGCCTTGACACTCTATGCATTCTCGACTGAAAATTGGAAAAGGCCAAAGAATGAAGTTGAATATTTAATGAAATTACCGGAAGAATTTCTTGGTACCTTTCTACCGGAATTAATTGAAGAGAATGTACAAGTAAAAATGATTGGGTATAAGGAACAGCTGCCTTCTCATACTTTAAGAGCAATTGAAAAGGCAATGGAAGATACAAAAAACAATAATGGAATGATTCTGAATTTTGCCCTTAACTATGGGAGCCGTTCAGAAATACTTGATGCCGTTAAGAGAGTCTTAAATGATTGCCAGGAGGGCATCATAGATATGAATGAACTTAACGAAGATATTTTTTCTTCTTATTTAATGACTTCTGAATTGGAAGACCCAGATCTTCTCATCAGAACAAGCGGAGAAATAAGGCTAAGTAACTTTATGCTGTGGCAGATGGCATATACCGAGTTCTGGTTTACTGAGGTTTTGTGGCCGGATTTTGCAGAAGAACATTTAATTAAAGCAATTGAAGTTTTCCAAAAACGTCAGAGGCGTTTTGGAGGAGTATAAGGATACGCATATTTATTCAATCATAGTGATTGTTAAAGAAGGTGTTGAAGCTTAGATGAAGCAACGAATTTTAACAGGGGTTATAGCAGCCGCTCTTTTCCTCCCCATAGTTATATATGGAGGGATGCCAACAATAATTCTGGCATATGTGCTGGCAACAGTTGGCCTTTATGAATTGTTAAAAATGAGAAAGATTAATTTCCTGTCCATTCCTGGTATACTGTCTTTTATTATTCTATGGATCATTATGATCCCAAAACAATATCAAGGAATATGGTCGGATTTCTACTATTCGAAAATAGAACTGGCCATTTTGGCCGTTTTTCTATATTTGATTTATACCGTCATAACGAAAAATAGGTTTACATTTGACGATGCAGCTTTTTGTATTTTTGCTGCTGTATACGTAGGCATTGGATTTTACTTCTTTTATGAAACCCGTGCTGCTGGCTTAGTTTACATCTTTTATTCTTTGTTTATTATTTGGGCAACAGATTCGGGGGCCTATTTTTTAGGGAAAGCTTTTGGAAAGAGAAAGCTCTGGCCGGAAATCAGCCCGAATAAGACAGTTGAAGGATCTCTTGGCGGTGTAATATGCGCCCTAATAGTGGCTGTCCTGTTTGCCATTTTCACCGACATTGACGCCACTCTGCTGGAACTGATTGGCATTACCGCTGTGTTATCAATTTTTGGGCAGCTTGGTGACCTGGTTGAATCAGCCTTTAAACGACATTATAATGTAAAGGATTCAGGGAATATCCTTCCTGGTCATGGAGGTATTCTGGACAGGTTTGACAGTCTTATATTTGTTTGGCCATTACTTCACTTTTTCCATTTGCTTTAATAGCAAGCAGCTAAAAGTTTTCTGACGCCGATTTAGTCCCGGCATTTGCCGGGTTTTTGTTTTATTTAATCTGGCATCAAACGCCCGGCGAGTGTTCATCTAAGAAATGGCATCTTTGGGTATCTGGCATCAAGGTATGACCAGGTGTTACTTGTTACTTGGTGCAGCGTTTGTCCCCCCCAACCCGCTTAATAAGTTAACATCGAATCGCAACCGATTCGTGGATCCTTTATTACAGTCGAAAAGGGGGCTAGGCCATATATCGCTAACGGCGTTTATGCTTTTCGTGTTAGGAGTTGAGTTTTTTTGAAGAAGATTAGTTTAATGGGGGCTACCGGATCTATTGGTATCCAGACCCTTGATGTCATCCGTGAGCATCCTGAGATGTTCAGGCTTGCAGCGATGTCAGTTGGAAAAAATATTAATGAAGCTAGACAAATCATATCGAATTATCAGCCTGAACTTGTTTCTGTTCAGAAAAAAGACGATTGCGAAAAGCTTAAAACGGAGTTTCCCCATATTCGCTTTGCCTATGGGAGCGAGGGATTAACAGAAGTTGCTGTTTATGAGAAAGCAGATGTCCTAGTCAATGCCGTATTAGGAAGCGTTGGCCTTTATCCAACCTTGCAGGCGATAGAAAGTAAAAAAACCATTGCAATCGCCAATAAGGAAACACTTGTTACCGCAGGCCATCTCGTAATGGAAGCTGCCGAGAAGTATGGAGTTCCGCTTCTCCCTGTTGACAGTGAGCACTCGGCTATTTTCCAGGCACTACAGGGAGAAAAATATAAAAATATCGAACGATTAATTATTACCGCATCTGGAGGAAGCTTCCGAGACAGGACCCGCGATCAGCTAAAAGACGTTACTGTAGCAGATGCACTTAATCATCCAAACTGGTCAATGGGGGCAAAAATCACGATCGATTCCGCAACCATGATGAATAAGGGACTTGAAGTGATCGAAGCGCATTGGCTGTTTTCAATGCCGTACGAAAAAATTGATGTTCTACTTCATCGTGAAAGTATTATACACTCGATGGTTGAATTTCATGACAGCAGCGTAATTGCCCAGTTGGGAACGCCAGACATGAGGGTTCCCATTCAGTACGCTCTGACTTTTCCTGACAGGGCGCCGCTTAAAACCTCCAAAAGATTAAGTCTTGCGGATGTTGGTACACTGAATTTTAAAAAGATGGATTTTCAGCGATTCCGCTGCCTTCAGTTTGCTTTTGAAGCAGGAAAAATAGGAGGCACATTACCTTCAGTTTTAAATGCAGCAAATGAAGCAGCTGTTGCTGCCTTTCTTGAAGGCCAGATAAGCTTTTTGCAAATTGAAGATTTAATTGAACAAGCATTGAGCGTCCATAATACAATTGCTAATCCAAGTCTTGAAGCCATTGGGGAAGCAGACAATGAAGCGAGAAAATATGTAACATCACTTATTAGAAAAGCGTAAGCGCCCGTTCAGCGCTGTGTGGTGTTGAAGAAAGGCTAACATCGCCACATACTTTGGCAGCGTCTTTCTGGCTTGCAACTTCGAGACAGTTTTTGTGAAAAAAGGAATTCATTTTCCTTATTTTTAAAAAAGGTGGTTTTAATTTGAGTACAGTTATAGCCTTTATCGTTATTTTTGGAGCCCTTGTGTTCTTCCATGAATTAGGCCACTTTGTATTTGCAAAACGCGCGGGAATTCTCTGCCGTGAATTTGCAATTGGCTTTGGCCCAAAGGTGTTTTCGCATAAAAAAGGGGAAACTGTCTACACAATCCGCCTTTTACCGATAGGCGGTTTTGTACGCATGGCGGGCGAAGACCCTGAAATGATTGAAATTAAACCAGGATACCGTATCGGTTTATTATTCGACAAGGAAGAAAAGGTAAAAAAAATTATCATTAACAATAAGGAAAAATTCCCTGCTGCAAGAATAGTGGAAGTTGAAACAGCAGATATTGAACGGGATTTATTCATTAAAGGCTATGCCGAGGATGCTCCGGAACAATTGCAGACTTTCCATATTAGCCCTGTTGCTAATATCGTAGAAGATGGAACTGAAACGCAGATTGCTCCAATAGACCGTCAGTTTGGTTCAAAAACACTTGGACAGAGAACAATGGCTATCTTCGCTGGCCCGATGATGAACTTTATCCTAGCATTTGTTGTTTTTATCATTATCGCTTTTCTGCAGGGAGTTCCATCCAATGATCCAAAGCTTGGAGAGTTGACTCCTGATGGAGTTGCAAGAGATGCTGGGTTGAAACAGGGAGATATTGTACAATCAATCGGCGGAGCTGAAATTTCCAGCTGGCAGGACGTGGTTGAAATCATTCGCAAAAGCCCAAATAAACCTCTGGGATTTGAGGTTAAACGTGGCGGCAAGGATGTCGATATAACGGTTACTCCAAAGGAACAAGAAGTGGATGGCAAAAAGATAGGAATTATCGGAGTTTACAGTCCGGTTGAAAAATCTCCTCTTCAGGCGGTTAAATTTGGTTTTGATCAAACCTACTTTTGGACAAAGGAAATCTTTGTGATGCTAGGTAAACTGGTAACAGGCCAATTTTCTATTAATATGCTTTCAGGCCCGGTTGGTATTTATGTTTCTACTGATACTGTAGCCAAATCCGGAATCTATTACTTGATGAGATGGGCAGCGATTTTAAGTATTAACCTTGGAATCATGAACCTGCTTCCAATTCCAGCTTTGGACGGCGGACGTTTAATGTTTTTTGCGGTTGAAGCTTTAAGAGGAAAACCAATTGACCGTCAAAAGGAAGGTATGGTCCATTTTATTGGTTTTGCTCTCCTAATGCTTCTGATGCTGGTCGTTACCTGGAATGACATTCAGCGCTTTTTTCTAAAATAGAATAACAATCAAATCATTACAGAAGGTTCATCCCAAGCCGCTGTTCAATTAATTGTTCAGCGGCTTCCTAATGGTTAATTATGAAAATATTAAAGAGGTGCACTATGAAGCAAAGTATGACGTTTATTCCAACGCTAAGAGAAATTCCTGCAGACGCAGAGGTCAAAAGCCACCAATTATTGCTGAAGGCAGGGTTTATGCGCCAAAACGCAAGTGGAGTATACAGCTTTTTACCCTTAGGAAAGAGGGTTTTGCAAAAAGTTGAAAATATTGTTCGTGAAGAAATGGACGGGGCCGATGCGGTTGAGTTATTAATGCCAGCACTGCAACAGGCCGAGCTTTGGCAGGAATCGGGAAGATGGTATACATATGGACCAGAGCTCATGAGATTAAGAGACCGCAACGATCGGGAGTTTGCCCTCGGTGCGACTCATGAAGAAGTAATTACCAGCCTTGTAAGAGATGAAGTTAAATCTTATAAAAAGTTACCTCTTACAATGTATCAGATTCAGACAAAATTCCGTGATGAAAAGCGTCCTCGTTTTGGCTTGCTTCGCGGCCGTGAGTTTATCATGAAAGATGCCTATTCTTTTCATTCATCCAAGGAAAGTTTGGATGATGTGTATCAAAAACTTTTTCAGGCTTATTCCAATGTTTTCAGCCGATGTCGTTTGAATTTCCGTGCAGTAATTGCTGACTCAGGGGCTATGGGCGGAAAAGATACACATGAATTTATGGTCTTGTCTGACGTTGGAGAAGATACCATTGCTTATTCTGATACCTCCAATTACGCAGCCAACATTGAAATGGCTCCGGTAGTGATGGAATATACACGCAGCAGTGAAGCTCTAAAGGAAATGGATAAGGTTAAAACGGAAAACCAAAAGACGATTGAAGAGGTAGCGGGTTATCTTGAAGTAAGTCACGAAAACCTTATAAAAAGCCTATTATTTAAAGTGGACGAGCAGTATGTTTTGGTGCTTGTTCGCGGCGATCATGAAGTAAATGATGTTAAATTGAAGAATCTCCTGGAAGCAGGATCAGTTGAACTAGCAAGTGCAGAAGAAACAAAGATTGTTTTATCCTGTCCTGTAGGATCACTCGGCCCTGTAGGTGTAACGCAGGTAAGAATCGTAGCTGATCATGCGGTAGAGGCAGTTGTAAACGGCGTTTGCGGAGCAAATGAGGAACATTATCATTTTATTAATGTGAATCCTGGCCGAGACTTTAATGTTGAACAGTATGCAGATCTGCGCTTTATTAAAGAAGGGGATCCATCTCCTGATGGAAGTGGAACCATCGTTTTTGCCAAAGGAATTGAAGTGGGCCATGTATTTAAATTGGGCACAAGATACAGTGAAGCAATGAATGCTACTTACCTGGATGAGAATGGAAAAAGTCAGCCGATGATTATGGGCTGTTATGGAATTGGTGTTTCAAGGACTGTGGCTGCAGTAGCAGAACAATATAATGACGAAAACGGTCTGGTTTGGCCTGCAAATATTGCCCCATATCAATTGCACTTAATTGCAGTAAATATGAAAGACGAAACACAGGCACAGTTGGCAAATGAATTATACAAGGAACTGCAGGGAGAGCGTTTTGAAATTCTGTTTGATGACAGACAGGAGCGCCCTGGTGTAAAATTTGCAGATTCTGACCTTATTGGTCTGCCATTAAGAATAACAGTTGGTAAGAAAGCTTCTGAGGGAATTGTAGAAGTCAAAGTCCGCAAAACTGGAGAAGTAACAGAAGTTAATCGTAGCGAGCTAGTGGGAACATTGGCAAGCATGCTGAAAAGTATATAAAAATACGAGAGAGTGCCCTATTGGTTGGGGCACTCTTTTTTCATCTGTCGAATCTCCGAATTTAAATGAAAATATGAGATAAAACTAAGGACCATTTATTGGAGTGAGCAGTCATGTATCTATTTGAGCATGAGGCAAGAAGAAAAGAGAAGAAGTTTAAGATTTATTTAATCCTGTTTGCTTTATTTATGGTTTTTAGTATATTTAGCTTTTTCAAAGAAGGGAGTTTTAATAGGGGTATAATAACTCTTATATCTTTGGTATTATTTTTTATTTTGGACAGCGGAAAAAGAATTGGGCGGTTTTCATGATTAAACTTATGGTCTGGAGCAATGGCTTAGTCCTTTTATTGGCTGGAGCTGCTTTTCTCATAAACATGTACCGGGGGAAATAATTCTTATCAAGCAACAATTTGACAGCCCCCGGAAATCGAGTGTCTTGAAACGGAAATTAGCGCCAAGTTTAATTAGCCTTTAATAAAAATAGTATTTAAAATTAACATAGCGAATCATAAAGAAAATGTCGAAAACAGCCGAAAAAGCAGCTGTCTTATGCTATAATAAACTTTTGATAATAAGGTTAAAACAGATAGATTAGTAAAGATGGGAGAGAGACCGATGAGCGATCATACCCAGGGCAAAAGGGAGCGATTCCAGCTTTTGCTCCAGCAGCTGCAATTGACAGAAGATGTAGTAGTCCCGCATTTTCACAATGCACAAATTGAAAAAATGATCGTTGAAAAAAAAGCACGTAAATGGCACTTTGAGTTTTTATTAGAAAAAGTGCTGCCTTGCAGCCTTTTCAGCCGGTTTACTGCACAGCTTGAAAAGACCTTTTCCCAGATTGCAACTGTTTCCTTTAGTATCCAAGTAACAGATCAATCCTTTAATGAGGAGATTGTTCTTGATTATTGGAAAAACTGCATTGGGGAAATCGACGGTATTTCACCGCCGCTATTAAAGCTATTACATGAACAAACACCAAGACTTCAGGGAACTAAGTTAGTTCTTTCCGTTAGAAATGAAACAGAAGGAATGACGATAAAGCATAAGTATGCAGGAATGATTACAAATATTTATCAGACCTATGGTTTCCCTTACTTAACAATAGATACAGAAGTTAAAGCTCAGGAGCAAAATGAAGAATATGAAAAGTTCCTGAAGGAAAAGCAAAAAGAGGACCAGGAGCGAGCTTTGCTTGCAATGGCAGAAATGCAGAAGCGTGAAGCTGAAAAAGACCAGGGCTCAGGAGATGTTCCTAATGGTCCGCTTACTATTGGCCTTACCATTAAAGATGATGCTGATTTCCGCAGTCTTGCAGAAATTTTGGATGAGGAAAGAAGAGTGGCGGTTGAGGGCTATGTTTTCTTTGCAGAAACTAAGGAGCTTCGAAGCGGCAGAACACTGTTAACCTTTAAAATTACTGATTATACAAGTTCTATCATGGTTAAAATGTTTTCCCGGGACAAGGAAGATGCTGCACAGTATCAGCGGGTACAAAAAGGAATGTGGCTAAAGGTAAGAGGCAGCATTCAAAACGATACTTTTGTCAGAGACCTTGTCATGATTGGGAATGATGTTAACGAAATAAAACCACAGCAGCGCAAGGATACTGCTCCTGAAGGGCAGAAGCGTGTAGAATTGCACCTTCATACACCGATGAGCCAGATGGATGCTGTTACTCCAGTGAGCGCATTGATCGGACAAGCAAAAAAATGGGGACATACAGCCATTGCAGTGACAGATCATGCTGTATGCCAATCATTCCCTGAGGCTTTTGGAGCCGGGAAAAAGAATGATATTAAAATCCTTTACGGTGTAGAGGTTAACCTTGTCGATGACGGAGTTCCAATTGCTTATAATGATACAAAAAGGAATTTAGCTGAAGCCACATACGTGGTTTTTGACGTAGAGACAACGGGACTTTCAGCCGTTTATGACACAATCATTGAATTAGCAGCGGTAAAAATTCATGATGGAGAAATTATCGATCGGTTTGAATCCTTCGCCAATCCGCACCATCGCCTTTCGGCAACTACGATAAACCTTACTGGTATAACGGATGATATGGTACAAAACGCACCTGAAATTGGAGATGTACTGAAGAGATTCCACGAGTGGGCTGCTGATTCCATTCTCGTAGCGCATAATGCAACCTTTGATATGGGCTTCTTGAATGTCGGCTATAAAAAGATCGGCATGGAAAAAGCACCGAATCCAGTAATTGATACGCTGGAGCTTGCCCGTTTCCTGCATCCTGAAATGAAGAACCACCGCTTAAATACACTTGCAAAAAAATTCGATGTAGAACTAACACAGCATCACCGTGCGATTTATGATGCAGAAGCAACAGGCTATTTACTGTTAAAAATGCTGAAGGATGCTCTGGAAAAAGGTATCGAATCCCATGATCAGTTTAACGATAATATGGGCAAAGGAAATGCCTTTCAGCGCGCCCGTCCTCATCATATAACGCTTCTCGCTCAAAACGATACAGGACTGAAAAACCTATTCAAGCTTGTTTCAATATCACATCTTAATTATTACTATCGGGTACCAAGAATTCCAAGATCTGTGCTGCAAAAATATCGTGAAGGTATACTTGTCGGATCCGGCTGTGATAGAGGTGAGGTTTTCCAAGGAATGATGCAGAAATCCCCTGAAGAAGTGGAGGAAGCAGCACGTTTCTATGATTATCTGGAAGTTCATCCTAAACCTATATATGCACCCCTGATTGAAATGGAATTAGTCCGAGACCGCATGGCGCTAGAAGAGATTATTGGAAACTTAGTAAAGCTTGGAGAAAAACTTGGTATTCCGGTAGTCGCGACAGGAAATGTTCATTATTTAAATGAAAACGATAAGATATACCGCAAAATCCTAATTAACTCCCAGGGCGGCGCTAATCCTTTAAACAGGCATCAGCTGCCGGATGTCCATTTTAGGACAACCAATGAAATGCTTGAAGAGTTTTCATTTTTAGGCAAAGAAAAGGCAAAAGAAATAGTCGTAGATAATACAAATAAAATTGCTGATATGATTGACGCTATAAAGCCTATAAAGGATGATCTTTATACGCCAAAAATTGAAGGTGCCGAGGATGAAACACGTGACATGAGTTATGCAATGGCCCGGAGCATATACGGCGAAGAACTTCCTGAAATAGTGGAAGCAAGGCTGGAAAAAGAACTCAAGAGTATCATTGGACACGGATTTTCAGTTATTTATCTTATCTCTCATAAACTCGTTAAAAAATCGCTTAACGATGGCTACCTGGTAGGTTCCCGGGGGTCGGTTGGTTCATCCTTTGTCGCAACTATGATGGAAATTACCGAGGTAAACCCGCTTCCTCCACACTATGTCTGTTCTGCATGCAAGCATTCAGAGTTTTTTAATGACGGTTCCGTTGGTTCCGGGTTTGACCTTCCTGATAAAGATTGTCCGCAATGCGGCGGGAAATACCGCAAAGACGGACATGATATTCCGTTTGAAACGTTCCTTGGTTTTAAGGGGGACAAGGTCCCGGATATCGACTTGAACTTCTCGGGTGAATATCAGCCAAAAGCACATAATTACACGAAGGTTCTCTTTGGCGAGGATAATGTTTACCGTGCAGGAACCATTGGTACGGTTGCAGACAAAACAGCATATGGTTATGTAAAAGCTTACCAGCAGGATAACAATCTCATGATCCGAGGCGCAGAAATTGACCGTCTTGCTTCCGGCTGTACCGGAGTAAAAAGGACAACAGGCCAGCACCCGGGGGGGATCATCGTAGTACCTGATTATATGGATATTTACGATTTTTCTCCTATTCAATTCCCTGCGGATGACAGTTCATCTGAATGGAAAACAACACACTTTGATTTCCATTCGATCCATGATAACTTGCTGAAGCTTGATATTCTTGGACATGATGATCCGACGGTCATCAGGATGCTTCAGGATTTGAGCGGTATAGATCCGAAAACCATTCCAACGGATGATCCTGAGGTAATGAAAATATTCAGCAATACCGAGTCGCTGGGAGTAACAGAAGAACAAATCATGTGTAAAACTGGAACTTTGGGTATACCAGAGTTTGGAACAAGGTTTGTAAGGCAAATGCTTGAAGATACAAAACCAACTACCTTCTCTGAATTGGTTCAGATATCTGGTCTTTCACACGGTACGGATGTATGGCTTGGAAATGCGCAGGAACTGATCCACAATAAAATATGTAACCTGAGCGAGGTAATCGGCTGCCGTGATGATATCATGGTGTACCTGATCTATCAGGGACTGGAGCCTGCCTTTGCCTTTAAAATTATGGAATCTGTACGTAAAGGAAAAGGTTTGTCCGAGGAAATGGAAACAGAGATGCGGAAGAACGAAGTGCCAGAATGGTACATTGATTCCTGCAAAAAGATTAAATATATGTTCCCGAAAGCCCACGCAGCCGCTTACGTTTTGATGGCTGTAAGGATTGCTTATTTTAAAGTCCATCATCCATTGATGTATTACGCTGCCTACTTTACAGTAAGAGCAGAAGACTTCGATATTGAGGCCATGGCAAGAGGTTCCGAATCAATCCGTTCTAAAATTGAAGAGATTAATGCAAAGGGCCTAGATGCAGCTCCAAAAGAAAAGAGTTTGCTGACAGTGCTTGAATTGGCGATGGAAATGACGGAACGAGGCATGTCCTTCCAAAAGATTGATCTATATAAATCAGCTGCTGGCGAATTTATTATTGAAGGAAATACTCTAATTCCACCGTTTAATTCAATACCTGGACTTGGTACCAATGCAGCAATCAATATAGTGAATGCCCGCAAGAATGGAGAATTCCTATCAAAAGAGGATCTTCAGCAGCGCGGAAAAGTATCAAAGACCATCCTGGAGTATCTGGATAAACAGGGCTGTTTGGGGTCACTCCCAGAACAAAACCAGCTCTCTCTATTCTAAGCGGTGAGCGGCTGGAGCTATTCCAATCATTTGCATATAGAAAATGGTTATGGTATAGTTTTATTGGAAATACTAAGAAATACTCTCGTATTCAAGAGTGGGGCAACCCGCTCTTTCGTATTGTATTGGGTTTTTTTAGCATGCTGATAGCCGTTAAAGGCATAAAACAATCCGTTTAAAAACGTAAAATAGTAACGAGTTTACGAAAAAGGAGGTCGGACATGAGCAAGGTTACAGAGACAGTGGAAGAACTTGTTTTACCGATTACAGATGAGCTGGGACTTGAACTTGTTGAAGTCGAGTATGTAAAGGAAGGGAAAAACTGGTTCCTCCGTGTATACGTTGACAAGGATAATGGCGTGGATATTGAAGAATGCGGAGTCGTGAGCGAGAAGCTTAGCGAAAAACTCGATGCATTGGACCCAATTCCCCATAACTATTTTCTTGAAGTTTCATCTCCTGGAGCTGAACGGCCTCTGAAAAAGGATAAGGACTTTGAAAAGGCTGTCGGCAAAAGAGTATTTTTAAAAACATATGAACCTATTGATGGTGAAAAAACATTTGAAGGAACACTGGCTGATTTTGATGGTCAGACTGTTAAGGTGAACGTTCAAATTAAAACTCGCAACAAGATGGTTGAAATTCCGTATGAAAAAGTTGCTAGCGCACGTCTTGCTGTTTCATTTGGATGATTAAGAAAAGCGTAGGCACCCTAGCTCAAGCTTTGCAAAAAATTGAATATGAAGTTAAAGGGGGATAACCTTTTATGAGCAGTGAATTATTGGATGCTCTAACATTGCTGGAAAAAGAAAAAGGCATTTCCAGGGATGTCTTAATAGAAGCAATGGAAGCAGCTCTGGTTTCAGCATACAAACGTAATTTTAACCAGGCACAGAACGTGCGGATCGACTTAAACCTCGGAAACGGATCTATGAAAGTTTTTGCAAGAAAAGAAGTTGTGGATCAGGTATTTGACCCGCGCCTTGAAATTTCTATTGAAGAAGCAAAAAATATGAATCCGAATTACCAGGTTGAAGATGTAGTAGAGATGGAAGTAACTCCAAAGGACTTTGGAAGAATCGCCGCTCAAACTGCGAAACAGGTGGTAACACAACGTGTACGCGAAGCTGAAAGAGGCATTATTTATTCCGAGTTTATCGACCGTGAAGAAGATATCATGACAGGTATTGTTCAAAGGCTTGATTCCAAATTTATCTATGTAAGTCTTGGCAAGATAGAAGCGTTGCTTCCGCTTAATGAGCAGATGCCAAATGAACGCTACAAGCCTCATGACCGCATTAAAGTGTATATTACAAAGGTAGAAAAAACAACAAAAGGCCCACAAATTTTTGTTTCACGTACTCATCCAGGCCTTCTCAAGCGCTTGTTTGAAATCGAGGTTCCAGAGATTTATGATGGCACTGTTGAAATTAAATCTGTAGCCCGGGAAGCCGGAGACCGTTCCAAAATCTCTGTTCATTCTCAAAATCCCGAAGTTGACCCAGTAGGATCCTGTGTTGGTCCAAAAGGCAACAGGGTACAGGCGGTTGTAAATGAATTAAAGGGCGAAAAAATTGACATTGTTAAGTGGTCAGATGATCCGGTGGTTTTTGTCGCTAATTCATTAAGTCCTTCCAAGGTGCTTGATGTTATTGTAAGTGAGGGAGAAAAGGCTACAACTGTTATTGTTCCTGATTACCAGCTTTCTCTTGCTATCGGTAAACGCGGTCAAAATGCACGCCTTGCTGCAAAGCTTACAGGCTGGAAAATTGATATAAAATCAGAAACGGACGCCCGAGAAATAGGTATTTATCCTCGTGAAGAGTCATTTAGACTTTTGGAGGAACAAGATACAGAGGACGACGATTTTGATCAGGATTTAGATTTGGATTAACGGGGTGAGGATAGTGAAAAAAGTTCCAATGCGCAAATGTGTGGCAACCGGTGAAATGAAGCCGAAAAAAGAGCTCGTTCGCGTTGTTCGCACTAAAGAGGGAGAGGTTTCCCTGGACTTAACCGGTAAAAAATCCGGCCGGGGCGCTTATTTGTCAAAAGACAAAGATGCAGTCCTTCTGGCGAGGAAAAAAAACACCTTATCCAATCATCTCCAGACACAAATAGATGAATCATTATATGAAGAACTTCTTGAGCTCATAGAGAAGGAGAAAAGACAATCCTAATGAGAGTGAATCAATGGATGTCAGTACTTGGCTTAGCCAATCGGGCACGGAAGATCATTTCGGGTGAAGAGCTTTCCGTTAAGGAAATCCAGCGCGGTAAAGCGAAGCTCATATTATTATCGGCAGATGCATCTGCAAATACAACGAAAAAAATTACAGATAAATGTAAATCTTACGAAGTTCCATACAAGATTGTGGAAGATCGCCATCTTCTAGGGCATGCGATTGGCAAAGAAGCCCGCGTAGTTGTTGCTGTAATGGATGATGGATTTGCCAATAAGCTGGTTTCGATGCTCGATTAATTCTAGCGGGGGTGAAAGTATGACTAAAACTCGTGTATATGAATATGCGAAAAAATACAATATTTCAAGTAAAGATGTTATTTCAAAATTAAAAGATATGAATATAGAGGTAACCAACCATATGGCAACAATTGAAAATGAGGCACTGACAAAATTGGATGCCATCTATAATAAAAAAGCAGAAAAGAACGAACAGCGTCCTGCAAAACCACAGCAAAACAATGCACAGGGCCAGCAGCAAAGGTCTGGAAATGGCCAGCAGCAAAAGCAGGGCCAAGGTCAGGCGCGTGGTCAACAGGGTTCAAATCCAAGCCAGAGACCATCACAATCTCCTCAAAAACCGGCAGCTCAAGTAGTTCCAAAGACAAAAGCTCAGGCTTTTGATGACGATGATGAAAAAAATGTAGCTCCATCAAAGGTTAAAGTGAATACTGCCGCTTCCAAAGCAAAGGAAGCACAGGTTAAAAAGAGCGACCAGCCCCAAAATAGAGGCGGCGGCTTTAACAAGGGAAAAGGCAGAAATAATAATTTTCAGCAAAGAAATAATAATAACAATAAGCGGCCGCAGAACCAAACTAATCATCAGCCGCCACAACCTAAGAAAGAAAGAGAGCTTCCCGCAAAAATCACTTTCAGTGAATCGTTAACTGTTGCTGAACTTGGAAAAAAACTTCACCGGGAACCATCTGAAATCATCAAAAAGCTTTTCCTTCTTGGTGTAATGGCTACCATTAACCAGGAACTTGATAAGGATGCAATCGAATTGATTGCCAGTGAATATGGTGTGGAAGTTGAAGAAGAAATCAAGATTGATGTAACAGATCTTGAAGTTTACTTTACTGAAGATGAAACAGAAAATCTGATTGAAAGACCATCAGTAGTTACTATCATGGGACACGTTGACCATGGTAAAACAACCTTGCTTGACAGCATCCGTAATACAAAAGTAACGGAAGGCGAAGCAGGGGGAATTACCCAGCATATTGGTGCCTATCAGGTAGTTGAAGGCAGCAAAAAGATAACTTTCCTTGATACTCCAGGTCACGCAGCTTTTACAACGATGCGTGCACGCGGAGCAAAGATCACGGATATTACCATTCTTGTTGTAGCAGCAGATGATGGTGTAATGCCTCAGACAGTTGAAGCGATTAATCACGCCAAAGCGGCTGAAGTTCCAATCATTGTAGCGGTAAACAAGATGGATAAACCAGCTGCTAATCCGGACAAAGTTATGCAGGAATTGACTGAACACGGTCTAGTACCTGAAGCTTGGGGCGGGGAAACCATTTTCGTTCCTCTGTCTGCTAAAACAGGTGAAGGCATTGATTCATTGTTAGAAATGATTCTGCTTGTTGGTGAAGTAGAAGAATACAAAGCTAATCCTAACCGTAATGCAGTGGGTACAGTTATTGAAGCACAATTGGATAAGGGCAGAGGTTCTGTTGCAACTTTGCTTGTACAAAATGGAACACTTAAAATTGGCGATCCAATTGTTGTCGGAAATACTTTTGGCCGTGTGCGTGCTATGGTAAATGATGTTGGCCGCCGCGTAAAAGAAGCTGGCCCATCTACACCAGTAGAGATTACTGGTCTAAATGATGTACCTCAGGCAGGAGACCGTTTCGTTGTCCTTCCTGATGAAAAGACTGCCCGCCAGGTCGGGGAAGCACGTTCCCAACAGGCTGTGGTTGCTCAGCGCGGAGAGAAATCTCGTGTAAGTCTGGATAACTTGTTTGAGCAATTGAAACAAGGGGAAATGAAAGATCTAAACGTAATTATTAAAGCGGACGTACAAGGTTCTGCAGAAGCTCTAGCTGCTTCTTTACAGAAAATTGACGTTCAGGGTGTCAATATCCGCATTATTCATACAGCAGTAGGTGCTATCAACGAATCTGATGTCACACTTGCGGCTGCTTCAAACGCTATTGTAATTGGATTTAACGTTCGTCCGGATGCGAATGCAAAACGTGCGGCTGAAGCTGAAAAAGTAGATGTTCGTCTGCACCGCATTATTTACAAAGTAATTGAAGAAATTGAAGCTGCGATGAAGGGTATGCTGGATCCAGAATTCCAGGAAAAAATTATTGGCCAGGCAGAAGTCCGCCAGACCTTTAAAGTATCTAAAGTTGGTACTATTGCCGGATCTTATGTTACGGATGGAAAGATTACCCGTGACAGCGGAATCCGCCTAATCAGGGATGGCGTGGTTACTTTTGAAGGTACAATTGATGCCCTCAAACGCTTCAAGGATGATGTGAAAGAGGTTGCCCAGAACTACGAATGCGGTATCACCATTAAAAACTTCAATGATGTTAAAGAAGGAGATATTATTGAAGCATTTATAATGGAAGAAGTGGAGCGTAAATGATCGTCGGCGTTGCCGAATGTGAATGCATCATTTATGACGCGCATTCTCTGAAAGACAAACGGGCAGTACTCCAGAGAATATTGACCCGATTAAGGCAAAGGTATAATCTTTCGGTTGCAGAGACAGACTATCAGGACGTATGGCAAAGAACGAAGATTGCCATTGCAGGTGTCTCCTCTTCGAAGGTTATGGTTGAAAAAGAACTTCAGAGTGCCCTTCAAATGATTGATTCGTTTCCAGAAATAGAGCGGACAATCACCGAAGTAGAATGGCTTTAAAGTTTGAGGTGAATAATAATGAGCCACAGAGCAAACCGAGTTGGAGAGCAAATGAAGAAGGAACTCAGTGAAATCATTGGACGCAAAATCAAAGATCCACGGATCGGGTTTGTGACCGTTACAGATGTTCAGGTCACAGGCGATCTACAACAGGCTAAAGTTTATATATCCGTTTTGGGCGGCGAGGAACAGAGGGAAAATACTCTTAAGGGCCTTGCAAAAGCAAAAGGGTTTATCAGAACGGAAATTGGCCACAGGATCCGCTTGCGGAAAACTCCGGAAATCATATTTGAATTCGATGAATCGATTGATTACGGCAACAAAATTGAAACGATTCTTCATGAAATCCATAAGGAAGAATCAGATTCAAGTAATACGGAGAATGAAGAGTAATTACAGAATGGATAGACATTTGTCTATCCATTTTTTTCGGCTAATAGGAGATATACTAGTAAAGACCGTAAGTTGAAATTATAAACTAAATAGCGTTAGCCTATGAATTTTAAACAAGGAGGGACCAGCATGGAAGGGATTTTACCATTATTTAAACCGGCAGGAATGACATCACATGATTGTGTATTTAGGCTAAGAAAAATCTTAAAAACTAAGAAGATTGGCCACACAGGAACCCTGGACCCGGATGTAACCGGAGTGCTCCCTATTTGCATTGGCAGAGCAACCAAAATTGCAGAATACATAACGGATGCAGGTAAAGCGTATGAAGGAGAAGCAACTCTTGGTTTTTCAACTACGACAGAAGATGCCTCAGGGGAGACAGTGGAAGAAAAAGCTGTAGACCGAGTTATTCAAAGAGAGGAAATTCTTGATGTCCTTCAATCTTTAACAGGTCTGATTGAACAAAAACCACCCATGTTTTCAGCTGTAAAAGTGAATGGAAAACGACTCTATGAATATGCACGGCAAGGAATTGAAGTAGAGCGGCCGACTAGGAAAGTAATGATAAAAAGTATTGAGCTGCTCGATTCACGATCTGAGTTTTCAGGTAGTACGATTTCCTTTAGATTTAGGGTGTACTGCGGAAAAGGAACATATATCAGAACACTAGCTGTAATGATTGGGGAAAAGCTTGGCTATCCTGCCCATATGTCAAATCTCGTAAGGATTGAATCGGCAGCTTATGCGATAGAAGACTGTCTGACTTTTGAACAGGTGGAAGAGAGGATGGAAACAAACTCCATTCAGGAGGTTCTAAGGCCCATTGAAACAGCACTTTCTCATTTGCCGAAATTAAGGATAAGTGATAAAGTAGCAGAGAAAGTGAAAAATGGTGCAGTACTGAATATTCCCGAAGAATTAAAGGAAATAGAAGGCCCGATTGTTATAGAAGCTGAAAATGGTTTAGCTCTCGCAATCTATTCACATCATCCTGAGAAATCAGGGCTTATGAAGCCTGTTAAGGTTTTACGAAACGATCAGGAGCTGTAGAGGTACTGAACAGAAAAGGTGACATAAATCGTGGAAATCATTAAGCTAAATTTCCCTAATCATATTAATAAAACAGAAATGCCCCCGCTATCTATTGCTCTGGGCTATTTTGACGGAGTGCATCTCGGTCATCAAAAAGTAATACTGGAAGCAAAAAAGACAGCTGTAGAAAATGGCTGGAAAAGTGCCGTCATGACCTTTGACCCCCATCCTTCAGTAGTGCTTGGCAAGAGTGTACAGCATGTTGAGTACATAACGCCTTTGCAGGAAAAAATCAATGTGATTTCCAATCTGGGGATTGATTTTCTTTTTGTTGTTCATTTTACGGCTGATTTTGCGAACCTCCTTCCACAGGAGTTTATTGACCAATATATTATTAATCTAAATGTTAAACATCTAGTTGCGGGTTTTGACTATACATATGGAAGAATGGGAAAAGGGACAATGGAAACAATACCCTTTCATTCGAGAGGCGAGTTCTCCTTTACGATTGTACCGAAAATGACCATTCATGAAGAAAAGGTCAGCTCTACCTTAATCCGCCAGCTGTTGAGAGATGGCAGAACGGCCGAACTTCCTGAACTTTTAGGAAGATTTTATAAAACGCCGGGTCCTGTTATCCATGGTGATAAACGAGGAAGAACGATTGGTTTCCCGACAGCAAATATTGGAGTAAGTGAGGATTACATCCTTCCTCCGCTTGGTGTCTATGCCGTAAAAATGCATGTTAAAGGATCCTGGTACGAAGGTGTATGCAATATCGGAAATAAGCCTACCTTTAAGAGCCAGGCTGAAAAGCGCCCTTCGGTTGAAGTACATCTATTTAATTTCGATCAGGATATTTACGGGGAAGAAGCCATTGTGGAATGGCATCAGTTTATTAGAAGAGAACAAAAGTTTTCAGGGATAAATGAACTGGTGGCTCAAATCGAAAAAGATAAACAGACCGCCCAGGAATATTTTCTTAAATACAATGCGCATTTAAATAGTAAAAACTAAAAACATCTTCTTATTACTTGCAATTTTTGGCGAAAACCTGTATTCTTATAAACGTATTACAAAAGAACCTTTGCTTGGCAATGCGATTCACCAACGCTTGCTCAGTAACAGGGGATATGAAAATTAGGAGGTGAACAGGATGGCAATATCTCAAGAGCGTAAAAATGAACTGATCAATGAGTATAAAACTCATGATAGTGACACAGGATCTGCAGAAGTTCAAATCGCTGTCCTTACTGAATCAATCAACACTTTGAATGAACATTTACGTACGCATAAGAAAGACCACCACTCACGTCGCGGTCTTTTGAAGATGGTCGGTAAACGTCGTAATCTTTTAACTTACCTGCGTAATAAAGACGTTCAACGCTACCGCGTATTAATCAATAAACTTGGTCTACGTAGATAGTCTGTTAAAGCGGGATTTTTTCCCGCTTTTTTATTAGCCTAAAAAAGATAAAGAATCTTCTATACATATTTTTAAACTTCCTTGAAATTGTCCATACTAATATTAATTTGTCAAATAAAAATGCAGTATTTTATGTACCAGTCAATGGCGCTATATACCTGAAATCATGCTTTGCCGTGATTCAGGCAGAGAGGGGTAAAATAAATGGAACAAAATAAACACGAATATTCCATAGAATGGGCAGGCCGCAAGCTTACAGTTGAAATAGGCCAGCTCGCAAAGCAGGCTAATGGAGCAGTTATGGTGCGATACGGCGACACAGCTGTTTTAAGTACTGCTACAGCATCAAAGGAACCAAAAAATCTAGACTTCTTTCCTTTAACTGTAAACTACGAGGAGCGTTTGTATGCAGTAGGAAAAATCCCTGGTGGCTTTATCAAACGTGAAGGACGTCCAAGTGAAAAAGCGATTTTAGCAAGCCGTTTAATTGATCGGCCAATTCGTCCCCTTTTTGCAGACGGTTTCCGAAATGATGTCCAGGTTATCAGTATTGTAATGAGTGTGGATCAGGACTGCCCGCCGGAAATGGCTGCCATGTTTGGTTCTTCACTTGCTTTGAGTGTGTCGGACATTCCATTTGAAGGACCGATCGCTGGGGTAATTGTTGGACGTATTGATGGCACCTTTATCATCAATCCAACTGTAGAACAAAGTGAAAAGAGCGATATTCATTTATCAGTTGCGGGAACAAAGGACGCAATCAACATGGTTGAAGCGGGTGCCCTTGAGGTTCCTGAAGAAATCATGCTTGAGGCAATCATGTTCGGTCATGAGGAAATCAAGCGTTTAATTGAATTCCAGGAAAAAATTGTGGCTGAAATCGGTAAAGAAAAATTGAATATTGTTTTATTTGAACTAGATAAAGAACTTGAAGCAGAAGTAAGGGAAATGTGCGAAGGCGAAATGGTACAGGCTATTCAGGTTCAGGAAAAGCATGCCCGTGAAGCTGCCATAAAAGAAGTCAAAGCCAAAGTTCTGGAGAAATATACAGGGCAGGAAGCAAATGATGATACTTTAAAACAAATCAAGCAAATCCTTGATAAGATCGTTAAAGGCGAGGTTCGCCGTTTAATTACTGAGGAAAAGGTTCGCCCTGATGGCCGTGGTTTAGATGAAATTCGTCCGCTGTCTTCACAGGTTAATTTATTGCCTCGTACTCATGGTTCAGGCCTGTTTACCCGCGGCCAGACTCAAGCATTAAGCATTTGTACGCTGGGTGCAATGGGTGACGTTCAAATATTGGACGGATTAGGACTCGAAGAAGAAAAACGTTTTATGCACCATTATAACTTCCCTTCCTTTAGTGTAGGTGAAACAGGTCCAATCAGAGGACCGGGCCGCCGTGAAATAGGGCATGGAGCATTGGGTGAAAGAGCACTTGAGCCAATCATTCCGTCCGAAAAGGATTTCCCATATACAATCAGGCTTGTATCTGAAGTATTGGAATCCAATGGCTCCACTTCCCAGGCAAGTATCTGTGCTAGTACGCTTGCGATGATGGATGCTGGTGTACCTATAAAAGCTCCTGTTGCCGGAATCGCTATGGGTCTTATTAAGTCTGGTGAATACTATTCCGTTTTAACTGATATTCAGGGAATGGAAGACCACCTTGGGGACATGGACTTTAAAGTAGCCGGTACTGAAAAAGGTGTTACTGCACTTCAAATGGATATTAAGATTGAAGGTCTTTCTCGTGAAATTCTTGAAGAGGCGCTTCAGCAGGCTAAAAAAGGCAGAATGCAAATTCTTAACTCTATGCTTGCTACTCTTTCTGAACCAAAACCGCAGCTTTCCAAGTATGCACCTAAGATTTTAACAATGAAAATCAATCCGGATAAAATCCGTGATGTTATTGGGCCAAGCGGTAAGCAAATCAATAAAATTATTGAAGAAACTGGCGTAAAAATTGATATTGAACAAGATGGCACAGTGTTCATTGCTTCAACTAATGAAGAAATGAACCAAAAGGCTAAGCAAATTATTGAGGATATTGTTCGCGAAGTTCAAGTTGGAGAACAATACCTTGGTAAAGTAAAACGAATTGAAAAATTCGGAGCTTTTGTTGAAATATTCGCTGGAAAAGATGGATTGGTCCATATTTCCGAACTTGCTGAAGAGCGCGTAGGAAAAGTCGAGGATGTTGTTTCCATCGGTGATGAAATAACGGTAAAAGTAACAGAAATCGACCGTCAGGGCCGTGTAAATCTTTCACGTAAGGCTGTTCTGAAAGAACAAAAGGAAAAAGAGCAAAAAGAACAAAATCAAGAGTAACAAAGAACAGGTATGAAAGGCTAAAAACCACGACATGTGAAAGCGCCTTTCTGGCCGACCATTGTGCAGAGCTTGATCTTTGTGATGCAAAATATAGGGAAGTCAGGGGCAACCCTGACTTTTTCCATGTAATAAGCCTTACATAAAACGTTCTACCTTGTCCCTCTTCTTCATAATGTTTAAGGAAGGGGGATGTCTAAATGAGGAAAGCAATAAAGACAGCGATAATATTAACAGCAGTCTGGCTGGCTGCTGGCAGCCAAATAACTGATTTTTATAAGGGCGTTATAAAAGCGGAGGTACTTCCTGCTGTGAAACATGGAGACCCCCTGTACCAGGTAATTGTTAAAAATGCTCCCAAATATACGATCAACCCTTCCAATGCAAAAATTGACCCTGTTTGGAAGACGATCCCCGGCTATAATGGTATAAAAGTGGATGTGCCTTCGTCCTATAGAGCTATGAAAAAAAGTGGACGGTTTGAAGAAAATAAACTGGTCTATGAACAAATAAGACCGGGAATACATCTTAACGATTTGCCGCCTGCGCCGATATATAAAGGGAACCCGGACAAACCAATGGTCAGTTTTGTGATAAATGTTGCGTGGGGAAATGAGTTTCTTCCTGATATGCTTGCTACACTTAAAAAGCATAATATCCATGCAAGTTTCTTTCTAGAGGGAAATTGGGTAAAGAAAAATCCAGAGCTTGCCAAAATGATTGTTGAAGCAGGACATGAGGTTGGAAACCACTCCTATTCACACCCTGATTTAAAACATATATCGGCTGAAAAAACGAGACAGGAGCTTCTTTCCACGAATGAGGTAATAGAAGCTACAACTGAAGTAAAAGTAAAATGGTTCGCCCCCCCGAGTGGCAGCTATCGGGACGAGACTATTAAAATTGCTAATGATTTAAAAATGAAAACCATCATGTGGACTGTTGATACAATTGATTGGCAAAAGCCTTCTCCTGATGCCATTATCGAACGTGTGGTAGGAAAAGCCGGCAATGGTTCTATTGTCCTCATGCACCCTACCGCTTCAACTGCCAAGGCACTTGGTCGCCTTATCAGTGGTCTCGAGAGAAAAAATTTAACAATTGGCACTATCTCTGATTTAATGAATGAAGAGAGGATTATCGAAAATAATCCGCAGAATTAGCAAAAAGTTGGAGAATATAAATATAAATTGATTTGCTGCGAAGGCGGACAATTGCCTATGAACAGGAGGATTTCTTTTGATCAAGAAATATACATGCCAAAATGGAGTAAGAATTGTACTTGAAAATATCCCGACTGTCAGATCCGTTGCCATTGGGGTATGGATCGGAACTGGGTCCAGAAACGAGTCACCTGAAAATAACGGGATTTCTCATTTCCTGGAGCATATGTTCTTTAAAGGAACCAAAACTAGATCTGCAAGGGAAATTGCCGAGTCATTTGACAGCATAGGCGGCCAGGTAAATGCTTTTACGTCAAAGGAATATACCTGCTATTACGCAAAAGTGCTGGACACTCATGCTCAATTCGCATTAGATGTTCTTTCTGACATGTTCTTTAATTCTACTTTTGTAGATGAGGAATTAAAAAAAGAGAAGAACGTAGTATTTGAAGAAATCAAAATGTATGAGGATACTCCGGATGACCTTGTTCACGATTTATTGGGCAAGGCTGTATATGGCAGCCATCCGCTTGGATATCCTATTTTGGGAACCGAAGAGACCCTTGAAACCTTCACTGGAGAGAAACTGCAGCAGTATATTCATGAGAGATACACACCAGACGATGTTGTTATTTCCATTGCAGGAAATGTTTCAGAAACCTTCATTAGTGAAGTAGAAAAGTACTTTGGTTCTTATGAAGGCGGAAAAGGGGAAAGAGGAGAAACAAAACCTGAATTCCATGCCGAGCGCATTGCGAGGAAAAAGGAAACTGAGCAGGCACACCTTTGTATTGGCTTTGAAGGTTTGCAGGTCGGCCATAAAGACATTTACAGTTTGATCACTCTTAACAATATTTTGGGCGGAAGCATGAGCAGCCGTTTGTTCCAGGATGTCCGTGAACAAAAAGGTCTTGCTTATTCAGTTTTCTCTTATCATTCTGCCTATCAGGACAGCGGTATTGTTACCGTTTATGGAGGTACAGGGGCTAAGCAGCTTGATACCCTGTATGAAACCATTCAGGAGACACTGGATAAGCTTAAGAAGGATGGTATTACTTCTAGGGAGCTTAGTAACAGTAAGGAACAGCTGAAGGGAAGCTTGATGCTAAGCCTGGAAAGCACAAACAGCCGAATGAGCCGAAATGGTAAAAATGAGCTTCTGTTAAAACGTCACCGTTCACTTGATGAAATTACGGAGCAAATTGACGAGGTTACAGAAAAGAGTGTAAATGAATTAGCCAATACTATTTTTACAGATCATTACTCTGTCTCTGTCATTGGACCTGAAGGTGAAATGCCTCAGAAATTGAGATAACCACTGAACATAAAGACAATAATCAAAACAGTCCTTTTAAGGGGCTGTTTTTTGTGTTTTTTGTTAAGTTACCTGGGTTTTGATTATTGGAGAATCGCTTATGCTGCTTGAATAGCATCATATTTAGGCGGAGCAATCTTTTTGTCCAGTTAAATTAAAGGACGCTGCTACTTCTATGGGAACGGAAAGCGCGAGACTCTTTCGGGAAAAGCGGGGCAAGGGAGACCCCACAGGCGTGTTAAGCGCCGAGGAGAAAGAAGAATGGAAGTGCCATGATTCAGCCACGACAAGCGCTGGCCGGCTAAAATCGCCACGTCCTGTGGCGACGCCGGCACTAGCACTTCCTGTGCGTCGAAGGGCCAGGCGCTGAAGTTTGACAGGCTTCCACACGCGAACGCCTGAAGTGAAAATTTTAAAAGTTTAAAGCTGCCTCATTTAATAAGTCTATTTTTAAAAATGCGCCGATAAACTAGTACTAAACACAACATGGAGGAGGCTGCCTATATTGCGTTTGAGTGAATTGAGCGGCAAAGAAATCGTAGATGTGAAAAAGGCTGAGCGTTTGGGTATCCTTGGACAGACAGATTTGGAAATTAATGAAGGAACCGGTCAAATACAGGCTCTCCTTATTCCTTCACTAAAATGGTTTGGGCTCAGAAAGCAGGGGGATGAGATAAGAGTTCCCTGGAGCCAAATCAAGAAAATTGGATCGGATATGATTATTATTGATGTTGCTGGGCAAGTCGAACAGGAGTAGTTTTTTTAAAAAAAATAGTTTATTAACCCAGGCATTATTTAGATGCCTGGGCTTTTTTTTTAGAAACGCTTTATATACTCACCGAAATGCTATTACGTTCATAAGATGTTGAAGTAATAAAAGAATGTAAAAGGATCTTTTGAAAAGAAGGTGAATGTTTTCATGCTGACAGGGATGCAGATTGCCGTTATCGGCGGAGATGCAAGACAGCTGGAAATTATCCGGAAGCTAACCGAGTTAGATGCCAAGTTATCATTGGTTGGCTTTGAGCAGCTAGATCATGCCTTTACTGGTGCTGTGAAGGAAAAAATAGATGAAGTTGATTTTTCTAATGTGGATGCTATCCTACTCCCCGTTCCAGGTACAAATCTAGAAGGGCAGGTTGAAACCATCTTTTCCAATGAAAAGGTGTATTTTACAGAAGAAATCTTACAGAAAACACCCGCATATTGTACGGTCTATTCTGGTATTACCAATAGTTATCTAAATGAGATTATCAGTAAGACAAAAAGAGAATTGGTTCAGCTCTTTGAGCGGGATGATGTTGCCATTTATAATTCAATTCCTACTGTAGAAGGAACCATCATGATGGCCATACAGCATACAGACTTTACAATCCATGGTTCAAATATTGCCGTTTTGGGTCTTGGAAGGGTTGGGATGAGTGTTGCCAGAACTTTTCACGCACTAGGTGCAAAGGTAAAGGTTGGAGCCAGAAAGAGCGAACATCTGGCAAGAATTACAGAAATGGGAGTGGAACCTTTCCATTTAAGCGATATAGAAAAAGAGGTTAGAGAAACAGATATTTTAATTAATACCATCCCGTATTTAATCGTAAGCGCCTCGGTTTTATCCAAACTGCCTGTGCATACTCTCATCATCGACCTGGCATCAAAACCAGGAGGAACGGATTTCCGCTATGCCGAAAAGCGTGGAATTAAAGCATTACTCGCACCGGGTCTTCCGGGAATTGTTGCGCCGAAAACAGCAGGACAGATTTTGGCGAATGTTATGTCTCAATTGCTGCATGAAAAGCTGGATAATAGAAAGGGGAACGCTCAATGAGCTTAAAGGGTAAACGTATCGGTTTTGGATTGACTGGTTCTCATTGCACGTATGATGCGGTATTTCCGGAAATAGAAAAGTTGGTAAATGCAGGGGCAGAGGTCCTTCCTGTCGTAACTTTTACCGTTCAAAGTACGGATACCAGATTTGGCAAAGGTGAAGATTGGATAACAAGGATCGAAGAGCTTACAGGGCATAAGGTAATCGACTCCATCGTTAAGGCGGAGCCGCTAGGACCCAGAATCCCTCTGGATTGTATGGTCATTGCTCCTTTGACTGGAAATACAATGAGTAAGTTCGCGAATGCCATGACAGATTCCCCCGTGTTAATGGCTGCAAAAGCTACATTAAGAAACCAGAAGCCTGTAGTGGTCGGTATCTCTACCAATGACGCGTTAGGCTTAAATGGTATGAATTTAATGAGATTAATGGCAACCAAAAATATTTTCTTTATTCCATTTGGGCAGGACGATCCTGTTAAAAAACCAAATTCAATGGTTGCCAGAATGACAATGTTAACTGAAACAATTGAAGAAGCAGTAAATGGAAAACAACTGCAGCCAGTACTGGTAGAAAGATATAAAGATCAGGATTAAGATTCCTTCTCTCGTAAGTTATATGGGTTATCCTTTCGGAGGGAATATGGTAAAATAAATTAATGCTTTTTAACTTACATCAATTAAGTTAGGAAGGGTGTTAATTTTTATTTTTCAGGAGCTTTAACGCATCCTGTCGATATTCCCGAAGAAAGTAACCAAGAGATTTTTGAAACTGCAGAGAGAGTGGAAGGGGTTTTTGGAATGAAAAAGCAAAACGGATACCATGTTGCCGTTGTTGGTGCAACAGGCGCGGTTGGACAGCAAATGATTCAAACATTAATGAACCGGAACTTTCCAATTGAAAAATTAACATTATTATCTTCTGCCAGATCAGCTGGAACTACAAAAGTAATCAATGGCAAAGAATATACGATACAGGAAGCAAAGCCTGAGAGCTTTGAAGGCGTAGACATTGCTCTGTTCAGTGCGGGCGGCAGCGTGTCAAAAGAACTTGCACCTGAAGCGGCAAAACGGGGAGCAATTGTTGTAGATAATACAAGCGCATTCAGAATGGTAGAAAACATTCCTTTAGTGGTACCAGAAGTAAATGAAGAAGATTTGCACAAGCACAATAATATTATTGCAAATCCAAACTGTTCTACCATCCAAATGGTAGTCGCTCTTGAGCCAGTGAGGAAAAAATACGGCTTAAAGAAAATCATTGTTTCAACTTATCAAGCTGTTTCCGGAGCGGGAGCAGTAGCAATAGAAGAATTAAGAGCGCAGACAAAAGCTATTGCAAATGGTGAAAAGCCAGAAGCAAACATTCTTCCAGTAAAAAGCGGTGAAAAGCATTATCAGATAGCCTATAATGCTATTCCTCAAATCGATAAATTTGAAGAAAATGGCTTTACATTTGAAGAAATGAAAATGATCAATGAAACGAAAAAAATTATGCACATGCCAGAACTGCAGGTTTCTGCGACATGTGTAAGGCTTCCAGTAGAGACAGGCCATTCAGAATCCGTTTATTTTGAGATAAATCAGGATGGCGTTAGTGCCGATGAAATTAAGGCTCTTCTTAAAGATGCTCCAGGAATAGTACTGCAGGATGATCCGGCTAACCAGGTATATCCAATGCCTGCTAACTGTATCGGTTCAAACGATGTGTTTGTTGGCCGTATCAGAAAAGACCTGGATGAGTCTCGCGGATTCCATATGTGGGTTGTTTCCGATAACCTTTTAAAAGGGGCAGCCTGGAATTCAGTACAGATTGCTGAAAGTTTAATGAAACTAGATATAATCTAAGGGTTGTGTTTAATAATGTTGATTGGAGCGGAAAGCGAGCGCCGTGAGCAAAAATCAACAAGCATGTTTAAAAAAGATAGACAACACGAAGGCAGGTTTGAGGTGTAATAATGAAACTTATTGTTCAGAAATTTGGCGGAACGTCAGTAAAAGATGAAAAAAGCCGGATGCATGCCCTTAGGCATATAAAGCAGGCATTATCTGACGGGTACAAAGCGGTTGTGGTTGTATCTGCCATGGGCCGAAAAGGAGATCCGTACGCAACAGACACCTTGCTTTCCTTAATTGGCGGGAACCTCAGCAAGATTAGCAAACGGGAACATGATTTACTTCTTTCCTGCGGGGAAGTTATTTCGAGTGTAGTCTTTTCCAATATGCTCCTTGAACATGGAATCAATGCAACAGCCTTAACTGGTGCACAGGCAGGGTTTCGGACCAATTCAGACCATTCCAATGCGAAAATAATGGAGATGAAATGCGACCGCCTCCATAGGGAACTCGAGACTTCAGATGTAGTTGTAGTAGCCGGCTTTCAGGGAGCTGCCAAAAATGGTGATGTTACTACGATTGGACGCGGCGGAAGTGATACATCGGCAGCAGCCCTTGGTGCTGCTTTAAATGCGGAATGGATTGATATTTTTACCGATGTCGAAGGAATTATGACAGCAGATCCACGTATCGCTGAAAACGCCAGGCCATTATCTGTTGTAACTTATACAGAGGTCTGCAACATGGCTTATCAGGGTGCAAAGGTTATTCACCCCCGCGCGGTAGAGATTGCGATGCAGGCAAAGGTTCCCATTCGGATTCGCTCTACGTATTCGGATAGTCCTGGAACTCTCGTTACCACTCTTAATAAGGAAAACAGGGGCAGCGACATTAAAGAAAGGCCTGTAACAGGAATTGCTCATGTATCAAATGTGACTCAAATTAAAGTTACTGCTAAAAAAGGGCAGTATGACCTTCAGGCAGAAGTCTTCAAGGCTATGGCAAATGAAAAAATCAGTGTAGACTTTATTAATATTTCTCCAAATGGAGTGGTTTACACGGTTTCGGAGGAAATGACCAATAAAGCAATCGAGGTATTGGAAAGCCTTGGTCATGACCCAGCCTTGGAACATAATTGTGCGAAGGTATCAGTCGTGGGAGCAGGAATGGCTGGAATGCCAGGCGTTGCATCAATAATTGTCGTTGCTCTTTCTGAACAGGGAGTGAGGATACTGCAATCGGCTGACAGCCATACTACTATTTGGGTTCTGGTTAAGCAGGAGGATCTAGTTAAGTCAGTAAATGCCCTCCATGATGCCTTTGAATTGGAAAAAGAACATCTGGAATATGAAAAGAAAGATCTGTAATTAGCAGTAAAGGATCACTAATAAATAAAAAGGATAACCTCCGGGCTGGTGAACAGTAATTTGTCCAATCAGCCCGGGCGGGTGGAGGGAGCAGAATAAATGGCTATTTTCGGACGAGTATCTACCGCAATGATTACCCCTTTTGATAAAAAAGGACATATTGATTTTGCAAAAACAACTCAGCTTATTAATTATTTAATTGAAAATGGAACAGAATCGCTGGTTGTTGCCGGAACAACTGGAGAATCACCAACCTTATCAAAAGAAGAAAAGCTGGCTTTATTTGACCATGTTGTTAAAGCGGTTGATAAAAGGGTCCCTGTTATTGCGGGAACAGGAAGCAATAATACTTACGCCTCTATTGAACTGACCAAAAAAGCAGAGCAAGTCGGCGTTGATGCCATTATGGTGGTTGCTCCATATTATAATAAGCCTAACCAGGAAGGGCTTTATCAGCACTTTAAAGCTGTGGCTGAGTCAACAACCCTGCCAGTAATGGTTTATAATATACCAGGCCGTTCTGTTGTAAATATTCTTCCTGACACCATTATCCGCCTAGCGGAGATTCCAAATATTGTGGCAGTTAAGGAAGCAAGCGGCGATCTAAATGCAATGACACGGGTCATTGCCAACACTTCTGATGATTTCTATCTTTACAGCGGTGATGACGGAATTACTCTTCCTGTACTAGCCATTGGCGGGGCAGGAATCGTTTCGGTTGCATCCCATGTAATTGGAAAAGAAATGCAGGAAATGGTTCAAGCGTTTTTAAACAAAGAAAATGAAAAGGCTGCTCTCCTCCATCAGAAGCTGCTCCCGATCATGCAAGGACTTTTTACAGCACCAAGCCCATCTCCAGTGAAAACTGCGCTGCAGTTAAAGGGATTGGATGTTGGTTCAGTCCGCCTGCCTATGGTGCCGCTAACCGAACAGGAAAGAGCAACATTGGCGTCACTTTTAAATCTGTAAATAATACAAAGCCAGCAGGAAAATTCCTGCTGGCTTTTCTTTAGATTATTTTTAAACGCATGCAACTGCGGCCATCGGCAAGTCTGGCATTCGCTGGATATCTTTATATTTGTGATTTGTTATTAATTGCCGCATTATTAGCCTTGATTCGAAGACCATTGACTATTATTAGAATGGCAATCACAGTTGTGATAAGCAGGCCATGCATGCTCGCTACCATTTCAGGCAGAGACAGGTTTTTTAATAGAAGAGGTACAACCAGAAATCCAAGTGCAAATCCCAGGGATTTTAACAAATTTCCTACTCCAAAAATTCTTCCGCGAATCGAATTATCTGCTTTTTGAAGAATAGTGGAGTAAAGCGTCGTAAATGCCGCATCAAAAATCCCTGTAAAAAAAGCAAAAGGAAAGACAACCAGTGGATTAACGGATGACAGAAAAGTGATAAAACCCACAGACATTAGAGAAGCGGAGACAAAGCCGACTACATAAAGCCGATTTCCCGTCAGCCACTTAAGCTTTGGCAGAATGATTGTGGATAGCACGGAACCTACTCCCCATACTCCCCAAATAAACCCGTAGAAAAGACTCTGCCGCCCTGGATCCATTTTTTCGGCCAGTAAAGGAATCCCGATATTGTGCGAACTACCTGCAAAGGCCCCCACCAAAAATACAATATTAATCATGAGAAGATAGGGAGCTAATTTAATATAAGAATAAACCTCTTTAAGATCGAGACCAATGGCTCTAATTTTCTCTTTTACACCATTTGCCAATGGTTTCATCTGGGGCTCCGCTTGCTTCCAGTTCATTTTCATTAATACACAGGCGGAAACGATATAAGTAATAGCATCAACAAAAAGGGTGGCTTTGAATCCCAAAAAGCTAGTAATGATACCAGAGGAGATAAAACCTGCAACCATACTGATGGAGGTCAGCCGTGAGATAAGAGAGTTCGTTTCGAGTACTTTATCTTCTCCAAAAATTTGGGGAGTTTCAGCACTGAAGCTGACGGCAAAAAAGCTTCCGCTTAACCCAATGAATAAAGAAACTGCTGTTATCATCACTGGATTAGGAAAAGGAATGACAAGGAGGATAATAGCCCCCCTAAACCAGTCTGTAATAATCATAATTTTTCTTCTGTCAAACCTGTCTGCCACCAGGCCGGACAAAATGCTGGAAATGACACCTCCGAAGGTGCGCAGTGCCATAGAGGCGGCAAGCCATCCCGAGCTTCCTGTAGCGGCGTAAACAACCGCATTTAATGCGATCATATCCATAAAGGATCCGAGGTCGGAAAAAGCTTTTACATATAAGTAGATTTTTCTGTTCATGTTGTACATCCTTTTTTTATAAGTTGGCTGTTAATCATTTATTTAATTGTAAGGGAATCTGCCAGACTCCATTGGAAAAACGGGCAGGGGAAACCACACAGGCGCATAGCGCCGAGTAGGCTCCCGATACTCCCGCGGAAAGCGAGTGCCCTAAGCGAAAAACAACAGCCTAGTTTAACAGAGTCTTTAATAAACAACCGTAAAATTTAACAGTTAAATATTATTGTAAGATTCGGTTACTTGTTTCGCAATACGAAATTTATCTTCTTTTATGAAATTTCTGATAAAGTTAAGAATCAAAAAACAAAAGGTATACGGTAATTGGTTGTAAAGCCTTTCAAATTTCAAGTATAATGGTTGTAACTGATTTCGATCGGCATAAGAACAAAGTAGGAGGAAGCTTAACTTGAGAAAGAGAAAGAATAACACCATCAAGCTTATAGCGCTTGGAGGAGTAGGAGAAATAGGCAAAAATATGTACGTGGTAGAAGTGGACAAGGATATATTTGTCGTCGATGCCGGCTTAATGTTCCCCGAGGATGAAATGCTAGGCATTGATGTCGTAATTCCTGACATTACCTACCTTACTGATAATAAGGAAAGAGTAAAAGCAATTTTCCTTACACATGGCCATGAAGACCATATTGGAGCCTTAACCTATGTACTCCGCAAAATTGATGTTCCTGTATACGGAACACGCTTAACACTGGCTCTTGCCCAGGCAAAAATGAAGGAACAGGACTTTATAGGGAATCCGGAGTTTATTGAAGTTGATTCAAGTTCGGTTATTGAAATGGAGTCTGTTAGTGTAAGCTTTTTTAGAACAAATCACAGCATTCCTGACTCTGTGGGAATTTCCTTCCATACATCTGAGGGAGCGATTGTGCATACAGGGGATTTTAAGTTTGACCAGGCAGCTACAGAATTGTATAAAGCTGATATCGGTAAAATGGCTGGAATAGGAGAAAAGGGTGTACTATGCCTTCTTTCAGACAGCACAGATGCAGAAAAACCAGGTTATACAGTGTCTGAAGCAAATGTAGCACAGGAAATGAGCAAAGTATTTTTCAATGCACCAGGAAGAATTATTGCAGCCTGTTTTGCATCTGATGTAAATAGGATTCAGCATGTTTTTGATTCCGCACTTGAAAGCGGCAGAAAGGTAGCTGTAGTAGGGAAAAGTCTCGAGCGCATTTACCATATTGCCCTTGACCTGGGCTATTTGAATATAGCTGAAGAACTCATTATTCCAATTTCGGACATCTCCAAATATGCTGAAAGGGAAATTGTTGTTCTTACAACAGGCAGCCAGGGTGAACCGATTGAAGCTTTGCAAAAAATGGCCAAGCAAACTCATAAACAAGTAAATATCCAAAAAGGAGATACTGTTTTAATAGCTGCTTCCCCGTTAAAGGGCAGCGAGGTATTTTTGTTTAAAACCGTTGATATGCTTTTCCGTGCGGGCGCAAACGTGATATCCGGCAGACGGACCATTCACGCCTCGAGCCATGGAAGCCAGGAAGAATTAAAATTCATGATTAATTTAATGAATCCAAAATTCTTTATTCCCGTTCATGGTGAGTACAGAATGCTGAAGGCTCATATGAAAGTAGCACAGGCATGCGGAATTCCATCCAAAAATATCTATATTGCCGAAAAAGGGGAAGTTATTGAATTCAAGGATGGTAAAATGATGCCAGGAGGCAAGGTGCCATCAGGAAATGTTCTAATTGATGGCATTGGAGTAGGGGACGTAGGCAATATAGTTCTTCGTGACAGACGCCTTTTATCCCAGGATGGCATTTTGATTGTAGTTGTTACTCTTTCGAGAAGAGAGAAAAATATAGTTGCAGGACCTGAAATCATCTCCCGTGGATTTGTGTATGTCCGTGAATCCGAGAAATTAATGGATGATTCCGTAAAGCTGGTTAGAGACGTTGTAGAAAAGAATGTTGCAAAAGAATCATTTGACTGGTCCAGCTTAAAGCAGGAAATGAGAGATGAGCTGAACAGGTTCTTGTTTGAAAAAACAAAAAGAAGACCAATGATCATGCCGATCATTATGGAAGTAGCAGAGAAAAAAGCATAAGAATAATTGGGAACACTGCGGGCGAAAATGCTTAGACCACTGAAAAAGTTCTCTATGAGTAGCTTTGATAAATTGGCCGGTTGATTTCCACTTCAGGATGCTTTGCTTTCCACGGTGCGTGCGGTGAGCCTCCTCAGCACTAAAGCGACTGGGGTCTCCCTTGTCCCGCTGATCCCGCAGGACATTGAGCCTCTTTGAATCAACACCGCACGAAGGAAATGCGGTAGCATTTTCGAGGAGTCTCGCACATTCCGTTGCAATTAACCAAATGCTATTGGATAATTTTAACCAAAAACAAGAAAGGTCAAATCCCTTTAAGGGGATCTGACCTTTTTTATTTTATAATGCAGATAATCTATTTCGAAAGGGGTGGTTGCAGATCAAAAGGACCGGACGCTGGTGGAAGAAAACAGACAGGCAGTATGGGAAGCGTACGAGGTGTGCTGTATTTAAAAAGGTTTCAATAAGCTGCGGAGGGAACAACCCGATCAAGAAGAGTCGCCGTATGTCCTTATCACTCCATTTAAGTAGTACATCATCATATTTTGTACCATGTGTTTCTAATTCTACAGGAATGAATTTACCTTAAAGGATAATACTAACCATATATTATGCCTGAAGGGAGAACTAAGGATGAATAATGACTATACACAAAATGAAATGGAGCAGGAGCCACAAAAGGAAGAAAGGCCTGCTTCAGCTCTTATAGAAAAAATCCAGCAGCTTGGCCAAACTAACGTACCGCAGCTTTCCAGTGATTCTAAGATCCATTGCCTCACAATAATTGGCCAGATTGAAGGCCATCTTGCACTGCCGCCGCAAAATAAAACGACTAAGTATGAGCATTTACTTCCGCAACTAGTCGCTATCGAACAAAACCCGAATATCGAAGGTCTTCTTGTTGTTCTAAATACAGTGGGCGGTGATGTGGAAGCGGGTCTTGCAATTTCAGAAATGCTTGCGTCGCTTTCAAAGCCCACCGTTTCCATTGTTTTAGGCGGAGGCCATTCTATTGGAGTACCGATTGCAGTATCATGCGATTACTCTTTTATAGTAGAAACAGCCACGATGACGATACACCCAATTCGACTTACGGGCTTGGTTATTGGAGTTCCGCAGACATTTGAATATCTTGATAAGATGCAGGAGCGCGTCGTTAATTTTGTAACGAAGCATTCACATATAACAGAAGAAACATTCAAGGATTTAATGTTTGCAAAAGGAAACCTGACAAGAGATATCGGTACAAATGTAATTGGAACAGATGCAGTAAAGTCAGGCCTGATTGATGAAGTCGGTGGGCTGGGTTTAGCTATGAAGAAACTTAATGAGATGATCGAGCTTAATAAATCGCAAAGTACTGAGGGGCTGGTTCAATGATTCTTTATACAGTTATGCCGCTTGAACAGGTTTTTCCTGAAGAAAGCTCTGTTTACGGAAAAGTACAGCAGGTAACATTTCAAGGAATCCCCCTCATGGTGGAAGCGGACGATTTCCAATATGCCAGGGTTGTGCGGGTTTTAAGTACAAATCCACAGGATTATCTCGATGAAAGATGCTGTCCGGGCACCAAAATTTCTTTTTCATTTCTGGAAGGTTTGTCCTCATAAAGGCGACATTATGGTATAATCAGGGTAGGGAGACAAAGGCAGCCAAATGAGGCTGCTTTCTTCCTTTACTACATATTTATGAGGACTATGCGAGGTAAAACCAAACCAGAGAAGATATATTAAAAGAAACATAAGGTGATCAAATGGCCAAAAAAAAGCGAAGACAAACTAGAAAAAAAGATAATCCCTTAAAAAGAACAGCCCAATTTGAATTGACAGGGCTTGTTTTATTATCTTTATCCATCATTGCCGCAGCGGATTTGGGCCGGGCAGGGAAAGTGTTCATTAACTTTTTCCGTTTTTGGATGGGTGAATGGTACATAATTAGTGTGATTGGGCTAATGATTTGCAGTATTTATTTAATGTGGAAAAGAGAAGTTCCTTTTTTCTTTAACAGGAGATTAATAGGGCTTTACTTTCTTATTGGCTCTATTTTATTATTCGACCATATTTATCTCTTTCACTCTTTGTCTAAGGACGGAGCATTTGAAAATGCAAGTGTTATAAAGAGGACCTTCAATCTTTATAAGGATGAAATATACGGAAGAACCAGTACACATGAGCTTGGAGGCGGCATGATCGGGGCTGTGCTTTTTGCCATGACATACTTCCTTTTTGCTGAAACAGGGGCAAAGCTGGTTGCAGTTCTTTTTATCCTGATAGGGATTACCTTGCTTACAGGCAGGACAGTTGGGGATGCATTGGGAAGAATCCTTCCAGCACTTTTTGGTTTTTCGAAAAATCAGTGGGATGCATTTAAGACAGATGTTTCAGAGTGGAAACAGCAAAGACAGGAAAATCGTTCTGAGCAAAAAGAAGAGAAGAAAAAAGAACGGACTGAAAAAAGAGCCACTGCACCGGCAGCAGTTACAACAATACCTCCGGCCAATACAGAGCCTGCGGAGGATATTATCCCTGAACCGCTAATCTCGAGCTTTGCAGACCGTGCCTACCCTGAAGACAGACAGCCCAAAGAAGTGCATGAAGAAACCAAGGCGAAAGGTAAACCGGATAAAGCGGAGCCAGAAGAAGATACATCACTTCCTATTACCTTTACAGAGGTTGAAAATGCGGCATATGAGCTGCCTCCGTTAAGGCTATTAAAACTTCCAGGTAAGACAGACCAAAGCGGGGAATATGAATTAATCCATGCTAATGCTGCCAAGCTTGAAAGAACCTTCCAAAGCTTTGGTGTTAAAGCACGTGTTACCCAGGTCCACTTAGGCCCGGCTGTTACAAAGTACGAAGTGCATCCGGATGTGGGTGTTAAGGTTAGCAAAATCGTAAGCTTAAATGATGATTTGGCTTTAGCGTTAGCGGCCAAAGATATCCGAATAGAAGCCCCTATTCCAGGAAAATCAGCTATCGGAATTGAAGTTCCAAACTCAGAGGTAGCAATGGTATCATTGCGGGAGGTACTGGAATCAAAGCAAAACGATAAGCCTGATGCCAAGCTCCTTATTGGGCTGGGGAGAGATATTACGGGTGAAGCTGTTTTAGCCGAATTAAACAAAATGCCCCATCTTCTTGTTGCCGGTGCAACAGGAAGCGGAAAAAGCGTATGCATAAATGGCATTATAACGAGCCTCTTAATGAGAGCTAAGCCTCATGAAGTGAAACTGATGATGATCGATCCCAAAATGGTTGAATTGAATGTGTATAACGGTGTCCCGCATTTGCTTGCTCCAGTAGTAACCGATGCTAAAAAGGCATCTCAGGCTCTAAAAAAAGTTGTTAGCGAGATGGAACGCCGCTATGAATTATTCTCCCATACGGGAACAAGAAACATTGAAGGCTATAATGACCACGTGAGAAAACACAATATGGAGGAAAACGATAAGCAGCCTATGCTTCCTTATATTGTGGTAATCGTCGATGAGTTAGCGGATTTAATGATGGTTGCTTCTTCCGATGTAGAAGATTCCATTACACGTCTGGCTCAAATGGCCCGTGCTGCCGGTATACATTTAATAATCGCAACCCAGCGCCCTTCAGTTGATGTTATCACAGGTGTCATAAAGGCCAATATTCCTTCGAGGATTGCTTTTGCTGTTTCCAGTATGACGGATTCAAGAACCATATTGGATATGGGGGGAGCGGAAAAGCTTCTGGGCAGGGGAGATATGCTGTTCCTTCCAGTTGGTTCTTCAAAGCCTGTCAGGGTCCAGGGAGCATTTTTATCTGATGAAGAAGTAGAAGATACAGTGAATTTCGTAATCTCCCAGCAAAAGGCTCAATATCAGGAGGAAATGATCCCTGATGATATCCCTGAAGCCAGTGGTGAAGTGGATGACGATTTATATGAGGGTGCAGTTGATTTGATTGTGGAGATGCAAACTGCTTCTGTTTCTATGCTGCAACGACGTTTCCGGATTGGATATACAAGGGCAGCCCGCCTTATTGATGAGATGGAGGCCAGGGGAGTTGTAGGGCCTTATGAAGGCAGCAAGCCACGTACAGTTTTAGTAACCAAACCGAAAGAAGAAGCAAGTTCATAATAAAAGACTCTATTCGGTTAATAGATGACAGAACCAGAACTTGTCCATTAGAAAAGGTCTTTCATACGGGTTATCAAAGACAATAAGAGTCGCAGCACCAAAAAATATTTAAATCAATCAGCAAAGTTTCTCAAACGCCGGCTTTTTAGCTGGCGTTTATTTTGCCTAATAAGAATTTATATTCTGTTTTCTAAAACACGACCTATTTATATAGACATATCAAGTTAAAAGGTTATACTATTGAAAGCCTTTTCAAAGTAGTTAAAAAACTTGTTTGAACCCCAAAAAACAGGTAAATGTAAGCATGTCCAATATACTATTATATCAAATAAAAGGATGCAGAATTACGTGAATTTTGACAATTAAAATCATTTTAGCTTTTTTCGACAAAATCAATAAATGCTATTTATTTATACCTTTAAAAATGTTATAGTATTTTCGATTAGTAGGAATGATTATACATCAGATGTCTGATGTCTTAGGAAAAAAGGCTGGAGGAACCTGCATGTCTATTAAGTCAGATAACCGACATTTGTACTTACAAGTTATCGATCGGTTAAAGCAAGATATTGAAGAAGGGATATATAAAGAAAGAGAAAAATTGCCTTCCGAATTCGATCTTGCTAAACATCTGGGTGTTAGCAGGGCTACCCTTCGAGAAGCATTGCGCATACTTGAAGAGGAAAACGTAATTATCCGGCGCCATGGCGTTGGAACATTCGTAAATGCCAAACCACTATTTACCTCAGGGATCGAACAGCTTAACAGTGTCACGAACATGATTAAGCAGGCAGGTATGAAACCAGGGACTATTTTCCTGAGTTCATCAACCCAGGGAGCTACCGAAGAGGATATTCGCCGTTTTTCTTGCTCACCAGATGAAGAAATTATTTTGATTGAAAGGGTTCGAACCGCCAATGGAGATCCGGTCGTATATTGCATCGACAAGGTTCCAGAACATATTTTCCCCGATAATCTTCCCAGAGGAGAAGAGTCTATCTTCAATATCCTTGAAGAACAGGCTAATCGGAGGATTACATACGCGGTGACCCAGATTGAGCCACTTGGCTATCATGAAAAAATATCTCCTATCCTGGAATGCGAGCCGGAAACCGCTTTGCTTGTTTTAAAGCAAATGCATTTTGATGAAACGGATGAACTAATACTTTATTCGGTAAACTACTTTAGGGCAGATAAGTTCAGTTTTCAGGTTCTGAGAAAAAGAGTTTAATTTTTTATCATTCTTGGAAACGCAAACAAGATTTTCTTTTTAGACGTTTCTACTAAATCAAACAACATTCTCTAGGGGGGAAAATACCTTGAAAAAGCGTAAATTTGGCCTAGCTTTATCGCTTGTCTTAGCTGCCGGAACACTTTTAGGAGCTTGTGGTAAATCAAATGATGATACCAAAAACAATGCATCCAAAGGTGAAAACAAAGAAAAAGCCTACACAGTTGCCATGGTTACTGACGTCGGTGGTGTTGATGACAAATCTTTCAACCAATCTGCTTGGAAAGGTCTTCAAGATTACGGTAAAGAAAATGGCCTGGAGAAAGGTAAAAATGGTTTTGACTACCTTCAATCCACATCTGATGCTGACTATTCCACAAACCTAAATACTCTATCACGTCAAGGTTACAACTTGGTATTTGGGATTGGTTTCTTAATGCATAACGCTGTTGAGGAAATTGCAAAGCAACAGCCAAAAAGCAATTTTGCAATTATTGATGATGAAGTAAAACAGCCAAACGTAGCAAGTGTTTTATTTAAAGAGCAAGAAGCTGCATTCCTTGCAGGTGTAGCAGCAGCATTACAAACTAAATCAAATAAAATTGGTTTCATCGGCGGTATGAAAATTCCTGTTATCGAACGTTTCGAAGCTGGATTCCTAGCTGGTGTTCAAGCTGCTAAGCCTGAAGCGAAAGTTGATGTTCAATATTCAGGAGCATTTGACAAAGCAGAACTTGGTCAAACCATTGCTTCAAAAATGTATGCTTCTGGTGACGATGTTGTATTCCATGCTGCTGGTGCAACTGGAAACGGATTATTCAAAGAAGCTACTGACCTTAAGAAGAAGAATCCTGATAAAGAAATTTGGGCAATTGGTGTAGACCAAGACCAAAGCTTCATGGGTCCGGACGTAGTTCTTACATCTGCAATGAAACGTGTTGACCTTGCTGTTAAAGATGTTTCTGATAAAGCTAAAGATGGCAACTTCCCTGGCGGCCAAACAACAGTTTATGGCTTACATGAAGATGGCGTTGGCTTAGCTCCAGTAAACAGCAAAGCTTCTGCTAAAGATGCAATCGATAAAGCTGTAAAAGAATGGACAGACAAAATTAAAGATGGTTCAGTTAAAGTTCCTGGAACACTTAAAGAGCTAAAAACTTTTAGCGCAAAATAATCAATCCATTTGGAATAAGCGGGTAAATTACCGCCCGCCTATTCCTTTTTCATGAAAGAAAACTTTAATTGAAGTGTAGAATCGGTGATTCTACCTTTCACTTAGAGTTTTACAGAGGGAGGTTTCCCTGTTTTTTTTAAGGAGAAAAGTCTGACCTCTTACTACTTATGAAAAATTTCCAAAAACCTTTATTAAAGGAAGTGAAAAATAATGGAATATGTTATTGAGATGCTTAATATCCGTAAAGAATTTGGCAACTTTGTAGCAAATGATAACATCACTCTTCAATTAAAGAAGGGCGAAATTCATGCATTGCTTGGAGAAAATGGTGCCGGAAAAACTACTTTAATGAATGTTCTTTTTGGTTTGTACCAGCCTGAGCAAGGTGAAATTCGTGTTAAGGGTAACCCTGTTAAAATATCTAATCCGAATATTGCCAATGACCTTGGGATCGGGATGGTTCACCAGCATTTTATGCTTGTTGATAAATTTACAGTTACTGAGAATATTATTTTAGGGAAAGAAATAACAACTGGCGGTCGAATCAATCTTAAAAAAGCAGAAAAAGAAGTTCGGGATATTTCCGAACGTTATGGATTGGCTGTAGACCCTCAAGCGAAAATATCCGAAATTTCAGTTGGAATGCAGCAGCGTGTTGAAATCTTAAAAACACTTTATCGTGGAGCGGAAATTTTAATTTTTGATGAGCCGACTGCCGTATTAACACCACAAGAAATTAAAGAACTAATCCAAATTATGAAGACGTTAATTAAAGAAGGTAAATCCATCATTCTCATCACACATAAATTGAGAGAAATTATGGAAGTTGCCGATCGCTGTACTGTTATCCGTAAAGGAAAAGGGATTGGTACGGTTAATGTTAGCGAAACAAACCCGAATGAACTTGCTAACTTAATGGTTGGCCGAGAAGTTGTTTTTAAAACAGAGAAAAAAGAGGGCGTTCCAAAAGAGGGCGTACTTGATGTTAAGGATCTTGTCGTTAAAGATGCTCGCGGTATATCTGCTGTAAATGGTTTAAATTTGACCGTTCGGGCAGGTGAGATTGTAGGAATTGCCGGTGTAGACGGAAACGGACAATCTGAATTTATTGAAGCCATTACCGGATTAAGAAAAGCTGAAAGCGGAAGTATTAAATTAAACGACAAAGAGCTAATGGGCCTTACTCCGCGGAAAATCACGGAAACAGGGGTTGGTCATATTCCTCAGGACCGACACAAACATGGCTTAGTTCTTAATTACCCGATTGCAGAAAATATGGTTTTGCAAACCTATTATAAAAAGCCTTTTTCAAAAAATGGCATCTTAAACTTCAAGGAAATCTACTCAAAAGCAAAAAAACTGATTGCTGAATTCGATGTTAGGACTCCAAGTGAATCTGCATTAGCGCGCGCCCTTTCCGGAGGAAATCAGCAAAAAGCTATTATTGGACGCGAAGTAGACAGAAATCCGGATCTTCTTATAGCGGCACAGCCGACTCGCGGCCTGGATGTCGGAGCTATTGAGTTTATTCATAAACGTTTGATTGAACAGCGTGATAACGGGAAAGCAGTATTATTGGTTTCTTTTGAGCTTGATGAAATCATGAATGTCAGTGATAGAATTGCCGTTATATATGAAGGCAGTATTGTTGCTGTTGTTAACCCTAAGGAAACGACGGAGCAAGAACTAGGTCTCTTAATGGCTGGCTCGAATCGGAAAGAAGCGGGGGAAGGAACACATGTCTAAACGCATGCGCAATATTTTAACTCCACTTATCGCAGTAGTGTTAGGTATTATCGTTGGTACGATCATCATGCTAGTAAGCGGATATGATCCTGTGGCAGCCTATACAGCTTTGTGGAATGGTGCATTTGGCGATGTTTATTATAGCGGAGAGGTTATCCGTCAGGTAACACCATATATTTTAGCTGGTCTTGCGGTTGCGTTTGCCTTCCGGGTTGGCTTGTTTAATATCGGTGTTGAAGGTCAATTTATTGTTGGCTGGCTTGCAGCTGTATGGGTCGGGGTAACGTTTGATCTGCCTAAGATCATCCACTTGCCGCTTGCTATTATAGCCGCAATGGTTGCGGGTGGATTATGGGCGTTTGTACCCGGCTTATTAAAAGCACGTTTCCGGGTTCATGAAGTTATCGTAACGATTATGATGAACTATATTGCCCTGCACACAGTCAATTACATTATCAATAATAAATTAAATCAAGGTTCTTCCAAAACAGGTATGATTCATGACTCAGCATCCTTACGTTCTCCGTGGCTTCAGGAAATCACGACACATTCAACCCTCCACTGGGGTATTATTATTGCCATTATAGGTTGTATTTTCATGTGGTTCCTTTTAGAAAAAACCACAAGAGGTTTCGAATTGCGTGCGGTAGGTTTCAACCAGGATGCAGCCCATTATGCTGGGATGAGCGTTAATAAAAATATTATCCTTTCAATGGTGATTTCAGGCTGCTTCGCCGGTGTAGCAGGTGCCATGGAAGGATTGGGTACTTTTGGATATATGGCCGTTCAGGGCGGATTTACAGGTGTCGGCTTTAACGGGATTGCCGTTGCTTTGCTTGGCGGCAATACTGCTATTGGGGTATTCTTCGCTGCGCTGCTCTTTGGCGCTTTAAAAATCGGAGCCTTATCAATGCCTCTTGAAGCTGGTGTACCAAAAGAACTTGTTGATATCATTATTGCATTGATTGTATTCTTTGTTGCTTCTAGCTATCTCATAAGAATAGTTCTTGACCGATTCGGGAAAAAGGAGGTGAAGTAAGTGAGCTTAATGCAAATTTTAATGATCGTTATTCCGTCAACATTATTATGGGCTGCTCCACTTGTCTTCACTGCATTAGGCGGTGTGTTTTCGGAACGTTCGGGTGTTGTCAATATCGGTCTTGAAGGATTAATGGTTATTGGTGCATTCTCTGCCGTTGTATTTAACATTACATTTGCCGGCACATTTGGAGCCGCAACACCTTGGATTGCCTTACTGGTAGCGATGGCAGCTGGTGCAATATTTTCTCTTTTGCATGCTGTTGCAGCAATTACATTCCGTGCTGACCATACGGTTTCCGGTGTGGCTATCAACTTACTGGCTACTGGTTTAACTTTGTTTTTAGTTAAGTTAATTTACAATAAAGGTGAAACTGATATTATCAAAGAAAGCTTTAGTAAAATTGATATTCCGGTTTTAAAGGATATTCCGGTTATTGGAAAAATCTTTTTCCAAAATACTTACTGGACCTCTTTTGTAGCCATTATCGTTGCTGTCATTGCATGGTATATCATTTATAAAACTCCATTTGGATTACGCTTGCGTTCGGTAGGCGAACATCCAATGGCTGCGGATACAATGGGTATTAACGTTACGAAGATGCGTTATTTAGGCGTTATTATTTCTGGAGCACTTGGTGGTATTGGCGGAGGCGTTTATGCCGAGTCGATTTCTTCTAACTTCAGCCATTCAACCATAAGTGGTCAAGGCTTTATGGCTCTTGCTGCAATGATTTTTGGAAAATGGCATCCACTGGGTGCTATGGGCGCCGCTATATTCTTTGGATTTGCTCAAAGTATTAGTATTATCGGATCCAGCTTACCTTTCCTTAAATCAATACCAGATGTATATCTTCTAATTGCTCCTTACGTGTTAACCATTTTAGCATTAACAGGCTTTATCGGCCGCGCAGAAGCTCCTAAAGCGGATGGCGTTCATTATATTAAAGGCAGCAGATAAAGACATAAAAAAATCCCTCCTTTTTAAAGGGGGGATTTTTATTAAGGCCCCTTTAAATTTACCTGTTCATTTCCCCTTCACGCACTCGCTTTCCGCGGACGGATTGGGAGCCTGTTAAACTTCATCGCCCAGCCACTCAAGACTGCTTCATTGCTGACATAAAGTAAAAGAACAACAGAACATTCTACGCACAGGAAGTGTTAGTGTCGGCGTCGCCACAGGACGCGGCGATTCTAGCCGGCCAGCGCTTGTCGAGGCTGAACAAGTCACTTTCGTTCTTCTTAAGAAAAAAATCTCTTTGCACATTCCACCCTTGTCAGGAACTTTGAATTCGTGATAATGTAGAATTATAGAAAAAAATGGATAAAAAGGTAACAATATCGCGCGAAGAGGGAAGACTAATGCGGTTTACACTTTATTTAAAGGATTATGAAACAGAAAAAATATTTACATTCTTACGCTGGATTTTTCTATTTATTGCTTGTGTTTTGTTTTACTATCCGCCGCTGGATGCCATCCTAAAATTTGAACACCGTTCCTTTTCTGCTCTGTTAATTATGGGTATTCTTTATATGGCCATTGCCCAGGCTGTTTTTATGAGGATGGATAGCAATCATAAGTATTTTTCTCTTTTGATTAAATGCGGGATTGTCTTTGATTTTATTGCCTTAATGTGGTTAATCGTTTTAACCCATGGAGTAGAAAGCATCCTTTTTCCGGTATCCTTTCTTCTGGTTATGCATGCTACGATTTATTGGAAAACAAAGGGTTCGTTTATCTCATCTGCTTTTGCAACTCTAGGCTATGCTGTAATATTCTTTTTTGAACAACAGCACACCGAAGATATGTGGGTAATCTTTTTGATGAATATTACTTTTATTTGGATCATCGGACTTTTTGGAGCTATGATTGTCCTTAGGGAAAGAAAGCATATAAAAATGAAAGAAATATATCATGAACTCGTTGTAACCGACTACTTAACAGGTTTATATAATCATCGTCATTTTCAGGAGCATCTAAGGATGCTATCGGACAAAGAATCATCATTTTTTCTGATTATGGGAGATATAGATAATTTCAAGCCAATAAATGATCAGTACGGTCATTTAGTTGGAGATGAAGTCCTTAGGTGCCTGGGGAAAATCTTTAACGATACCGCAGACAAATATGGTGGTCTTGCATTTCGGTACGGTGGAGAGGAGTTTGCCTTTCTAATCCCTTACTCGCCTCAAGTGGATATTCATGTATTTGTAACCGAAATTTATCAGCATATCAATGAAAGGCCATTTACAGAGAAAGGCTGGACATCAACCATAAGTTTCGGAGTGTCTATTTTTAATGGGTCTAAGAAGACCGATATCTTGCTTGCCTCGGCAGATAGTCTCCTTTATAAAGCCAAAAATGAGGGTAAAAACAGGGCTTGCTTTGAAGATGGGTTTACTTTGGAAAATAAAATTGTACAAGTTATTCAGCCTGTATATGCTTAAAATAGCCGGTCCTTGGTTGGGCCGGTTTTTTGTTATCTATATGTTTACAGTACCACCATCCTATAGAACTAACATTTTTTTATAAAAAAAGAGTAAAAATTTGTATTGGCCTTGCATGACAAATTATAGTAAGAATAGGTTTTATTACAATGGAAAAGATAGAGAATAACCGTATCAGTGGGCATGGCCGAAAAATGGCATGCTTTACCCCAGAAGGAGGACCCCAAATGGATGCATTGACAGAAAAAGTGTCAGAAATGCAGGGCTATAAGCTGCATGTTGTAAAGACTGACAAATATAAAACAAATACCATTGTATGGAGAATGAAAACACCACTTGCTAAAGAGGAATTAACGAAAAGGGCACTGCTTCCCCATGTTCTGCAAAGCAGTTCATTAAAATATCCTTCTACTGCAAGTCTGAGATCATATCTTGATGAGCTTTACGGAGCGACTCTGTTTGTAGATTTGGCTAAAAAAGGCGAGTATCATGTCGTTAGTTTTTCCTTTGAGATAGCGAATGAAAAGTTCCTAAGCGATCCAAGCCCATTGCTTGAAAAGGGCTTAGAGTTCTTGTCCGAAATCCTGACAAATCCAAATGCCAATAATGGTTCCTTTCATCAGGACATAGTTGAAAAAGAAAAAAGGACACTTAAGCAAAGAATTCAATCTGTATTTGATGACAAAATGCGCTATTCCAATATGCGTTTGATTGAAGAAATGTGCAAAGGTGAACCATATGCACTTCAGGTGAATGGTGAACTGGAGGAAGTTGATTCAATCACTCCAGAGAATCTTTTTGATTACTTTCAAAAAGCTTTTTCAGAAGATGAAATGGATTTATATGTAATCGGGGATGTAAATGAAGAAGAAGTGAAAAATGCTGCTTCACGCCTTCTCCAATTTAACGCCCGCGAACCGCAAAAGGCTCAGGCTGGAAATGCCCGTGCAAAATCGGAAGTCAAGGAAGTTAAGGAAGCACAGGATGTTAAGCAAGGTAAACTGAACATCGGTTACCGGACAAATGTGATTTATGGAGATAAGGACTACAACGCTCTGCAGGTATTTAACGGCATCTTTGGCGGATTCTCGCACTCAAAGCTTTTTATCAATGTTAGGGAGAAAGCGAGTTTGGCCTACTATGCAGCCAGCCGTCTTGAAAGCCATAAAGGCTTAATGATGGTTATGTCGGGAATTGATCTTAAAAATTATGATCAGGCAGTTGGGATTATCAAGGAACAAATGGAAGCAATGAGAAAAGGGGATTTTACGGATAAAGAACTTGAACAAACAAAGGCCGTAATCCAAAATCAGATGCTGGAGACAGTCGATACAGCAAGAGGGCTAATTGAAATGCTTTATCATAATGTCATTTCCGGCCAGGAAATTCCTCTTGATCAATGGCTTTCAGGCATGCAGGAAACTACAAAAGAGGAAATTGTAGCAGTAGCGGATAAGATTGAGCTAGATACCATTTATTTTTTAACTGGAACGGAGGCGGGCAAATAACATGGAAAAAATATCATTTGACCAGCTTCAGGAAGAATTATATTTTGAAAAAATGTCCAATGGACTTAACGTTTATGTACTTCCGAAAAAAGGCTTCAACAAAACGTACGCAACATTTACAACTAAATATGGTTCGATTGATAATCATTTTGTGCCTCTTGAAAAAAAGGACTTTGTGAAGGTGCCAGATGGCATTGCCCATTTTCTTGAGCATAAGCTGTTTGAAAAAGAAGATGGAGATGTATTTCAGCAATTCAGCCGCCAGGGGGCGTCTGCTAATGCCTTTACTTCATTTACAAGAACAGCTTACCTTTTCTCGAGCACTTCAAATGTAGAGCAAAACCTTGAAACACTAATTGATTTTGTTCAGGACCCTTATTTTACAGAAAAAACTGTTGAGAAGGAAAAGGGAATTATTGGGCAGGAAATTACCATGTACGATGATAATCCTGACTGGCGCCTGTATTTTGGTTTGATTCAAAACCTTTACAAAAATCATCCTGTTAAAATTGATATTGCTGGTACAATTGAATCGATTACTCCTATTACAGCTGACCTTCTATATGAATGTTACGGGACTTTCTATCATCCAAGTAATATGCTTTTGTTTATTGTTGGGCCGGTTGACCCTAAGGCTATAATGGACCAGGTCAGAGAAAATCAAGGGAAAAAGGAATACAGCAGCCAGCCAGAAATTCAAAGGAAGTTTGATGAAGAGCCGGTAGAAGCAGATCAAAAGAAACAAGTTTTAAAAATGAATGTACAAACATCAAAATGTCTGCTTGGAATAAAGGCACTCCATGTGAACCAATCCGGAGAAGAAATGCTGAAAAACGAATTGACGATGAATGTATTTCTTGATTTGCTATTTGGAAAAAGCTCTGATAATTATGAGCAGCTGTACAGCAGCGGGCTTATCGATGAGACGTTTTCATATGATTATACCCAAGAGCAAGGCTTCGGTTTTGCAATGGTTGGCGGCGATACACGAGAGCCTGATAAGCTGGCGGAAACACTTGAGAATATGCTTATGGAAGCTAAGAAGGGCGGCGTGTTTAACGAAGACCAGCTTGGCAGAGCGATCAAAAAGAAAATTGGTTCATTCCTGAGGGCGGTCAATTCACCAGAATATATCGCCAACCAGTTTACACGTTATGCATTTAATGATATGAATTTATTTGAGGTTGTACCGGTACTTGAAAAAATAACTTTGCAGGATGTTGAAAAGCTTGCTGCGGAATTGGTTTCTGAAGACCGATTCTCTGTCTGCCAGGTGGTTCCTAATAAGTAATAGAAACAGGGCGCCGTTTTCGGCGCTTTTTTTCATAAGAAAGAGTTGATAAAAAGATGGGGAAATATGCATTAATCACAGGTGCTAGCGGAGGCATCGGAAAGGCTATTGCCTTAACCCTAGCCCGTGAAGGCTTCAACTTATATTTGCATTATAATAATAACCTTAAAGCCATTAATGAGCTTCTGAACAAACTTCAGGAATATGGAGGAGAGTATATCCCAATCCACGCTGACTTAACGGATCCCCAGGGCTACAAACTGCTTGCTGAAGGTGTGTTTTCTCTTGATGCAGTGATACATGGCAGCGGCAGCAGCCATTATGGCCTTCTTATGGACCTCGAACCTGGGGAAGCTCAAAAAATTATCCAGCTGCATGTGACTAGTCCTTTGATGCTGACAAGAGAACTGCTCCCAAAGCTTATTTCTAAAAGATCCGGAAGCATTATTGTCATTTCTTCTATTTGGGGGCAGACAGGAGGCGCCTGCGAAGTGGCCTATTCAGCCGCAAAAGGTGCCCAGATTGCTTTCGTTAAGGCTTTAAGTAAGGAAGTTGCATTAAATGGGGTTCGCGTTAACGCCGTTGCTCCCGGTGCCGTAAAAACGGCAATGATGGAGCAGTTCGATGAGGAAGAACTAAGCAGTATAACAGAGGAAATACCAATGGGCAGACTCGGCCTGCCTGAGGAAATTGCTGAGGGTGTTAAGTTTCTCGTTTCTCCTCAGTCCTCCTATATTACAGGGCAGGTAATCGGTATTAATGGCGGCTGGTATACCTAAAACGAAATTCTTTTTCCATCGTGCATATTTTTAGCTCCTTTTTTGCAAAATAAGTTCGTACTACTTTAAAGGAGGATTAACAATATGTCAGTTTTAGACAACTGGAAACAATGGGAAGACTTCCTTGCTGACCGTATGCACCATGCTGAAGGTGAAGGGATGAGCAAAGATACAATTGGTGATCTTGCATACCAGATTGGCGACTATTTAGCTAATCAGGTAGAGCCTAAGAATGAGCAGGAAAGAATTCTTGCCGACCTTTGGTCAGTAGCTGATCCACAAGAGCAGCAGGCGATTGCAAATATTATGGTTAAGCTTGTTTCAAATAATGGCCAACGCTAAAAGAGAGGGAAACCTCTCTTTTTTTTGCTTAAAATTATATTCATAAATTCCCAGGACAGACAGGCAAGGAAGGATGTGGGAGGTATAGCCTCTCACGAAGAAAAAACAGCTGTTTCGAGGCAGTGGCATTTTAAGCGAGATAAAAGGCTTACTCTCCCCAAAAGGAACGGCAGTACCCCGAGTTCAATGATTTAAAGCTGTATGGCATATTCTTAAAAGACAGATTATTGGCAAATATATTAAGGTTTTGTTTTTCCTTTCATCTTGACATAAAATCATATATTATTAGGGGGATAGAGAAAATGAAGGAAATTGTCGATTTTCTTTTTGAAATATTTCTTGACTTGGAAAACTGTCCAGTTATGACTTTTCGTCTAAAATAATGCTGTATCTTGCATTAAGGATGACCTTAAGGTGAAATTTGATGCAGCTAGTGTCCAGCCATTCCTCCCTACGAAAGATCAACAATGAACCTTTTCCTGTGCTAGGTATTCTTAAGGGGCTCCTGCACCATAGCTTTTTCAGGGAAGCTGGTGTTTAGCTCGTAGTGAATCTGCAGGATGTTCAATCAAAGCTGCTGGATGCAGGATAGTTATCAGGCAGTGCTTCGCTAAATGGGCGCTTCCACTTTTCTTTTAAACTGAGGAGGGGTTTTATGGAGAAAAAAGAATGGTATTTAGAATATGAGATACAAATAAACAGACCCGGTTTATTAGGCGATATCTCATCCCTGCTGGGAATGCTGTCTATTAATATTGTTACCATTAATGGGGTAGATGAAGGCCGGAGGGGCCTGCTGATTTTAGCTAAAGATGATGATCAGATTCAGCGACTTGAGTCAATTTTACATACAATGGATACAATAAAGCTAATCAAACTTCGTGAGCCGAAGCTTCGTGACCGTCTGGCTGTCAGGCATGGCAGATACATTCAGCGTGATGCCGATGACAAGAAAACGTTCCGGTTTGTAAGGGACGAGCTTGGACTATTGGTAGACTTTATGGCAGAATTATTTAAGCAGGAGGGGCATAAGCTGATTGGAATTCGGGGGATGCCTCGGGTTGGTAAAACAGAATCAGTTGTTGCATCTAGTGTTTGTGCCAACAAACGCTGGTTATTTGTGTCTTCGACTCTTTTAAAACAGACCATTAGGAATCAGTTAATTGAAGATGAGTACAACAAGGATAATCTTTTTATACTTGACGGGATTGTATCCACAAGGCGCGCCAATGAAAGACATTGGCAGCTCGTGAGAGAAATAATGAGACTCCCCGCTATAAAAGTAGTTGAACACCCTGATATTTTTGTACAAAATACAGAGTATACTCTCGATGATTTTGATTATATTATTGAACTTCGGAATGATCCCGAAGAAAAAATTACATATGAGATGGTTCATCAAAACGATATGTTCTCCGGTTCTGAATTCGGAGATTTTGATTTTTAAAAATGGAAGGTGTTATCGTGACAGAATTAGGTAATCGACTGAAAGAGGCCCGTTTGTCTAAAGGGCTGAGTCTGGATGATCTTCAGGCAATGACAAAAATACAAAAGAGGTATCTCACAGGCATTGAGGAAGGTAATTATTCTTCTATGCCAGGAAACTTCTATGCCAGGGCTTTTATTAGACAATATGCAGAAGCGGTACAGCTAAACCCCGAAGAAATTTTTGAAACATATAAATCAGAAATTCCGGCCACTCAGCATGATGAGCTTCCAGAGCATTTGTCGAGGGTCAAAACCCATAAACAATTGGCCGAACCAAGTCCAAAGGTGCTTGATCTATTGCCTAAAATATTGATAGGAATTGTTGCGATTGGGATTGTTGCGCTTATTTATTATTTTTTCTCACAGCACGCAGACAAGAATTCCAACCAGGCAGTAAATAATAAAAAAGAACCAGCTGAGATTGTAAAATCAGATAATCTTAAAAATGATGAGAAAAAGAAAGATACAAAACCAAAAGCAAAGAAGAAGAAAGATACAACAAAGGAAAATACCACTCCACCAGCAGCAGAAACTCCTAAGCAGGATTTGGCTGTGGTTCAAAGTGCGGGAAGTAAGTCTACTTATGAACTGAAAAATGCAGATGCATTTGTAGTGAAGGTAGTTTCCAAGGGGCAGACATGGGTAAATATTAAAAATGGTAAAGGGTATTCTTTCTTCCAGGGTATGCTGAAAGCAGGGGAAACTCAAAGTAAAGACCTAACGCAGGAAAGTGAAGCTGTCATAGTAGTTGGACGAACAATTGACACTGAAATATATGTCAACGATCAAAAATTGGAGTACGCTGTTCCGCCGGCTAGTGTGGTTCGCCAGGATATTACCGTCCGGTTCGTTCCAAAACAATAGCTTTATCTTTTCAGATATGTTTCTTTTGAATTATAGTTGGAGGAAAGAAAATGAATTTACCAAATAAAATAACTGTATCAAGGATTCTTTTAATCCCAATATTTATGATTCTTATGCTTGTTCCCTTCCATTGGGGAAAGGTTCATTTGCTTGGCGTTGATCTCCCTGTAACGCATTTGGCCGGGGCTCTTCTATTTATTATTGCGTCAGCGACGGACTGGGTCGACGGGTATTTGGCCCGGAAGCTCAACCTTGTAACCAATATGGGTAAGTTCCTTGACCCTCTTGCGGATAAACTTCTCGTTTCTGCAGCTCTTATTATTCTTGTGGAACTGCAGTTTGCGCCTTCCTGGATCGTAATTATTATCATTAGCAGGGAATTTGCAGTTACTGGTTTGCGTTTGCTGCTAGCAGGAGAGGGCGAGGTAGTGGCTGCCAATATGCTTGGGAAAATCAAGACCTGGACTCAGATAGTTGCAATCTCTGCATTGCTTCTTCATAACATTATTTTTGAAATGGTGTCCTTTCCATTCGCAAATCTTGCTTTATGGGTCGCGATGATTTTCACTATTTGGTCCGGTTGGGATTACTTTGCAAAAAACATGCATGTTTTCAGGAACTCCAAATAAGTTTCAGTTCTTTAAACTAAATAGGATCAAAAAAGAGGCTGGTGTTTATCGGCCTCTTTTCATTCAAATCAAGAGGTGAGTTTAAATGAATGCAGAAATTATTGCAGTTGGATCAGAATTATTGCTCGGACAAATAGTAAATACAAATGCGAGATTTATATCTCAGCAGCTTGCCGGGCTCGGAATAAACGTTTTTTACCATACGGTGGTGGGAGATAATCCGGACCGTCTTAAAAGGGCACTTGAGATTGCTGATGATCGCTCTGAATTAATTATTCTCACCGGCGGGCTGGGTCCCACCAAGGACGACCTGACGAAAGAAACAATTGCCGGGCACTTGGGAAAAAAATTAGTCATGGATGAAAATGCATTAAAATCAATTGAAGAGTATTTTAAGCGAACAAACAGAAAAATGACCGATAATAACCGAAAACAGGCACTTATCTTGGAAGGTTCACATGTTCTGCCTAATGAACAGGGGATGGCTCCAGGTATGAAAACAAGTACCAATGGAAAAGTTTATATGCTTCTTCCAGGACCGCCTAAGGAAATGGAGCCTATGTTTTTAAAATATGGACATTCTGCTCTTCTTCCGGAGCTGGAATCAGAAGATAAAATAATCTCCAGGGTGTTAAGGTTCTTTGGAATAGGTGAATCCATGCTGGAGACTGAAATTGAGGATTTAATTGATAATCAAAGCAATCCAACTATTGCTCCTCTTGCCTCGGATGGTGAGGTTACATTAAGGCTTACTGCCAAGCATGCTGTTGTTGAAACAGCATTGGAACTTCTGGATTCAACAGAAAAAGCAATTCAGGAGAGAGTTGGCCAGTATTTTTACGGGTATGATGATACTTCTCTAATGGAAGAACTGACAAAGGTTTTGAAGGAGAAGGAATTAACAATCTCTGCCGCAGAAAGTCTTACCGGAGGATTGTTCCAGCAGGAGTTTACTTCTATTCCGGGAGCGGGGAGCCTGCTGAAGGGCGGAGTTGTCTGCTACACTAACGAGGTCAAACATGAAGTATTAAAAGTAAAAAAAGAAACCATCGAGAATGACGGTGTTGTAAGTGCACAATGTGCAAAAGAACTGGCTGAAAATGTCGCCTCTCTGACGAATGCTGATATCGGCATCAGTTTTACAGGAGTTGCAGGACCTGATGAGCTGGAGGGCAAGCCGGTTGGTACGGTATACATTGGTATCGCTATTAAGGGACAGCCTGTCAGAGCAGAGAAGCTGAATCTTGGAGGAAGCCGGGCAGCAAACCGTGTAAGAACAGTTAAATACGGATGCCACTTCCTGATTGAGCAGTTGAAAAAAGGATAATCCATTAACTAAAAGATATTCACCATATCTGGTCGTTAAGTGACAGGCCGACTCCTCGAAAAATGCGTTCGCATTTCCTTCATGAGGGGTTCACTCTAGGAAGCCAATCAATGTCCTGCGTGAAAAGCTTGGCCAGGGCAGACGGGATAGGCTGAGCTGAGGAAGCTCCCGGACCGCTAGCGGATCGAGCAGCTGAAGCGAAGATCAAAAGGCGAGTTTGAAAAATAAACATCCTCTATTAAAACCACAGAAAGCATAGACTTGCATTCTGTGGTTTTTGCTTTGTTTCAAAGTATTGAATCATGGATAAATATTAATAGTCAGATTATAGAGAGTTTTTCAGTTTTAAGGCTTTTATTAACCACAAAAAGGAAGTTTCCTTTATGAAATGATATGTTTTGAAGGTATTCCTTGCTTTTAAAAAAAACGAATAAATGTTCGATTTTTTACTCGACAAAAACCCAAGTATAGTATATATTATTAATAGGTTAAAGAAAGGCGAAAGCGCCGTCTAGCAATGTATTTCGGCCTCCGCTGGACAATAATCAATGTTTTGATAGATACTAGATATTAACAGAGATAGTAACAACAAGCACAGTCTTTTTTATATATAAAAGGAGGAAACACATAGTGAGTGATCGTCAGGCTGCCTTAGAAATGGCCCTAAAACAAATAGAAAAGCAATTTGGAAAAGGTTCTATTATGAAACTCGGAGAACAGACAGATCGAAGAGTTTCTACTATCCCAAGTGGTTCCCTTGCATTGGATGCTGCATTAGGGGTGGGCGGATATCCTAGAGGACGTGTAATTGAGATTTATGGTCCTGAAAGTTCAGGTAAAACAACTGTAGCTCTTCATGCAATTGCCGAGGTTCAGGCACAAGGCGGAGTGGCCGCTTTTATTGATGCTGAGCACGCTCTTGATCCTGCTTATGCACATAAGCTTGGAGTAAATATCGATGAACTTCTTCTTTCGCAGCCGGATACAGGTGAGCAGGCGCTTGAGATTGCAGAAGCTCTTGTACGAAGCGGAGCTGTTGAAATTATCGTTATCGACTCAGTCGCGGCTCTTGTTCCAAAAGCTGAGATTGAAGGAGAAATGGGTGACGCACACGTTGGTTTGCAGGCTCGTTTGATGTCCCAGGCTCTTCGTAAATTATCAGGTGCCATCAATAAATCCAAAACGATTGCCATCTTCATCAACCAAATTCGTGAAAAAGTTGGCGTTATGTTTGGTAACCCTGAAACTACCCCTGGTGGACGTGCGCTTAAATTCTACTCAACCGTTCGTCTGGAAGTGCGCCGTGCAGAGGCTCTAAAGCAGGGCAATGATATTGTCGGAAACAAAACAAAAATTAAAGTTGTTAAGAATAAGGTAGCTCCTCCATTCCGTACTGCTGAAGTGGACATTATGTATGGAGAAGGAATCTCCAAAGAAGGAGAAACCATTGACCTTGGTTCAGAGTTGGATATCGTGCAAAAGAGCGGCTCCTGGTACTCCTATAATGAGGAGCGACTTGGACAGGGCCGTGAAAATGCCAAGCAATTCCTTAAGGAAAATCCTGCTGTTCGTCTTGAAATCTCAGGGAAAATCCGCAGCCATTATGGTCTGGACGAAGAGAAAGTGATTAATGAAACAGAAGAACCAGATCAGTTTGAGTTAATAGACTAATGTATGAAGCAAAGCCTGAGATTCGGCTTTGCTTTTTTCTATACACAAAGATGAATTATTATACATGATTTATCGGATCAAGAGTTACTTTCTTGGGAAATAAATTCTAAATATTTAAAAAGTCATTAAGGACAAACCCTTGACAATACATTGACACATCGGTACAATTAACATGTATATTTTACATTTTTGGTAATATTACACCGTTTAAAAATCATGGTGCTTGCAGTATGTTGAGCAAAACAATATACATGTCGACACTTAAAAAAACGTAATTAAAAGTTCATAGCAAGAGGAGGTGTAACGATGGAACCCATTACAATCATCTCCATTTTGCTTGGCCTTATCGTCGGTGCAGTTGTTGGATATCTAATACGTAAATCCATTGCTGAAACAAAAATAGCAGGCGCAAAAAGTGCAGCAGACCAAATCATAGAGGATGCAAAGCGTGACGCGGATGCTATGAAAAAGGAAGCACTGCTTGAAGCAAAGGATGAAATTCACAAGCTTCGTACTGAAGCTGAACGTGAGGTTCGTGAACGAAGAAATGAGCTACAAAAACAAGAAAACCGTTTACTGCAAAGAGAAGAGAATTTAGACCGAAAAGATGAAACGCTTAATAAGCGAGAAATTCTTCTAGAGAAAAAAGATGATTCTCTGAACCAAAGACAACAGCATATTGAAGAGATGGAAAGCAAAGTGGACGAGATGGTACGAGCACAACAAACTGAACTCGAACGGATCTCAAGCTTGACTCGCGATGAAGCTAAATCAATCATTTTGGAGAAAACTGAGAAAGAATTGACTCATGATCTTGCAATTATGATTAAAGAAAGCGAAAATCGCGCCAAAGAGGAAAGTGACAAAAAGGCAAAAGAAATTCTTTCACTCGCAATCCAGCGTTGCGCTGCTGACCATGTTGCCGAAACAACTGTTTCTGTTGTTAACCTTCCAAATGATGAAATGAAAGGCCGTATCATTGGCCGTGAAGGACGAAACATCAGAACACTTGAAACGCTGACAGGTATCGACCTAATTATTGACGATACTCCGGAAGCAGTTATTCTTTCAGGATTTGACCCAATCCGCCGTGAAACAGCAAGGTTGGCATTGGAAAAATTAGTCCAGGACGGACGAATTCATCCGGCTCGAATTGAGGAAATGGTTGACAAGGCCCGCCGTGAAGTGGATGAGCATATCCGCGAAATTGGAGAACAAACAACCTTTGAGGTTGGAGTTCATGGCTTGCATCCAGACCTTATCAAAATTCTTGGCCGACTTAAGTACCGTACAAGTTATGGACAGAATGTACTCAAGCATTCGATGGAAGTTGCACAGCTTTCAGGTTTGCTTGCTGCAGAGCTTGGCGAGGATGAAACACTTGCCCGCCGTGCAGGCTTGCTTCATGATATTGGGAAAGCAATTGACCATGAAGTGGAAGGAAGCCATGTAGAGATTGGTGTTGAACTTGCCACCAAGTACAAGGAGCATCCTGTTGTTATTAACAGTATTGCTTCCCACCATGGTGACACAGAACCAACTTCTACAATTGCAGTACTGGTAGCAGCTGCGGATGCTTTATCTGCTGCAAGACCAGGAGCACGCAGTGAAACACTTGAGAACTATATTCGCCGTCTTGAAAAGCTTGAAGAAATTTCTGAGTCTTATGAAGGTGTAGAAAAATCCTTCGCCATTCAGGCTGGCCGTGAAGTAAGAATCATTGTCCGACCGGAAGCGATCGACGACCTTGCTGCTCATAGACTAGCTAGGGATATCCGAAAGCGGATCGAGGAAGAACTGGATTATCCAGGGCATATTAAAGTAACGGTTATCCGTGAAACACGGGCCGTAGAATACGCAAAATAAAGCGGTGCTTTCAGCACCGCTTTATTTTTGTTAAGGAAACTATATATTTTAATCTTGTAGATAAACCAAATAAAGTTATTGGAATCTAGCTTCAGCGCCCAGCCCCTCGGGGTCATAAGCCAAACCACTCCAGAAATCAGGATTTCCTGCGTGATTCGTCTTATGCCTGTTGGGGCTGATCAGGGCGCTTGCGCCTTTTGTTCTTTGCTGAAACGAAATTGGACCAGGGGAAGGTGGGTAATTCACATCCTATTGTGTTACAATTTTAATAAGGCAAATTTTAATTACGTTAGGGGCTTTATCATGAATATATTATTTATCGGTGATGTGGTAGGTTCGCCAGGCAGAGATATGGTTAAGGAGTACCTGCCTAAGCTTAAAGAAAAATTTCGCCCGCAAATGACCATCATCAATGGTGAAAATGCGGCCGGAGGCAAAGGGATCACTGAACAAATATACCGTTCATTTTTGGAATCTGGGGCACAGGCAGTAACTCTCGGCAACCATGCATGGGATAACCGGGAAATCTTTGAATTTATTGATTCTGCCAAGTACCTTGTTCGTCCTGGAAATTTTCCCGAGGGAACACCTGGGAAGGGAATTGTTTTTGTTAAAATGAATGATCTAGAAGTTGCAGTTATTAATTTGCAGGGCAGAACCTTTATGGCGCCACTTGATTGTCCATTTAGAAAGGCTGATGAATTGGTTGCGGAGGCAAGAGAAAGAACTCCATTTATTTTTGTGGACTTCCATGCTGAAGTAACGAGTGAAAAGCAAGCGATGGGCTGGTATCTTGACGGGAAAGTATCAGCTGTGGTTGGTACTCATACTCATGTACAGACGGCGGATAACCGCATTCTGCCGGGCGGAACAGCCTATCTGACAGATGTAGGCATGACAGGTCCTTATGATGGAATTCTTGGAGTGGAGAAAGAACCGGTAATGAAAAGATTTTTGACTTCACTTCCTGTTCGATTCGAGGTTCCTAAAGAAGGAAGGGCCCAGTTAAGTGCAGTTTATATTGAATTGGACCGTAAGACTGGCTTGGCTAAGAAAACCCAGCGAATCCTTATAAATGGTGACAACCCTTTCTTTTCATAAATTACAATTACCCCGGCATACACTAATGCCGGGGTTTTGTCTTTTACGTTATGTTAGAGGTCCATGGTGATTTCTGGAACCGTTTTGATTGGAGCAGTGTGCGATTCCTCGAAAGTGCATTCGCATTTCCATCGTGCGTGTTAACCTGAGATGCTATTATAATGACCTGCGGAAAAAGCGGGTCAAGGGAGACAACCCAGGGCATAGAGCCGAGGAGATAGTAGAACAGAAGTGATTGATTTGTTCAGCCTAGACAAGCGCTGGCCGGCTAAACCGCCACGTCTTGTGGCGACGCCGGCACTAGCACTTCGTGTATGTCGAAGGCCTGACGGTGAAGTTGTTCTTTTCCTTAACCTAATGAGGGCTGAAGCGACCTCAAAGGGCTAGCCTTTGAAATTTGACTGGCTCTCAAACCACCCGCGGAAAGCAAGCGAAAGAAGTGGATATCACATTAAAATTAAAAAAGCCATCTTTAAAAGTGAAAACTCCTCCAAAAAAAGTATATCAATACGCCTTTTTTTGACCAAGCCGGAATATGTTTTTTATTGGCTGAATATAGTAGCAGTGGAATGATATATATACCTGATTTGGTTCATGAATTGTCATGCGGGATCGGGATTATACAAGGAGGAGCCAGGAATGGATATATTAAAAGTTTCAGCAAAATCTAATCCTAATTCTGTAGCTGGTGCGCTTGCCGGAGTTCTCCGTGAAAAAGGGAACGCAGAAATCCAGGCAATTGGAGCGGGTGCATTGAATCAAGCTGTAAAAGCAGTTGCGATTGCCAGAGGGTTTGTAGCACCCAGCGGAGTTGATTTAATTTGTATCCCGGCATTTACAGATATTTTAATTGACGGAGAAGAACGAACAGCGATAAAGCTAATTGTTGAACCTCGTTGAAAGAGAAAGGGCTGGTTTGAAAAAACCGCAAAAACAAAGTCTTAGCCTGCTTGGTATCAAGCAGGCTTTTTTCTTGCGGAAATAAATAGGAAAAGCAGATGAGGATCCGTTTATCTGAGAGCTTTTATAAGTAACTTTAAAAAAGGGAAAAACGAATGGCAATAATACTATTCTAAAATACAAGTTGATGGTTTTTAATATAAAGATATTAAAAATTAAAAAGAGGAAATATCCTTAAAAACAAGCTTTTTAGCTAGTTAATTACTTAGCTTCTTGGAACAGTATTCGTTCATTATTTAAATAATGAAAAAATATTCATATTTTAGACAATATTTATCTTGAAAGGGTTGCATTTTCACTTCTATAGGTCTAGAATTGTAAGCGTTTAGTACATCTCCTGAAAATAATTTTTAGTCCTTTAAAGTGCTAGGTTAAAAGTCTAGTTAATTTTTTGGAGCGTGCTGTACAAATATTAATGTTTTTTACATATTTTCTTACGTATATAAAGGGGTGTAAGACATGATCAATCAACTTTCGTGGAAAGTTGGCGGACAGCAGGGGGAAGGAATCGAGAGTACAGGAGAAATTTTTTCCATCGCGTTGAATCGCCTGGGGTATTATTTATATGGATACCGTCACTTTTCTTCCAGAATTAAAGGCGGACATACAAATAATAAAATCAGAGTAAGCACAACTGAAGTACGTTCCATCTCTGATGATTTGGACATTCTAGTAGCGTTTGATCAGGAAACAATAGACTTAAACTATAAAGAATTACATAGCCGCGGCGTTATCATGGCTGATTCCAAGTTTGATCCAAAACCGCCAGCTGATACACAAGCAGCAATGTATGCGGTACCATTTACAGAGATTGCCACAGAGCTCGGTACTTCTTTAATGAAAAACATGGTTGCGATCGGTGCGACTTCTGCTGTTCTGGATCTTGATATTACTGTTTTTGTAGAAGTAGTTAAAGAGATTTTCGGACGCAAAGGCCAGCAGGTAGTAGACAAAAACATGGAAGCCATTAAAGCCGGTTTTGATTATATGAAAGAACAGCTTGGAGCAGGGGTAGAAACCATGCAGCTTGAAAAAGCAGATGGCAATAAGCGCCTGTTCATGATCGGTAACGATGCAATCGCATTAGGAGCTATTGCTGGAGGCTGCCGCTTTATGGCTGCCTACCCTATTACTCCTGCTTCTGAGATCATGGAATACCTTATTAAAAAATTACCTGCCCTTGGCGGTACAGTTATCCAGACGGAAGATGAGATTGCTGCTTGTACAATGGCAATCGGCGCTAACTATGCTGGTGTTCGTTCAATTACAGCATCCGCCGGTCCTGGATTATCTTTAAAAATGGAAGCAATCGGCTTATCCGGGATTACAGAAACTCCGCTTGTTATCGTAGATACTCAGCGTGGCGGCCCTTCTACAGGACTTCCAACCAAGCAGGAGCAATCTGACTTGATGGCTATGATTTACGGAACACATGGAGAAATTCCAAAAATCGTTCTTGCTCCAAGTACAGTAGAAGAAGCTTTCTACGATACTGCAGAAGCATTTAACCTTGCTGAAGAATATCAGTGTCCGGTAATTGTACTTTCTGACCTTCAGCTTTCATTAGGTAAGCAAACTGTTGAACCGCTTGACTTCAGCAAGGTTGAAATCAGACGCGGAAAGCTTGTTCAGGGCGAAGTTCCTGCAACAGAAGGCGGCGCTTACTTCAAGCGATATGAAGTTACAGCTGATGGAGTTTCTCCACGTGTTATTCCAGGTATGAAAAATGGAATTCACCACGTTACAGGTGTAGAGCATGACGAAACAGGAAAGCCATCTGAATCTGCTGCGAACAGAATTGCGCAAATGGATAAGCGTTTCCGTAAAGTTGAAAACATCCGATTCAATACTCCAGTTTACAAAAATGCACCACACGAAGATGCTGATGTATTAATTGTTGGATTTAACTCTACAAGAGGTGCGATCGAAGAAGCAATGTTACGTCTTCAAAATGACGGAGTAAAAGTGAATCATGCTCAGATCCGCTTGATTCATCCATTCCCGACTGATGAAGTTCTTCCACTTGTACGTTCAGCTAAGAAGGTAGTTGTTGTTGAAAATAATGCTACTGGACAGCTGGCAAATATCATGAAAATGAATGTTGGACATGCTGAGAAAATCGTTAAGCATGTAAAATATGATGGAAATCCATTCCTTCCTCACGAAGTTTACACAAAAGTAAAGGAGTTGTTCTAAATGGCCACTTTTAAAGAATTTCGAAACAATGTAAAACCGAACTGGTGCCCTGGCTGTGGCGACTTCTCTGTTCAGGCTGCAATTCAGCGTGCTGCTGCAAATGTTGGTCTGGAACCTGAAAATCTTGCTTTAATTTCCGGTATCGGTTGTTCGGGCCGTATTTCCGGTTATATTAACTCTTATGGTTTCCATGGTATTCATGGCCGCTCACTTCCTATTGCACAGGGAGTTAAAATGGCTAACCGTGACCTTACCGTTCTTGCTTCCGGTGGTGACGGCGATGGCTTCGCAATTGGTATGGGACATACCATCCATGCAATCCGCCGTAATATCGATATCACTTATATCGTAATGGATAACCAAATTTATGGTTTGACTAAAGGGCAGACATCACCACGTTCTGCTGCTGGCTTTAAAACAAAATCAACTCCTCAGGGTTCAATTGAACAGGCTATTTCTCCAATGGAAATGGCACTTACTGCTGGAGCAACTTTTGTAGCACAAAGCTTCTCTACTGACTTAAAAGATCTTACTGCTTTAATTGAAGCAGGGATCAATCATAAAGGCTTCTCTTTAATCAACGTATTCAGCCCATGTGTTACTTACAATAAAGTAAACACATATGACTGGTTTAAAGAAAACCTTACTAAGCTTAGCACTGTTGAAGGCTATGATCCGAACAACCGTGAACTTGCTATGCAGACTTTGATGAGGCATAATGGCCTTGTAACTGGCCTTATCTATCAAAATCTTGAGCGTCCATCCTATCAGGAAATGGTATATGGATATTCTGAGACTCCACTTAGCCAAGCCGACCTTCAGCTTGACCAGGCACATTTTGATAAATTGGTTGCTGAATTCGTGTAATAAGCAGACTAACGCGGGAATCCTTCCCGCGTTTTTTTTCTGCAAATAATTGTTCAAGTGATGGGTGTCACAGCTTAAATCGGATAAGAAAGATAGAATTGAATTCTTGTATATGAGTATAATACCTGCTCGGATCAAAATGCTGGAAATTTGGCGCGCAAGGTTCCGAGCTCCGCGCTCTGCAATCTGCAATTGGTGCGTAAACTAACTAGCGGCATGCAAAACCGAAAATTTGGCCAACTCTGATAGGGGCGTGTCCATATTGAAGGATATAAAACTAGCTATAGTGTGCCGGTACATAAGGTCCAGCCTGTATTTGCTATTGTTTTAGAGCCTGATACGCTATATACTATAATAATGTTCGTATATAACGTATAAATTCCACTAGTAAAGAAAGGGGATTCAGAAAAATGAACGAAAAGCAGCGCTTAAAAGGCCAGCAGGCAAACGCAGGTAATTCTTCGGACAAAAAATCCGCAAAGGATTACAGCAAATACTTCGAAACCGTTATTACAGCTCCTTCCTTGAAGGATGCAAAAAAGCGTGGTAAAGAAGAAGTTAAATATCATAACGACTTCGCTATTTCTGATGAATTCAGGGGTATGGGCGAAGGCCGCAAGTTCTATATCCGTACTTACGGCTGCCAGATGAATGAGCATGACACCGAGGTTATGGCAGGAATCTTTATGGCACTCGGATATGAGCCAACGGATAATACAGAAGATGCCAATGTAATCCTCTTGAATACTTGTGCAATCCGTGAAAATGCGGAAAATAAAGTATTTGGCGAGCTTGGCCATTTAAAGCATTTAAAAACTCAAAAACCTGATCTTCTAATTGGCGTCTGCGGATGTATGTCCCAGGAAGAATCTGTAGTCAACAAAATTTTAAAGACGTATAACCAAGTGGATATGATTTTTGGAACACATAATATCCACCGTCTGCCTCAAATTTTGAATGAAGCCTATATGTCCAAAGAAATGGTGATCGAGGTTTGGTCCAAAGAGGGAGACGTCATTGAAAATCTTCCAAAGGTCCGCCGCGGAAATATCAAGGGATGGGTAAATATAATGTACGGCTGTGACAAGTTCTGTACGTATTGTATCGTTCCTTATACACGCGGAAAAGAACGGAGCCGCAGACCAGAGGAGATTATCCAGGAAGTACGCCAGCTGGCCGCACATGGCTATCAGGAAATTACTCTGCTAGGCCAGAACGTGAACGCCTACGGTAAAGACTTCGAGGATTTGAAATATGGTCTCGGCGATTTGATGGAGGAAATCAGAAAAATCGATATCCCGCGTATTCGTTTTACAACAAGCCATCCGCGTGATTTTGATGACCATCTTATTGAGGTGCTTGCTAAAGGCGGCAATCTGATGGACCACATCCATCTTCCTGTTCAGTCAGGATCAACGGATGTATTAAAAATCATGGCTAGAAAATATACAAGAGAGCATTACCTGGAGCTTGCACGTAAAATTAAAACAGCCATTCCGGATGTCGCTTTTACAACTGATATTATTGTTGGTTATCCTAACGAGACAGAAGAGCAGTTTGAGGAAACACTCTCCCTGTATCGCGAAGTAGGCTTTGATTCTGCTTATACATTTATCTACTCACCGCGCGAGGGTACGCCTGCAGCAAAAATGGTGGACAATGTACCGCTTGCGGTGAAGAAAGAACGTTTGCAGCGTTTGAATGCGCTAGTAAATGAGTTTTCAGCATTGGCCAATAAGAAATACGTCGGCCAGACATTGGAAGTTCTTGTTGATGGGGAAAGCAAAAATAATCCTGACGTCCTTGCAGGATATACAAGTAAAAACAAGCTTGTAAACTTTATTGGACCTAAAACTGCAATCGGAAAAATCGTTAAAGTGAAAATTACGGATGCAAAAACATGGTCATTAAACGGGGAAATGGTAGAAGAACTACAAACAGCAGAGGTGAAATAAGGTGGCAAAATTTACAAAAGACGATATCGTGGCTCGTGCCATGGAATTGGCAGGCATGATCTCCGAAACAGAAGAAGTGGATTTCTTTAAACGTGCAGAAGCACAAATTCACAGCAATCAAAAGGTAAGCAGCCTGATCAGTGACATTAAAGGCCTTCAGAAACAAGCTGTTAACCTGCAGCATTACGGTAAGCCTGAGGCCCTTAAAAAAGTGGAGGATAAAATTACTTCCATTGAACAGGAACTAGACGATATTCCGGTAGTACAGGAATTCAAACAGTCACAGCTTGAAGTCAATGAACTGCTTCAGCTCATTGCTTCAACTATTTCTAATACTGTAACCGATCAACTTATCGAGTCAACAGGCGGCGATGTTTTACGCGGTGAAACAGGAGCAGCGCTTCAAAATGATGAAGGTTGCGATCACGGCCATAATCATTAATAGGCTTTAATTGAACCAGGCTTATAAAAGCTCTGGTTCTTTTTTTTTACAAAGATTACAATAGTCAATTCTATATTCACCTCCTATTTCATACTATATCGTGACGAGCTGAGCTGAAACCCGTTTGTGGTTAATGGGAACATCCCAAAAATCAGCGCATAAGATGAATTATGACTAAACTTTTATCCAGGGTTTATAAATTTTATCGCACAACAATCGTGACAAACGCATAGGATGAAATGAAACTGAAAGAGGAGGGTTCGCTCGAAATGGGAGATTATAGAGAGATTATAACCAAAGCGGTCGTAGCGAAAGGACGTAAATTCACCCAGTCCAATCATACGATTTGCCCGGCACACAATCCTACCAGCATTCTTGGCTGTTGGATTATCAACCATAAATACGAAGCGAAAAAACATGGTAAGACAGTAGAGGTAACCGGCCACTTTGACGTTAACCTTTGGTACTCCTATAACGATAATACCAAGACCGAGGTTGTCACTGAACGGGTTACTTATACCGATACCATTAAGCTTAAATATCGCGACCACGATGTTATGGGCGATAAAGAAGTAATTGCCAAAGTTCTGCAGCAGCCGAACTGTGTTGAAGCAGTGATTTCTCCAAATGGAAATAAAATCATTGTTAATGCAGAAAGAGAATTCCTTATTGAAGTAATCGGCGAGACAAAGGTTTGCGTAAAAGTAAATCCTGAAGCCTGCAAGGATTGCGAAGAAGAGGAATGGGGCACAGTGGTTGAAGACGAGGAGTTCGAAGAGTTAAATCCAGATTTCCTTATCGGATCCGAAGAGGAATAAAAGTTAACTAGGAAGGTTTGCTTCCTAGTTTTTCTTTTTTTTAGGATTTGTTAATCTTGTTTTCCGCTCCTCGGCGCAATGCACCTGCGGGGTCTCTCTTAAGGACATTAAATAGCACGTTGGAATCGCCCACGCACAAAAAGGAAATGCCATAACACGAGGAAAGGCGAAATTTTGCATAAGTATAATGGAGGATTTCCGCGGAGTCTCGCGCCTTTTGCTTCAATCAAATTACGGAAAAATCAACAATGAGCTTTAACAAAGCATTTTTTAAAAGTATCTCAGCATAATTAACGAGTGACGACTACGACTAAAGAAGGAAGACCCTCTTTATTGATCCTCCTATAATAAAGGCAAGGGAGTGATCGAAATGAAAATCTATCAGCTCAATATTAAGAGCTTCAGGCTTGAGGAAATGAAAGGATTTTATACGGATGTATTGGAAATGCAGCTTGTTAGCGAGTCAAAAAACCATTTTGCCGTAATGGCAGGAACCACCAAACTAGTTTTTGAAAAAGATGAAAGCATTCCATGCTACCATTTATGTTTTAGGACCAATGATGAATTTTTTGAAGACATGTTTGAAAAATTATCATTAAAAAACCTCCTTCTGCCCGATGAAGAGGGAAGCTACAGCATGTTTTGGAAGGGAAGGCAGGCGTATTTCACTGATCCGGACGGCAATATTCTTGAATTGCTTGAGCGCCCGTATACATGGAGTAGAGAAGGCGGGGCAAAAGGCTGGCATGATGTCGGTGAAATCGGACTCCCAGTAGAGAATATCGCTCAATTCCAATCTGAGCTAGAGGATTATAAGCTAAATATATTTAAGCGGGAAAGTGATACGTTTTCATTCTTTGGTGACGAAAATGGTGTGTTTGTGATGGTAAAGGAAGGCCGTCATTGGTACCCGACCGAGAACGAAGCTACCGTCCACCCAATCAGCGTAATTGTCTCTGGAGAAGTACCGGGACATATCCGTCATGACCATTATCCATATGAAATTAAAATCCGAAAAGAGTGGGAAGGAACCATGCCAGCTGTCCAGGTAAGAATTGCCCGGCCAACTAATCAGATTGATCGACTATATGAGTTTTATCATGATGGGCTGGGATTGAAAAAGATTGGTGAGTTTCGCGCTCATGATGGATATGACGGAATTATGCTGGGGCTGCCGGATAACAGTGCTCATCTTGAATTTACACAAACAGAGCAGCCATCAGAACTAGCAATTCCCACAAAGGAAAACCTTCTCGTCTTTTATTTACCAAATATATTTGAGAGGGACAGGATTGCGGAGAAGCTTAATTTAATGGGGTATCCAGAGACGGAACCGGAAAATCCGTATTGGGGCAGGGGCGGAATCACCATTGAGGATCCCGAAGGCTGGAGGATAGTTTTAATGAATACACCTGGAATCGGTTAAAAACACATAAATGGGAAAAAGTAATGCACTCTATTCTATGAGGAGGTGCATACTTTGGAAAAGAAAAACCCAGGAAACAGTGAAATGCCCGATTTCAAGGAACTAAATGACCGAATCATCGAAGAAAGCCCTTCGACTCCAATGTTAGTAATCAAAACCAATCTTGATCCTAAAAGTGTTGGCGAGGATAATCCGTATTATCAGGAGAAAAACTCAAAGGAATTCGAGGACTTTTTCGAAGGAAAATAAAAAAAAAGCCGGTGATGTGATTTCTCCGGCTTATTCCCATTCTAGGGCTAATATCGAATAAACAAAGACATCTTCGCTTTTCTGATTTTGAAACATATAACTCCGCAGCAATCCTTCTCTATTAAAACCAAGCTTTTCAAGCAATTGCCAGGAAGGCTTATTTTCCGGATAAACGATGGCGCCGATTCTCGAGAAGTCCAAGGTGTCAAAGCTATAATCCAGAATTTCTTTTATAGCTTCAATGGCGTAACCTTTCCTCCAATAATCGGGATGAATTTCATAGCCAACTTCGGCTCTTCTATGTTTAAAGGAGCAAGCATTAAGTCCTGCGGTTCCAATCAACTTTCCGTTGTCCTTTAATACAAGTCCCCAGCGAATTCCTCTTTGTTCCGAAAAGTTTTTCTGAAATAACTCGATTAATTTCACCGCATCTTTCTGACTGACGAATGGGTCAGTGCCGTAATATCTAGTCACTTTTTCGATTGATAATATTTCAAATAATTCAGGAGCGTGTTTTTTACCTAGTTCAATTAATCTAAGTCTTTTAGTCTCCAGTTCTGCAATTGCCATCTTATCTCTCCTTTTGGCTATCTCAATTAATACTTCGTGAACAATTCTATGATTACCTGCCTTTAAAAATGGCTATGAAAAAAGAATCATTTTTAAAAGAAAAATCCCAATTGCTATTCGTGAAAAACAGCCTATTATGTGAAAAAAGTCTCTCATTTGGCAATGGGGCTGCCCTTCTATTTAAGGAAAATGAGGAATTAATACCCATATGAGTGAAATATTGTTGATTATTCAGAAAAATGTATTTCTTGAGGATAATAGAAAAACAAATATAATGAATATTAAGAAAACTATAGGAGGAATAGTATGACAGCAAAGAAAAAATTAATAGGAAGTGCCATGGCGTTGGCAATAAGTGCTTCGGCCATTTTTGGAAGTGCGGCTTATTCCGTAAAGGCTGAAAGTGCGAGCAAGAATTACATAATTTTATTTAAAAATTCGGATAGTCTTCCAACTGGTTACGAAAAGATGATTAAGGATGCTGGCGGTTCCATTACAAGTCAGCTTGGCAAGCTTGGAACAGTTGAGGTAAGCAGCAGCAATCCAAACTTTTTGAATGAAATGAGAAGTTCCTCTCTCGTATTGGATGCAGGGGCTGAAAATACGGTTTACCCAGAAACACCAGTGGATCAGGAAGCTGTTGCATCTGATGCCATCGGGCAAAACGCCGATTTATACAATGCTCTTCAATGGGATATTAAACAGGTTACAAACAACGGAGCATCCTGGAATCTGCCAGGCGGAACCGGAAAAACAACTTCAGGCGATGATATTGTTGTAGCAGTTGTAGATACAGGAATTGACTATAATCATCCTGATGTAAAGGGTAATTATGCTTATGGAAAATCCTTTGTACCTGGCTACTCCGATCCAATGGATCAAAACGGGCATGGAACTCACGTAGCCGGATCTATTGCCGGTAAAGGAAGAATTATGGGTGTTGGCCCAGACTTAAAAGTGGCTGCATACAGAGTGTTTGGACCAACAGGCGGAGCTGAAACATCGCATATCGCCAAAGCATTAATGACTGCAGCCGATGACAATGTCGATGTTGTAAACATGTCCCTGGGGGGATATGACTGGTTCCAGGATCCTGCGTACGCTACAAAGGATGTAGTGGCGGATGTCCGCTTATTTAACAGAGCGATCCAATATGCAATTAAAAACGGAGTAACTGTTGTTGGTTCGGCTGGAAATGATGCAGTAGATATTAGCAGCCCTGGCAAGCTATCCGGAGATGACAATGGATCTACCCACCGCAGCCCAAGCAGCCAGACCATGCTCCGTGTCTCAGCAGGTGGTGCGCAGAAGAACCTTACTTTCTATTCCAACTATGGTGTAGGAAAAATTGATGTTATGGCACCAGGCGGAGACCTTGGCCCGAACTACGATCCTGTTAGTAGAACAGGAAGAGATAATTCATATCTTTGCTTGAGTTCTGTACCGGTTCTGGATGCTAATGCAAATGTGATAGGTCATGGATATGCCTACTATGCAGGTACATCAATGGCAGCACCTAAAACAGCTGCACTTGCTGGTGTGGTCATCGCAAAATATGGTAAAGACAATCTATCTCCAGCCCAAGTGAAGCACATCATTCAAGCTTCCGCTGAGGATGTATTCCAGCCAGGTTACGATGGAAAATCTGGATTTGGTCTAATTAATGCAGTAAACGCACTTCAATAGTAAGAAGGAAGAGGGTCGTTCCGTTATGGGACGACCTCTTTTTTGGAATGGCAGTATACCTATATGGGATGGCCACTTTTTTGGAATGGCAGTATACCTGTAAGGGACGCCATCTTTTTTTGCCATTGCTGTATACCTGTATGGGACGCCCATTTTTGCCACGGCTGTATACCTACGTGGGTAAATTCGTAGCAACCTCGATAATATTTGGTGCTTTTTAGTTAAAAAGACAGCTAATTGATGCTTTTTTTAGAAAAAGCTCGCCTTTTATCTTAAAAACTCCTTGGATAGCTGAAAATTTAGATCGAATTGTAAAGGAAATACCCTCCCGCATTCAAGGAAATGCACGTTTTTGTACAAGGAATGCACGCTTTTGTACAAGAAATGCACGTTTTTTTAAAAGAATGCACGAGTTTAGTATAGGAATGCACGATTTCCCCTGATGAATGCACCTCCATAAAAGCTTATACCCGGGTATAAAGTATTTTGCACGAAAGTAAGGGTTGTTGCCCATAAAAGAAACAAAATGCACATCTTCCCCAACTGGTTCAACTAACCATCAGCCGAAGGGCTGATGGAAGTTTCACTTTGTCCCGCATTAACGGGGAGTATTTCGATACCATTTTAAATAGCGATGCAAAGATAAATATCTTACCATTAATTGGAAACTCCCCGTAAATGCCCGATTCATTCAACTAAACTTTCAGCGGAAAAACATCCCGCTGAAAGTAAGTTTCATCTTATCCCGCACTAAGGGGGAGTATTTCGATACCATTTTAAATAGCGATGCAAAGCTAAATGTCTGACCATTACATGAAAACTCCCCGTAAATGCCCGATTCATTCAACTAAACTTTAAGCGGAAAAACATCCCGCTGAAAGTAAGTTTCATCTTATCCCGCACTAAGGGGGAGTAGTTTCAATTAATTAGGTAAAGAAAAAAAGGTGTTAATGATCAACGTTGAAAACTCCCCCTAAGTGCCCAACTGGTTCAACTAACCATCAGCCGAACGGCTGATGGAAGTTTCACTTTGTGTTATAATTATATGTCGAAGAGACACGAATGATAGAAACCCATTTTTGGAGGAAGTTATGGCTGCTTATACGCCGATGATGCAACAATACTTAAAAGTGAAGGCAGAGTATCAGGATGCCTTTTTATTTTTTCGCTTAGGCGATTTTTATGAAATGTTTTTTGATGATGCTATTAAAGCATCACAGGAGCTAGAAATTACTTTAACAAGCAGAGAGGGTGGCATGGAGGAGAGAATTCCGATGTGCGGTGTCCCCTATCACTCTGCTGCCAATTATATTGAACAATTGATTGAAAAAGGTTATAAAGTGGCGATTTGTGAGCAAACAGAAGATCCGAAGCAGGCAAAGGGTGTAGTCCGCCGTGAGGTTGTTCAGTTGATTACACCGGGAACCGTGATGGAGGGCCGTGGATTATCCGATAAGGAAAATAACTATCTCGCATCTGTTTCGGGATTCCCAGACGGAACCTTTGGTTTTGCTTACAATGATTTATCCACTGGTGAAAATCGAGTCACTCTATTAGCTGGCGGTTTTGATGAAGTGCTGAATGAGCTTGCGGTTCTTGGGGCCAAGGAAGTCGTTATTAGCAGCAGCTTTGACGGGGACCTTCAGAAAAAAATGCGCGAGCGGGATGTTCTTGCTCTTTCTTTTGAAGACAATACACAGGTAGAGGAGCATTTTGCCGAGTTAGCGGAAGGCTTGAATCAGGATAAAATGCGCCAGACAGCTGCGCGGCTGATTAATTATCTTTACAGGACTCAAAAAAGAAGTCTTGACCATCTTCAGCCAGTTGTCACCTATCAAATCCATCAATATATGAAAATAGATTATTATTCTAAACGGAATCTGGAATTAACAGAAACCATCCGTTCTAAAGGAAAAAAAGGTTCGTTGTTATGGCTTTTGGACGAAACGATGACGGCTATGGGCGGAAGAACGCTCAAGCACTGGATCGACAGGCCATTAATTGACCGGGAAGAGATCGAAAGACGTCATGCACTAGTTGAAACTTTTATTAATGGTTATTTTGAGAGGCAGGAGCTTCGTGAAAAATTAAAAGAAGTTTATGATTTGGAGCGGCTTGCAGGACGGGTTGCGTTTGGAAATGTAAATGCACGTGACCTTGTCCAATTAAAGCGTTCCTTAATGCAAATTCCTTTTTTACAAGACGTCATGGGCAGGTTTGGAGCTGTGGAAACTCGCCAGCTTGCCGATAAGCTAGACCCTTGTGAGGATGTAACAGACCTCCTTGATAGAGCTATCATTGAGAATCCTCCGCTATCTATAAAGGATGGGAACATCATTCAGGACGGTTACCATGAACAGCTTGACCAGTACCGGGACGCGAGCCGAAACGGTAAGACCTGGATAGCTCAGCTTGAGCGCCAGGAGAGGGAAAAGACCGGGATTAAGTCCTTAAAGATTGGTTACAACCGCGTTTTTGGCTACTATATCGAAGTGACAAGAGCTAACCTTCATCTTCTTCAGGAAGGTCAGTATGAAAGAAAACAAACGCTGACCAATGCCGAGCGTTTCATTACGCCTGATCTAAAGGAAAAAGAGTCCTTAATCCTTCAGGCTGAGGAAAAATGCGGTGAGCTAGAGTATGAACTTTTTACAGAAATTCGCGAAACGATAAAAGAATACATTCCAAGACTGCAGGCTCTTGCCAAAACAGTCAGCGAACTAGATGTCCTTCAATGCTTTGCCGAGGTAAGTGAAAACAGGCATTATGTAAAGCCTGTATTCTCCGATGACCGAAGAATTGCCATTAAAGAAGGAAGACACCCTGTTGTTGAAAAGGTTCTTAATACACAGGAATACGTTCCAAATGATTGCTTTATGAACTCCGAGCGGGAGGTCCTGCTGATTACAGGTCCGAATATGTCCGGTAAAAGTACTTATATGCGCCAGATTGCACTTACTGCTATTCTTGCGCAGATAGGCTGCTATGTACCTGCTTCTGAAGCGGTATTGCCTGTATTTGATCAGGTGTTTACACGGATTGGAGCTGCTGATGACCTGATTTCCGGACAAAGTACCTTTATGGTGGAAATGCTTGAAGCGAGAAACGCGATCCAAAATGCAACTCAAAGCAGTTTGATTTTATTCGATGAAATCGGCCGAGGTACTTCCACATATGACGGAATGGCCCTGGCGCAGGCGATTATCGAATATATTCATGACAGAATCGGAGCAAAAACATTATTTTCCACGCATTATCATGAACTGACCGTGCTTGAAGAGGAACTGGATAACCTTAAAAATGTCCATGTAAGTGCGATTGAACATAATGGAAGTGTTGTTTTTCTTCATAAAATTAAAGAAGGACCGGCTGACAAGAGCTATGGAATCCATGTAGCACAGCTGGCTGATCTTCCCCCAGAACTGATTAAGCGTGCGAATGAAATTTTATTGGCACTTGAACAGCCTTCTTATCAGGCAGTTCCAGCTGCCGCGGCTGTAATGGCCAGTGAGCCTGCAGCTGTTGCGGTGAAAGAAACGGTTCCTGTTCGCGATACGAAAGAAACAGCACAGCTATCATTTTTTGATGAAGAGCCTAAAGAAACAAAGAAACATGAACCTTCTGCTAAGGAAAAAAGAGTCCTTGATCAAATAAAGCATTTAGATATACTGGACCTTACTCCATTGCAGGCGATCAACACACTTTATGAAATTCAAAAGAAATTAAAGAACTAACCGGGGAGGTAGGAGGCCGTGGGTAAAATTAATCAGCTGGACGATGCACTTTCGAATAAAATTGCAGCCGGAGAGGTTGTTGAACGGCCTGCTTCGGTAGTAAAGGAATTAGTTGAAAATGCTATTGATGCTGGAAGCACCATCATCGAGATTGAGGTGGAGGAGGCAGGCCTTGCTAAAATCCGGATTACGGACAATGGAGACGGAATTGAAGAAGAGGATGTCCTCACAGCCTTCCAGCGGCATGCAACAAGCAAGATTAAAAATGAAACCGACCTTTTCAGAATAAGGACATTGGGCTTTAGAGGCGAAGCTCTGCCGAGTATTGCCTCTGTTTCCCGTCTTGAAATGAAAACCTCAACTGGTGAAGGGGCGGGGCATCGGGTTGTTATTGAAGGCGGCAAGGTGGAAACCTTCGAAAAGTCATCAAGCCGAAAAGGCACCGATCTTACCATTACTGATTTGTTTTTTAATACCCCAGCACGCTTGAAGTATATGAAAACCATCCATACCGAGCTCGGAAATATTACGGATGTGGTTAACCGTTTAGCCCTTTCTCATCCGGAGATATCCTTTCGCCTGATCCATAATGAGCGCAAGCTGCTGCATACAAATGGAAACGGCGATGTCCGCCAGGTACTGGCAGCCATTTATGGCCTCAGCATCGCAAAACAATTAATCCCGATTTCCGGACGTTCCCTTGATTACACGATTAGTGGGTATGCATCCATGCCCGAAGTAACAAGGGCCTCCAGAAACTATATTTCTACCATGATTAATGGGCGTTTTATTCGGAACTATGCAATGGCAAAGGCGATTCAGGAAGGGTATCATACACTTCTCCCAATCGGCCGGTATCCTATTGTTCTTTTAAACATCGAAATGGATCCGCTTTTGGTAGATGTGAATGTTCATCCATCTAAAATGGAGGTCCGCATCAGTAAGGAAGCGGAACTGAGTGATCTGATAACCAAGACCATTAAGGATGCCTTTAAAAGAAAGGAATTAATTCCTTCAGGTGCACCTGTTATCAAAAAAGAAAAGCCAATGTCAGAACAAACTACTCTGTCTTTTGAAACGTATAATCCATCTTCAGCGGTCCGGAGAGAAACGGAAACCGTTCCGCCAGCTAGCATTATGTCTGGTCTGGACGCGGCTCTAAAGGTGCTCGAAACAAAGGTGCCGATTCAGAGCCCAGTTCAAAAAGAAGAAACAACTTCAAAGTCAGAGCTGGAAAATGATTTGGAGTCTGAAATCGAATCTTATGATTTTGACGTAGAAGAAACCGCTGATTTTGCAGAAGAGGAGACTCCTGTTAAGCAGCCTGAGAGCCGGGTGCCTCCGATGTACCCTATCGGACAAATGCATGGAACCTATATCTTTGCCCAAAATGAACGGGGCCTCTATATTATTGACCAACATGCAGCCCAAGAGCGGCTTAAATATGAATACTTCAGGGAGAAAGTGGGACAGGTAGAGAGGGAGCTTCAGGAAATGCTTGTGCCTCTCACACTGGAATACTCCTCTGATGAATGTATAAAGATAGTAGAAAACAGAGAAGAACTTGAACAGGTTGGGATTTTTCTAGAGGAATTCGGACTTAATAGCTTTATAGTCCGCGCTCACCCTCAGTGGTTTCCGAAAGGTGAGGAAAAGGAAGTTATTGAGGAAATTATTGAACAGCTTTTATCTATGAAAAAAGTAGATATTAAAAAGCTTCGAGAAGAGTCGGCCATTATGATGAGCTGTAAAGGCTCGATTAAAGCGAACCGCCATCTTCGGAATGATGAAATTCAAACACTGCTCAATGATTTAAGGAAGGCATCCGATCCATTCACCTGCCCGCATGGAAGGCCAATTATTATCCAATATTCGATTTATGAAATGGAGAAAATGTTTAAGCGGGTTATGTAAATACTTAAATAGAAAGCATATGTATCGAACAGATACATATGCTTTTTTGTTGCCCTTTTTTCAAAAAATATATTTCTGGAAGGTTTAGGAAACATTTGTAACATAAGAGATATACATAAAATACAAAGTTAATCTTTTTGGGAAGAAATGAGGTGGTAGATTGTTTGTTTTTGGCCTGCTGACAACAATTTTGCCCGTTGTGATTATTGTCTTTGCCATTGCGTTTGTCGCGAAAAACAAAGAGAAGGGGGATGAAAGAGTGATTAGACATTTATATACGTATTTAGTGCTGTTCGCAACACTGATGATGGTGATTGGCGGAGGCATTTCCATCTTTATGGCTGCAGCTGACATGGTAAGTCCGTCAGGTTATTACCAAAACTATCAGGATTATCATCAGATGAGAGTATCGGAAAAAGTGGGAACAAAGGCGACTGTGCCCGAGGAGAAAATCCGCAAAGATTATAACCAGATGGTGAAAGATGAAAAAGCGCGAATCAAGGAAAACGCCAAAAACCAAATAATTAAAAGCCTTGGATTCATCGTCATTCCACTGCCTATTTTTCTTTATTTTAATAAAATGAGAAAGAAACAAATCGATATATAACGAAAAAAACTGCAGAGAGCGCTCTGCAGTTTTTTTGTTTAGCCGTGTCTAGCACCCGCACCTCTTGAAAGCTCCTTGAGTATCTTGCGTCAGGTCCGCAGCTAGTGTCCATTCCAATAAGTCAGCGTAAAGGTATTTATGAAGTGGATGTACAGCTTGCCGCAAGTCTGCAAGACCAGTGAAGCATCTCCAGAAGTCTTTTAGGGAGTTACTTCCCTGAACGGGTGATTCCGCTTTTCTACTTATTTAAGTGCTGTTTGCAGTTTGTTGATGTACTGAAGGGCTTTTCCGGTACCGATGGCTACAGATTCAAGCGGGCTTGGAGCTAAGTGTACAGGTACAACAATCTCCTTACTAAGCCATTCTTCCATTCCTTTCATCAATGCGCCACCGCCAGTTAAAATTACCCCACGGTCTACGATGTCACCGCTTAGTTCAGCTGGGCAGTCCTCTAGTGTTGCACGAATTGCTTCGAGGATATGAAGAAGTGATTCTTTAAGCGCACCACGAATTTCATAGGAAGATAAAGTGATGGTTTTAGGTAGACCGGTTACAAGGTCACGGCCTCTAACATCCATAGTAAGCTCGTCATGGTCAACAAGCCCATATCCGATTTCCATTTTGATATTTTCTGCCGTTCTTTCACCAATCAGAACATTATACTCTTTGCGGACGTATTGAATAATATCATCATCGAGTCTGTCTCCGCCGATTCGAATAGAATGGCAGGCAACAACACCGCCGAAAGAAATGATAGCAACCTCAGTTGTTCCACCGCCGATATCAACGATCACGTTTGCAACAGGCTCATCAACAGGGAGTCCTGCACCAATCGCAGCTGCAACGGGCTCCTCGATTAAATGAATCTTTTTTGCACCGGCATTGCGGACTGCATCATGAATTGCACGGCGTTCAACAGAGGTAGAGCCTGATGGTGTGCAGACGACAACATTTGGCTTACGGATGGCAAACCCCATCTTTTTGGAAGCCTTTCGCATAATATGCTTCAGCAAGTCAGTAGTGATGTCATAGTCAGCAATTACGCCATCTTTTAAGGGACGGATTGCAACAATTTTACCAGGAGTTTTCCCGATCATTTCTTTTGCTTCGCGTCCAACAGCGAGGACAGCCTTTGTTTCTGTATCAATGGCAACAACAGAAGGCTCATTAAGAGCGATTCCTTTATTTTTGCTATATACCAATATGTTCGCAGTTCCTAAATCAATTCCAATTTCAGAAGAAGATAACATTATTTTTCACCTTTTTTCACAAATTTTTTCTGGAAAGGCCGCCCCCTAAACAAACATTTTGCGGCTTTGGGATAATTAATATTCATAAAAAAGTTATTAACATGATAAACTTCTAATTACTCTAACACGATTTTGGGGGTATTTTGTCGATTGTAACTAAAACGTTATTTATTTGTAATGAATCAAGAAAAAATTTCTTTTAAAGGAAAAATTGTAAGCAAAATAGCATAAAAACTGGATTTAAAGCCAATAATAGTTTGATGTTCTACTGCTTTTCTATTTTTGTGATACCATATTAAAATATAGGGAAAAAAGCCCGACAAGAAAAAGCAGATAAAGGCAGTGTGAGGGAAGTGGAAGCCAAGCAAAAATTAATTGTCATTATCGGACCGACAGCAGTTGGGAAAACAAAAACAAGCATTGAGCTTGCAAGGCGCTTTAATGGAGAAATTATCAGCGGGGATTCCATGCAGGTATATCGTAGAATGGATATAGGCACCGCAAAAATAAAGGAATCAGAGATGGAAGGGATTCCTCATCACTTAATTGATATTAAAGAGCCCGAAGAATCTTTCTCAGCAGCTGAGTTTCAGGGGATGGTCCGAACAAAAATCGCCGAAATTGCCCAAAAAGGAAAAATTCCTATTATAGTCGGCGGTACGGGACTATATATTCAGTCCGTCATTTACGATTATCAATTTTCAGATGCTCCTTCCGATCCTTCGTTTCGGGAACAGCTTGAGCGTCAGGCCGGAGAAATCGGCAATGAGGCATTACATAAGAAACTAGAAGCCGTCGATCCAGAGAGCGCCAGCCGCATTCACCCCAATAATGTAAGAAGAGTGATTCGGGCCTTGGAAATTTATCATTGCACTGGGAAAACAATGGGAGATTTTCAATCTAATCAGGAACCGGAACTTCTATATGATACAGCCCTCATAGGCTTAACCATGGAACGTGAAAAATTATATGAACGTATCAATTTACGTGTAGGCCTAATGATGGAAGAAGGGCTATTGGAAGAAGTGGGAAGCCTTTATCATGAAGGGATTTCAGGATGTCAGTCCATCCAGGCAATTGGCTACAAAGAGATTTACGAATACCTGGAGGGAAAAAGTTCTTTGGAGACAGCTGTAGAAAATTTGAAACAAAATTCACGAAACTATGCAAAAAGACAGCTAACCTGGTTTCGAAATAAGATGAATGTGGAATGGTTTGATATGACAGATACTGATATGGCTTCAAAAAAAATAAATGAAATTTCTCAGTATGTGGAAGGAAAGCTACATCTGAAATCGAATACATATTAGTAGAGATAAAAGAGGAGGATTTACAGATGAAAACAACAATTAATATTCAGGACCAATTTTTGAACCAATTGCGCAAGGATGGCATTAGCGTTACCGTGTTCCTTTTAAACGGTTTCCAATTAAGAGGCCAAATTAAAGGGTTTGACAACTTTACTGTTCTGTTTGAATCAGAAGGCAAACAGCAGCTTGTATATAAGCACGCTATTTCCACTTTTGCTCCACAGCGCAACGTTCAGCTTGACCTTGAAGGACAGCAATAATTCATTGAATAGTCAGGGCCCCTTAAGCAGCAAAGGGGTCCTTTTTATTTTTAATAGGCGCAGCAAAACTTTACTGTTGTTCATTTCGCTCCCAGTCACTCGCTTTCCACGGACGGTTCGCGAGCCTGTCAAACCTCAGTGCCTAGCCCCTCGAGGTCGCTTCGGTCCTGACTTCGAAGTTAAAGAACGACTTCATTGTCAGGCCCTTCGACGCACAGGAAGTGCTAGTGCCGGCGTCGCCACAGGACGTGGCGTTTTAGAGCCGGCCAGCGCTTGCCGGGGCTGAACAAGGCACTTCCGTTCTTCTTCCTCCTCGTCACTTTGCTCCTGCGGTGTCTCCCCTGACCCGCTTTTCCGGTAGGAGTCTCGTGGCTATACGCTACAATCAACACTTATTGTTAATACAGCCTTTTCAAAAAATATTCCCCTCACGACAACCAACCTTCCTTCTCCGCTCATGTTTTCCACCTTATCAGAATACACATAGTATGAAGAAGTATTTCTCAGGAAAGCGCATGATTAGACAATTACAAGAAAAAGCAGCAGGATAAAGCAGGATTTTGTCAATTAGAGAAGCCATCCATCCTGTTAGAGAGAGAAGGAATGGGATACCAACCGGGCTTTTGTCACGCATAAAGCATAATGGCGTATACTGTTTGCAGATTGAGAGGTGAATGCTTTGGACCAACCAATGCGTATGAAAAGTAACGGTCAAATCAGCATTATGCTAAACTCGCAAAAAAGAACCATTCATAAAGAAGCTCCTGAATCAATCGTTGTTCCAAAGGCAATACCCGCCGAGCACACAGCACTAAAGGAAATTGAAACTGAACTTGGTGCCCTTGTTGGCATGGAGGAAATGAAAAGAACTCTTAAAGAAATTTATGCGTGGATATATGTAAATAAAAAACGCGAAGAAAGCGGGCTGAAAGCCAAAAAGCAAGCGCTTCATATGATGTTTAAAGGGAACCCTGGAACAGGGAAAACAACCGTGGCAAGGCTGGTCGGCAAGCTTTTTCACAAAATGAATGTCCTTTCGAAAGGGCATTTGATTGAAGCAGAACGTGCCGACCTGGTTGGAGAGTATATCGGGCATACAGCGCAAAAAACAAGGGATCTGGTCAAAAAGGCACTTGGCGGGATTTTATTTATTGATGAAGCCTATTCTCTTGGGAGGGGCGGCGAAAAGGATTTTGGGAAAGAAGCAATTGACACCCTCGTTAAGCATATGGAAGATAAACAGCATGAATTTATTTTAATCCTCGCGGGATATTCGGATGAAATGGAATATTTTCTTACCTTAAACCCCGGGCTCCATTCACGCTTTCCACTAGTAATTGATTTCCCAGATTACAATATCGACCAGCTGATGGAAATTGCCCATATCATGCTGAAGGAAAGAGAGTATTCATTAAGCCATGAGGCGGAGAGAAGACTTCGTGAGCATCTTGTCTGGATTAGAACGATAATCGGAGAAAATCATTTTTCAAATGGAAGATATATAAGAAACATCATTGAAAAATCGATACGGTCACAGGCCATGAGACTGCTGATGAATAACAGCTATGACCGTTACGAGCTGATGACCCTAAGAAGTAATGATTTAATATTTGAAGAAGACTAAGACCCGGAATGGGTCTTTTTATTATTTTTACAGTGATATAAAAAAGCCTGCCGGAACTTATAGAAAGTTGGCAAGCCTCTATATGAACTACTTATTTACATATTGCATCAGCGTTTCTGGATCAAAACCTAGGACCCAGTGGCCGTTTACCTTTGTCTGCGGTACGCCCATCTGTCCGGTCTCCTGGACAAGTTTTTGCGCTGCATCAGGATCCATCTGCACATTTACTTCTTTGTAGGTTAATCCTTGAGCCTCAAGGAATTCTTTCATCATTGTGCAGTACGGTCAAGTGTTAGTTGAAAAAACAGTAATATCGTTCATTTTGCATGCCTCCTTAAATTTTAATACCCTTAAAGGTATAGTAAAATGATCCAGGTAATGCTGTCAATTAGGCAATCCAGCTTTTACAAAAAAGAAATACCTGGACACCCTTTGTTTTTCCCTACTTTTAATAAAAAAAACAGGACAGGAAACGATTAAAGCGGCATAAAAAAGACAAACCCCGTTTCTATCAGGGGTTTGTCGTCCGGGTATTTTTTAATTCTCGCGAACGCGCTTAACGGGGAGCTTCCAATCATACGTGTACGAAAGAACCCTTAAAGCTGTAATGATAACAAACAAAGAATACAGCTCAGCTGGACTTTCAACAATTTTCAAACCAATCGCCAATCCGGCCATAATCGCCCACACGGCATATATTTCTGAATGCAGTACAATTGGCTTTCGGCCAGCGAGCAGGTCGCGGATGATTCCGCCGCCAATCCCTGTAAGAACCGCTGCAACAATTACGGCACTTAAAGGGTGGCCCATTTTTGAAGCATACAAAGCACCCTGGATAGCAAAGGCAGACAAGCCGATCGCATCAAACAAATTGCCCCATTTTTGCCAGTGTTTTAATAGATTCATAGGGAATAAGAAAACAGCTGTCATCGAAAGCAAGGCAATTTGAAAAAATAACCCCTGGCTCCATAAAGCTGAAATGGGTACACCAATTAATAAATTTCGTATCGCACCACCGCCAAAAGCAGTGACAATCCCTAAAATATAAACTCCTAAAATATCATATTCTTCTTCCATGGCAATAATCGCTCCGCTGATTGCGAATGCAACAGTGCCAATCATGCTTAGTACTTCCCACGTCATTTCTTTTTAACTTCTCCTCGTAATCGTTTTCAAATATAAATTATATTGATTTTATCATGTGTCTCTGCTTTTTCAATCTTTTTTTAAAAAAATGTTGAAAAAGAACAAATAAGTGAAAAATTAGAGTATCCATAAACTTTTTGATATGATGAAAAAAGATTATTCAACGGAAAGTAGGGGTTCCATTGGAACAAAAAACAGATCTGGAAAAAGCAATACTTGTTGGCTGCCAGACAACCAAGGAAGATGACCTGAGATTTCAATATTCCATGGAGGAGCTTGTTTCCTTAACTGAGACAGCAAAAGGTGAAGTCCTGCTATCAGTTATTCAAAAGAGGGAGAAGGTTCATCCTGCAACCTATATCGGAAAAGGGAAAGTGGAGGAATTAAAAGCAATCGTTGATGAAATGGAAGCTGATTTGGTTATTTTTAATGACGAGCTTTCTCCAAGCCAAAAGCGGAATTTATCTTCAGTCCTCGAAGTGCGAATTATCGACAGGACCCAGCTAATCCTCGATATATTTGCACAAAGAGCCCGTTCCAAGGAAGGTAAGCTCCAGGTCGAATTGGCACAGCTTCAATATTTGCTTCCTCGGCTTGCAGGACAGGGTACAGCAATGTCTAGGCTGGGGGCCGGTATTGGAACAAGAGGCCCCGGTGAAACGAAACTGGAAGCGGACCGCCGCCATATCCGCCGCCGTATCGATGATATTAAATCACAGCTGAATGTGATTGTTCATCACCGCGATCGTTACAGGGAGAGACGGAAGAAAAACAAGACCTTCCAAATCGCGATTGTTGGTTACACGAACGCTGGAAAGTCCACACTTTTTAACCGTCTGTCAGAAGCGGATTCCTTTGAAGAGAACCAGCTGTTTGCCACACTCGATCCTATGACCAGAAAAATCATTCTGCCAAGCGGATTTTTGGCTCTTATTACAGATACAGTTGGATTTATTCAGGATTTGCCAACGGCACTCATCGCAGCCTTCCGCTCCACTCTTGAGGAGGTTAAGGAAGCGGACTTATTGCTGCATGTTGTCGATATGGCAAACCCGGATTATTTTCAGCATGAAAAAACGGTCAACCATTTATTAGATGAACTTGATATTAAAGATATCCCGCAGCTGACTGTTTATAATAAAAGGGATATTAAGCATCCGGATTTTGTTCCGACTGCGCAAACGCCAACAGCCTTTATCAGTGCTTATGATGTGGAAGATCGAAATGCGTTAAAGAAAAAGATAGAACAGCTAGTAATAGAAGAGATGGAAGCTTACAGCGTGAAGGTTCCTTCCACAGAAGGCAAGCTTCTTTCACAATTAAAAAATGAAACAATCCTGAGGGAACTGACGTTTAATGAGCAATTTCAGCTGTATGAATGCAAAGGGTACTCTTTAAGAGACCACCAGATAACAGGGCAGCTGCAAAAATATAGTGTTTAGATAAGGGGTTACATCATGTTTCAACAATTAAAATACGGGGAGAAGCTTCAGACAATTGTAAAGGAAGCAGAAAAGCAGATTGCTGAAGTTCATAAAGAGATAGACGGAAGAATTGATACGAATCAATTCAGGGTGTTACAAAGCTTTCAAAAGCACAGGGTAAGCGACTCACATTTTATCCCTTCTACCGGGTATGGATATGATGATACCGGAAGAGATACGCTTGAAGCCATTTATGCAGATGTTTTTGGAGGAGAGGCGGGCCTGGTCCGCCCGCAGATTATTTCAGGGACCCATGCCATATCCATTGCCTTATTTGGCGTATTAAGACCTGGTGATGAACTTCTGTATATCACTGGAAAACCTTATGATACACTCGAGGAAATTGTCGGTATTCGCGGGAACGGAGTAGGTTCTTTAAAAGAATTTGGGATCTCCTACAACAGCGTTTCTCTAACTGAAGATGGCAGAATGGACTGGGACGCTGTGGCGAACGCAATTAAGCCGAACACGAAAATGATTGGCATCCAGCGGTCAAAGGGTTATGCGGTCAGACCGTCCTTTACGGTAGCGGAAATAGGGGAAATGATTCGATTTGTAAAAGAAATTAAAAACGATGTGGTTGTTTTCGTGGATAACTGCTACGGCGAATTCGTGGAGGAAATCGAACCATGCCATATAGGGGCAGACCTAATGGCAGGTTCTTTAATAAAAAATCCTGGGGGAGGAATTGCTAAAACAGGCGGTTACATTGTTGGAAAAAAACAATGGGTGGAAGCCTGTTCCTACCGGATGACGTCTCCGGGGATCGGTGCAGAAGCGGGAGCATCTCTGTACAGCCTCCAGGAAATGTACCAGGGTTATTTCCTGGCACCACATGTTGTGGGGCAGGCGCTTAAGGGAGCCGTTTTTACTGCTTCGATGCTTGAACGACTAGGTATGAATTCCTCGCCAAAATGGAATGCCAAACGGACAGATTTAATTCAATCCGTTCAATTCGATGATAAAAACAAAATGGTTGCTTTTTGTCAGGCAATCCAATTTGCATCACCTGTAAACTCTCATGTGACTCCTTACCCAAGCTATATGCCTGGATATGAAGATGATGTGATAATGGCAGCAGGTACATTTATTCAGGGGGCTAGTATTGAACTTACCGCTGACGGGCCGACAAGGCCGCCTTTTGTTGCTTATGTTCAGGGAGGTTTGACGTACTCCCATGTCAAAATAGCGGTTTGTCTCGCACTAAGCTCTTTGGCTGAAAAAGGTTTAATTGATTTAAATTAGGTTAACTTAAAGGAGGGCAGCATGGGTTGTCCTCTTTCTGTTTTAATTAAAATTTTTTTCATGTTAGGAAACCTAACACAAGATTGACATATTACCTAACATGCCATATAATACCCCTATAAAGCAGTGAAAAGGGAGGAGAAATCTTGGCCGGTAATGAAATTCGCCGTTCCATGCCGCTGTTTCCCATTGGAATTGTCATGCAGCTGACAGAACTGACAGCCAGGCAAATCCGATATTATGAAGAGCATAAACTGATTTCTCCCGCAAGAACAGAGGGAAACAGGCGGATGTTTAGTTTAAATGACATTGACAGACTGCTGGAAATTAAAGACCTGATTGACCGGGGAATCAATATGGCCGGAATTAAAGAGGTCTTTGCCGTTAAGGAAAACCAGACAGTCACTGCCGAAATAGAAAAACAGGCAGAAAAAGTAAGGCACGAATTATCCGATGATGAATTACGAAAAATACTTCGCAGTGAGCTTCAGCATGCTGGAAGATTTAATCGATCATCATTGAGGCAAGGGGATATGTCCCGATTTTTCCAATAGGGAAAACATGACATAGAAGCAAAGCAATTATTCTATTACTTTTTTAACAGGAGGAATTTAGGAAATGGCAAAGAAGTTTTCAAGAGAAGATATTCAAAGAATAACTAAAGAAGAAAATGTAAAGTTTATCCGTCTTCAATTTACTGACATCCTTGGAACCATCAAGAACGTGGAGATTCCGGTAAGTCAGCTTGAAAAGGCGCTTGATAATAAAATGATGTTTGACGGCTCTTCCATCGAAGGTTTTGTTCGTATCGAAGAATCTGATATGCTTTTATATCCAGATCTTGACACATTCGTAATCTTCCCTTGGACAGCTGAAAAAGGTAAAGTAGCACGTTTGATTTGTGATATCTATACTCCGGAAGGCCAGCCTTTTGAAGGAGATCCACGTAATAACCTGCGCCGAATCCTTGATGAAATGAAAGAACTTGGATTCACAAACTTTAACCTTGGACCTGAGCCAGAATTCTTCCTGTTTAAATTAGATCCTGCTGGGGAACCAACACTTGAATTAAACGATAAAGGCGGATACTTTGACCTTGCTCCAACAGATCTTGGTGAAAACTGCCGTCGTGACATCGTTCTTGAGCTTGAGGAAATGGGCTTTGAAATCGAAGCTTCCCACCACGAGGTAGCTCCTGGACAGCACGAAATCGACTTTAAATACGCAGATGCTTTAACAGCATGTGACCAAATCCAAACTTTCAAGCTTGTTGTAAAAACAATCGCTCGTAAGCACGGATTGCACGCAACATTCATGCCAAAACCATTGTTTGGCGTAAACGGTTCTGGTATGCACTGTAACCTTTCATTATTTACAAGCGGCAAAAATGCATTCTATGACACTTCTTCCGAACTAGAATTAAGTGAAAATGCGCGTCAATTCATCGCTGGTATCCTTAAGCACGCTCCAAGCTTTACAGCTGTCACAAACCCAACTGTAAACTCTTATAAGCGTCTCGTTCCTGGATACGAAGCTCCATGTTATGTTGCCTGGTCTGCAAGAAACCGTTCACCACTTATCCGTATTCCTGCATCACGCGGCCTAAGCACACGTGTAGAAGTGCGCAGCGTTGACCCTGCAGCGAATCCATATTTGGCGATGGCAGTTCTATTAAAAGCTGGACTTGACGGCATCAAAAACAAACTTACTCCTCCGGCTCCAGTAGACCGCAACATCTATGTAATGAACAAAGAAGAGCGCGTTGAAGAAGGTATCGTCGATCTTCCTGCCACTCTTGCACAAGCTCTTGACGAGCTGAAGAAAAACGAAGTTATTGTTTCAGCACTTGGCGGACACATTTTCGAACACTTCGTGGAAGCGAAAGAGATCGAATGGGATATGTTCCGCACTCAAGTTCACCCATGGGAACGCGAGCAATACATGAGCATGTACTAAGATATTTTCAGAACCCTCCGCACTTTGGTGCTGGGGGTTTTTTTATTTTTAAAAAAGAGGTTGAGAGCCGGTGGATAGGGGTAAATTTTAGACAAGCAGTTTACTAATTTAAAATTAACCGCTAATGCTGATAGATAGAAGGGGAAAGCGATGAAGAACCAGACGATGATGCAGTTTTTTGAATGGCACGTAGAGGCAGACGGAAACCATTGGAACAGGCTCAAAGAAGCAGCCGCAGAATTAAAAATGAGAGGAATTGACTCCATTTGGATTCCACCTGCAACAAAAGGCCAGTCAGCAGAAGATACTGGTTACGGTGTTTATGACCTATATGATCTTGGCGAATTTGATCAAAAAGGAACAGTAAGAACCAAGTATGGAACAAAAGAAGAGCTTTTGGCCGCTATTGATGAATGCCATATGAATAATATAAAGGTTTGCATGGATATTGTGATGAACCACAAAGCGGCAGCGGATGACACGGAGTTATTTAAGGTTATCGAAGTGGACCCTAATGACCGAACAAAGGAAATCTCAGCACCCTTTGACATCGAAGGATGGACAAAATTCGATTTCCCGGGCAGAGGTGATAAATACTCAACCTTTAAATGGAACTTTGAGCATTTTAATGGAACAGATTATGATAATAAAACAGAAAGAGTCGGTGTTTACCGGATTTGCGGTGACGATAAAAATTGGAATGAAAATGTCGACAGTGAATTTGGCAACTATGATTACTTGATGTTTGCCAATATAGACTACAATCGGGAAGATGTCAGGGAAGAAATGACCAGATGGGGCAAATGGCTCTATGATTCAACTCATTGTGACGGGTACCGCCTCGATGCTATTAAACACATAAACCATGATTTTATTAGACAATTTGTTATAGAAATGATGCTTCATTGTGGAAAAGATTTCTACGTTGTAGGAGAGTTCTGGAATTCTGAGTTGGAGGCATGCCGCAACTTCCTGGATAATATTGAATTTAAAATCGATTTATTTGATGTTTCCCTGCATTACAAGCTGCACGAAGCATCTATAAAGGGTCGTGAGTTTGATTTATCAACGCTTTTTGATGACACTCTTGTAAAATCACATCCTCTTAATGCAGTGACCTTTGTGGATAATCATGATTCACAGCCGTATGAAGCCCTTCAATCCTGGGTTGAACCCTGGTTTAAACCAAGTGCCTATGCGCTCATTCTTCTGCGCCAGGAAGGCTTACCTTGCGTCTTTTATGGAGATTATTACGGAATCAAAGGGCCTGAACCTCGCGATGGAATGAAGGATATCATCGATAGGCTTCTCTATGTAAGACAGTTTAAAGCCTACGGAGAACAGGTCGATTACTTTGATCATCCAAATACCATTGGATGGGTTCGGAAAGGAATCCCTGCCGTACAGAACTCAGGTTGTGCGGTTGTAGTATCAAATGGTGATGATGGTGAAAAAACGATGAATGTTGGCGAGGAACGAGCTGGCGAAGTGTGGGTTGATATCACCCATTCACGGGAGGAGAAAATTACAATCGGGGAGGATGGCAGTGCCACATTCCCGGTAAATGGCGGCTGCTTGTCCGTATGGGCTGTTTGTGAGGAGGAATAAAAGTTTGGAGAGGCGTTCCTTTTGGGACGCCTTTTTGGCATATGTTTAGGGGTATTTGGTAGTTGGCGATACGCCCTTATAATGTTTTTGATGAAAAATACAAACCTTTTTTATTGAAAAAGAGTTTTTTAGGTTAATATTCAATACATTTATGGAGAATACGGATGTTTTCGATGGTTATACCCTCTCGGTGAAGAAAGAATACCCCACTTTATCGAAGAAATGCACGGGTTTATCAAAGAAATGCACGAGTTTCTCGAAGAAATGCAAGATTTTTCAGAGGAAATGCACGAATTTATTAAGGAAATGCACGGATTCTCTATTAAATGCCCGGCTTCGTTTAAGAATGCCTTTCTTTATTCGGTTATGCCCGAATAAAGAAAGATATGAACATCCTGTATTTTATGGGCCACTCCGGCTAATATGAACTTCCGGGTTTTATTCAGAATATAGGTAAAGGGGAGAAATCTAGAGGAACAAGTTATTGGGCTGGGGAGGGAAATGGAAGGTGGTATATGTATTTCCCTATTACTTTAAAAAGAAGCAGCCGATACTACCGGGATGTTTCTCGATCCAGTCAGCAATTGATACTGAAAAATAAAATAATCCAGCTCCTGGCTGGCTTCAATGGTTACTTCGTTAATTAAACCGAGCTGCTGACCTTTGTCGATTAAATCAATTCTCAAGTATTCGATATAAATCTTTAGTTCAAAAGGAGAAAATATCAGTAAGTTTTCCATCATCCAACCTCTTTTTACATAAATAGACATCCGCACAACTGATTTTACCAAGTTCCGCTCCATTTTGAAACCCTTTATTTTAAACAAAAAACGACATAATTCTTCATTCTTGCTCCCCCACGGGCCATATCTCCATCACGCACTCCCTGCGATAAAGTAAACATTGAACTTTTGTAACATAGCATGGATACGAGTCGCCGAGTAATTTGGTTTCCAATTTAGATAAAATCATTTAAGGAACTGGGGAATATTCCCTAGTTCTTTTTTTAGAAAAAGGGACAATTTCTATGTCAATAACATTATAATTACATTTGGATTAAATTTATATGTAAAAGGGATGGGTTGAGTTGGTCGATTTGAATAAAGGAAATACAGGCGGAAATAAAGTATTAGGTTTTGTAAAAAGAAGATGGAAGTATATTTTAACTGCCTTGATTGCTCTTATTATAGGTGCTAACACTGGTCCTTCTGGTGCTGATCTGGATAATGCCAATTCCAAAGTAAAGGCCGCTAATGCTAAGAATGCGGAATTGAAAGATGAAATTGGTTCAAATAAAGCTAAAATTAATAGACTTACAAAAGATAATAAAGAGCTTTCTAATAAGGTTAGTGAAGCGGCTCCCTTTTTTGCAATGAGTGAGCAAGAGCGTGAAAACAAGGAAAAAGAAGCGCAAATCAAAGCGGCTGAACTGAAAAAACAGGAAGAGGCAAAGAAAGAAGCAGCAGCAAAAGCGGAGGCAGCAAAGAAAGCAGCCGAAGAAAAAGCAGCCGCCGAAGCAGCAGCTCAAGCACTGGCAGCAAAAACTAAAACTTTCGGTGCTGGTAAATATGTCGTTGGCCGTGATATTGATGCGGGACTTTACGATTGTAAAGCTGTAAGCGGTCAAGGTAACTTCATTGTTGATGATGGAGGCAAAGTAAATGAAATGTTTGGTGTAGGCGATAGCAAATGGTATAATCCTGAGTTTAACAATTTGGAATTGGAAGATGGAGATACCATTGATATCAATAATGACCTGCATATTAAGTTTATTCCTAAAGAATAGTTGATAAAATTCGATTAGATAGCTGTTATCTGATGATAAAAAAATTAACATGATTTAATCGAACCAGGGGTTATCCTATGTTCGATTACTTCGTATAACCAAACAGAAAAGGATGTCCTTGATGCGGGCATCCTTTTCAATTTTTCTTTTAAACTATTTCAATTAATAAGGATGGTGATAACCGCCGCCATAATGGAACGGGCCATGGTGGTATCCTACAGGATAGTGATGTGGGTATGGGTAATAAGGTTGATGATGATGATGGTATCCATATCCGTGACCATATGGGGGATAACCGTGATGCCAGCTTCCATGTGGCTGATATCCGGGAAACATATACGGGGGCATTTCCTCACCTCTTTTATTTATGGGTTAGTTATACCTTATGAATAAAAGGTGAGCCGTGAGTTTGACCAATGCTAAATTGGGCGGTTAAGGGAAGTTATTGCGGTTTTCTCTCTATTTTCCGTGATGATTTGAGCCTAAAACATCAAATCTTCTAATGACAGCATCACCTCCATAACCCGCCAGGATTGAGAGGAAGGCCACCTGTACGGGTGAGGTTGGCTCCGCGTAGAGTATAACGAGGACTGAAGCGAGGGAACCCAAGGACATTTCCAGTAGAAAACCAGGGTACAAAAATTTCTTGGTGCGATAAGGCACTACAAGCTTTCCGTTCTTTCTCATATGACTGCAGATACCGACCATGCCACCTAATATGATGGAGAAAGCAATGTTGAAAAACATGAACTCCTCACACTCCCTTAAGCCTAAATATTTTTGTGACCTAAGGCTATTCGTGTTGTGTGTTCATTATATCGAAAAAGAAAACCCTATACATGAGTTAAAATACTGAATTTTCCAAAAAATTAAATAGTTCTAAATAACTGTATAAAAATACCAATCAGTTAAATTAGAATAATTTTAAACAAAAAAGGCGGGCATTTTGCACTGCCTCGCCTTAAATCGTTTAAAATCACGGTTTTTACTATAAAGTCTATCTTCCTAGTGAATATCTCTATAAACTCCAATAACCTTACCCAAAATTGAGGCATTTCTTACAATAATCGGATCCATAGATGAGTTTTCAGGCTGTAATCGGATATAGTCCTTTTCTTTGAAAAATCTCTTACAGGTTGCTTCATCTTCTTCGGTCATAGCGATTACGATATCACCGTTGTTAGCAGTGCTTTGCTGTTTAACAATAACGTAGTCGCCATCGAGAATACCGGCCTCTATCATACTATTACCCATAATCTCAAGCATGAAGACATGCTCATTCGCTGGAGCGATCCGCTCAGGAAGGGGAAAGTATTCTTCAATATTTTCAATAGCAGTGATCGGCTGACCAGCTGTTACCTTACCGACAACTGGGACATTAATTACGCTTGCCCTGGGTATATGCATACTTTCTTCAAGTTCCAATATTTCAATAGCTCTTGGTTTAGTAGGATCCCTGCGAATAAGCCCTTTGCTTTCCAGGCGGGCCAGGTGGCCGTGGACTGTAGAACTGGAAGCTAGTCCAACTGCTTCGCCTATTTCACGAACGGATGGCGGATAGCCCTTTTTCCTAACTTCCCCTTTGATAAAGTCAAGGATATCCTGCTGCCGCTTTGATAATTTTGCCATTTAGATTGCACCTCGTCTGGTTTATGTTGATTTTATTATAACATGTTCCCATTTTTGATACAAACATAAGTTCGAATATTTTTGTTGACGTGAAACAAACGTTCGGTTTATAATCAAATCAACAAATGCGAACATATATTCTAATAGAGGTGCTTGAGATGAAGAAAATGTGGAAAAAGTATTCCTATGCTATTATTCTTGTAGGTTTAAGCTGTCTATCTGCTTTGGTTCTATCATTTACATTGGATTCTCCAGACGAGAACAATTACATAAAAGTCACTGTTTCTCAAGGTGATTCAATCTGGAAGATTGCTGATCAATATAAAGAAGAAAACAATATGTCAAAGGATCGCTTTGTAAGCTGGATAAAGCTTCATAATGAAGTAAATGGGGACAAGCTGATTCCTGGCCAGGAGCTTGTTATTCCGGTAAAAGAAGAAATCTTATCTACTGGTGAGCTTGCCAGTGCAGCAGGGGAATAATCAATATAAAGAAAGCGGGCTGATTGCTTCATGAATGCCATTATATATTGCAGAGTCAGCACGGATAAGGAAACACAGGAAACCTCCTTAATCAGGCAGGAGGAAGAATTAACCCAACTGGCCAGCCAAAACCAATTTCAAATTGCAGAAATTATAAGGGAGCAGGCCAGCGGATATGACCTGGAGAGGGAAGGTATTCTTCAGCTGCTGGATGAAATAAGGAAACCCGATATTCATGCAGTATTAATACAGGATGAAACCAGGCTGGGGAGAGGTAATGCAAAAATTGCCCTCCTTCATTGCATTTTAAAAGAAGGCATCAAACTCTATAGCATCTATCATAACGGAGAGCTGCAATTATCCGAATCTGATTCGATGGTGTTAAAAATTGTTGGAATGGTGGAAGAATACCAGCGGAAGCTCCATAATATAAAAATCAAACGAGGAATGAAACGGGCAGTGAAAAATGGCTTCAAACCTCAGAGGAATTTAAAGAACCAAGGTGAGGGAGCCGGCAGGGATAAGATTGAAGTGCCCATAGACGAAATAGTGCGTTTGAAAAGAAATGGACTTACTTTTGCCGAGATTGCCGCCACGCTTAGGGGTTTTGGATACCAGGTTTCCAAAGCTACCGTACATAGAAGATATCAGCAGCATATGGAGGACCTAGATGCTGAGGACTGATATAAAACGTAAAGACCCCTTTGGCTTGCCAATGGGTCTTTTTTTTAGTAAAATCAGTTGTCATATTTAGAAAAATAATTTGATCTTGTTGATCTAATAATAGAAACCTCAAGAAAGAAGGGACAAGCATGCTTTCAAAAGAGAAAATGAAAAGAATAAATGAGTTAGCGAAAAAAGCGAAGGAAAGTTCACTTTCTGAAGCAGAGGCTAAGGAACAGTCCGCCCTTAGAAAAGAATATCTTCAGACCTTTCGCTCCTCCATGCTGGATACTTTAACGAATACAAAGATTATCGACCCGGAAGGCAATGATGTAACACCTGATAAACTCAAGCAGCGTAAAAGGAATCAAAAACTTCATTAATGAAGAGGAGTGCAGAAATGTACTCCTTTTTTATTTTCATAATCTTGTTCTGTTTGTGTCATGATAAAGAGGGAATATGCATTATTGACTAGAAATTTACAGATTTTAACTTCAAATTCAAGCAGGACAGCCTTGGTTTAAAGTGACTGCGCTTACAACATTCACTTTTGTTGTATTAATCGCTTTAGACCTATAATATAAGGATGTAACCAATATCCAAGGGTTAAAGAAAGGATGTAATTTATGTTTGAAACTATTGATGAGTTATCAGTAACGTCTATTCGAACACTTTCAATTGACGCTATCGAAAAAGCAAACTCAGGACACCCAGGCTTGCCAATGGGAGCTGCTCCTATGGCATACACACTGTGGACTCGTTTTATGAACCACAATCCAAATAATCCACAATGGTTTAATCGTGACCGCTTTGTTTTATCAGCAGGACATGGTTCCATGCTTTTATACAGCTTGCTCCATTTATCAGGTTATAACCTGCCAATGGAAGACATTAAACAATTCCGCCAATGGGGAAGCAAAACTCCAGGGCACCCAGAATACCATCACACTGAAGGTGTAGAAGCTACCACTGGTCCTCTTGGACAAGGTATTGCTATGGCTGTTGGTATGGCAATGGCAGAACGCCATCTGGCAAGTGTTTATAACAAAGAAAACTATGAACTTGTAAATCATTTTACATATGCACTTTGTGGGGACGGAGACCTTATGGAAGGCGTTTCAGCAGAAGCTGCTTCTCTTGCAGGCCACTTAAAGCTTGGCCGTCTGGTTGTGCTTTATGATTCAAATGATATCTCCCTAGATGGAGAATTATCACAAGCTTTCTCTGAAAGTGTAAAAGATCGTTTCCTTGCTTACGGATGGCAATATGTTCGTGTAGAAGACGGAAATAATTTGGACGAAGTTGCAAAAGCAATTGAAGAAGCAAAAGGTGATCTTGATCGTCCAACTATTATTGAGGTTAAAACCGTCATTGGTTACGGTTCACCAAACAGAGCTGGTACTTCAGGTGTTCACGGCGCGCCACTTGGTGAAGATGAACTGAAGCTTACTAAGGAAGCTTATAAGTGGACTTTCGAACAGGATTTCCATGTTCCTGATGAAGTTTATTCCCACTTCAAAAAAATGATTGTTGAAAATGGCGAGAAGAAAGAAAAAGAATGGAATGATTCTTTCGCTCAATATAAAAACGCATTCCCTGAGCTCGGCAGCCAGCTTGAAAAAGCAATGGCAAATGAACTTCCTCAGGGATGGGACAAGGATATTCCTGTATACGAAGAAGGAAAGGCCGTTGCAAGCCGTCAATCTTCACATGAAGTTTTAAATGGCATTGCAAAAAATCTTCCAACCTTTATTGGTGGTTCTGCAGACCTTGCAGGTTCCAATAAAACCATGATTAAAGGATCTTCCGATTTCTTGCCAGGATCATTCGAAGGCAAAAACATCTGGTTTGGTGTGCGTGAATTCGCCATGGGCGCAGCCCTCAATGGTATGGCGCTACACGGCGGAATCAAGGTATTCGGCGGTACATTCTTTGTATTCTCTGACTACCTGCGTCCGGCAATCCGCCTTGCTGCATTAATGGGACTTCCAGTAACATACGTGTTCACACACGACAGTATTGCTGTTGGTGAAGACGGCCCAACACATGAACCAGTTGAACAACTGGCTGCTTTAAGAGCTATGCCAAATCTTTCAATCATTCGTCCTGCAGATGGAAATGAAACAGCTGCTGCTTGGAAGCTTTCTATTGAGTCTGAAAACAAGCCAACTGCGCTTGTATTAACTCGTCAAAACCTTCCAACGATCAAGGATACTGACAAGAATGCTTATGAAGGAGTTTCCAAAGGAGCTTATGTAATCTCACCTGCTTCTAAAGAAACGGCAGATGCGTTATTGCTTGCTACTGGATCTGAAGTTGGTCTTGCAGTAGAAGCTCAAGCAGTACTTTCAAAAGAAGGTATTGATGTAGCAGTTGTCAGCATGCCTTCATGGGATCGCTTTGAAGCTCAGTCCAAGGAATATAAAGAATCTGTTATTCCTAAAACAGTGAAGAAACGCCTTGGAATCGAAATGGGTTCTTCATTTGGCTGGCACAAGTACACAGGCGACGAAGGCGAAGTATTGGGTATCGATACCTTCGGTGCTTCTGCTCCTGGTGAAAAAGTAATGGCAGAATACGGATTTACAACTGAAAATGTAGTAGCACGTGTAAAAGCTTTACTAAATAAATAATACTTTTAAGCTGTTTCAGAGACTGCCGATATGGTGGTTTTTGAAACAGCTTTTTTTGTTTTGTGTTCTTAGAAAAGATAGTAACGTGCGGAAATATCTCTGCTATGCGCCAAATTCAATAGTTAACGCGCGGAAATGTCTCTGCTATGCGCCAAATTCAAGGTTTAACGCGTGGAAGTTTATCTCTCATGCGCCAAAACATTTAAGTTGGAAAATTTTGAGGGACACTCCAGCGGAAGAACGAACTGCCAAGCTTGACAATTCGTCCGCGAAAAGGGAGCGGTTCTTTTTGTAAAATACAGTTGACTATTTGAGGAGACCTCTGCCATCTCACGTGACAAGTTTTGGAAATGTCCGCTATAATAAAATAAATAGTTGAAAATTATGAATTCGACATATTTTTCGCCGCCTTAAGACAAAATTTTTACTAGTTTTTTTTTATAATGAAGAAAATAGAGTTGCCTGGCGAAGGAGAGATTGTGGTGAGAAAGTATCGGCTATATTTAATAGAAGATGAATTTGCTGCACATTACTTCGGAAGAGAGCGCATGTTTTTTCAATTGTTCAGGGAAAGTGAATTTTCAAAGGGCGAGTTAAAGTATATAATCGATAAACAAATTAAGTTCATTACCAAGCCGATACCGGTACTGCGCGTTCACCAGATGATTCAAAAAAAACTTGGAAATGATAAAGGATTTAGTGCAGAAAATGGCACATATTCCATAGAAATAAGCGGAAAGCTAAGCAGGGCAACATTGGAAGTCCGTGGAGAGGCAATATATGTTGAAGGTTCTGGCAGCTATGAAGCCGAAACGGTCTTTTTTGAAGTGCTGCGGAAATGTGAAACTTCTTTTTTAGCCATCGATCTGGAGAAAAGCCGGTTTGGGTGGCTTAAGCCTATAAAGGAAAGAAAATTTGTCTAAATAAAGGCGGATATTGTATAATTGAGCTTTGTTTAGTACACTGTATGTTAGACAACATGAAGGAGGAAATTTAAATGGGAATTAACATTCTAGTTGGTGTCCTGGCTCTAGTAGTCGGTATAGCACTAGGATTTTTCATTGCACGTAGATACATGATGACCTACTTGAAGAAAAATCCGCCAATCAATGAACAAATGCTTAAAATGATGATGATGCAAATGGGTATGAAACCATCCCAGAAGAAGATCAATCAAATGATGGCAGCAATGAACAAACAAACGAAATAAAGTAACTTGGCAATTGCTTCGCTTATAGCCGACAGCAGAGCCTTTCTTGCACTTATTCGTTCAGAATTTATAGAAGAAATTCTGATTAGCGAATCGGACAAGCACTCATATGATTATGGGTGCTTTTTTCATTGGGAAGAAATATTTTTTTAATCTTTATTATTGTGAAAATATTTGATAAAATTAAAATTCGGCAATATGGAGTTTTTTTCCTTAGTTTTCCGAAATAAATACACAGAAACAAATCTTCTCAGGGGGTTACGGAGGCGTTATATGAAAATATTTTTAGATTTAAAATGGTTTTTTCAACAAGAGAAAAAAGCTTATATTTCAGGGGTTTTTCTGCTTTTGTTAGTAGCATTGCTGCAGCTGGTTCCTCCAAAAGTAATAGGAATCATGGCAGACGAAATCAAAGAGGGAACCCTGACAAAAGGGATTCTCATTCAATGGATTCTTGTTCTGGCTGGAGCAGGAATTGGCATGTACACTCTTAGATATTATTGGAGAATCATGATATTTGGGTCGGCTGTAAAGCTTTCCAAGCAGCTGAGAAATAAGCTTTATCAGCATTTTACGACGATGTCGCCGGCATTTTACCAGAAAAGGAGAATTGGCGACCTCATGGCACATGCCACTAATGACATTTCGGCAATACAGCAGACAGCTGGGGCTGGGGTTCTAACGCTTGTAGACTCCTTATCAACAGGCGGATTTGTTATTCTGGCGATGGCTTTTACGGTCAGCTGGAAGCTAACATTAATTTGCCTAATTCCTATGCCGGTTATGGCGTTTTTGACAAGCTGGTTTGGAACCATGCTGCACCGCACCTTCCATAAAGCACAGGAAGCTTTCTCTGACTTAAATGATAAAACTCAGGAGAGCATCACCGGTATTAAAGTCATTAAAACGTTTGGACAGGAAAAGGAAGATATAGAAGATTTCCGCAGGCAGTCTGAGGATGTTGTAAAGAAGAATATTGTTGTGGCAAAAATAGATTCTTTATACGACCCAACGATTTCAATCATTGTCGCTATCTCCTTCTTTCTATCAATTGCGTTTGGAGCTAAGTATGTTAACAATGGAGACCTGACAATTGGCCAGCTGATTTCTTTTACAACTTATCTTGGATTGCTTATTTGGCCAATGCTCGCTTTCGGATGGCTTTTTAATATTGTCGAGCGCGGCCGGGCTTCCTATGACCGCGTTGCCGCATTGCTGGCTGAAAAGGTCGATATTGAGGATAAGGAAGGCTTAACGGATGAAGTTCCAAGTGGCGTCATCCAATATAATATAGAAGAGTTTACCTATCCAGGTGAAAATGAACCGGTTCTAAGAGATACCCATTTTGAACTGATGCAGGGAGAGACACTAGGAATAGTCGGCAAAACAGGCTCAGGGAAAACGACTCTATTAAAGCTCCTCATTCGAGAATTTGATATAACCAATGGCCAAATCGTTTTTGGCGATAAAAATATAAGGGATTATAAGCATGAAAAGCTGCGGGAAGCGATTGGCTATGTCCCACAGGATCATTTTCTATTTTCAGCGACGATTGCTGAAAACATTGCCTTTACCGATCCAACTGTTCCTTTTTCAGAGGTTGAAAAAGCGGCAAGCCTTTCGAATATCCATGATGATATTACTCAATTTACGGATGGCTATAAAACAGTTGTCGGTGAGCGTGGAGTATCTCTTTCAGGGGGACAAAAGCAGCGGATCTCGATTGCCCGTGCACTTCTAATGAATGCTGAGGTACTGATTTTGGATGACTCATTATCAGCAGTTGATGCTAAAACAGAAGAAGCCATTCTATCTGCCCTTAAAGCAAATCGTGCAGGCAAAACAACCATCATTACCTCTCACCGCCTAAGTGCCATCCAGCATGCTAATTTGATTATTGTAATGGATGAAGGAAAGATAACGGAGCGAGGAACGCATGAGGAATTGATGATTGCCGGTGGCTGGTACAAGGAAATGTATTTAAGGCAGCAGCTAGAAGAACTGGTAGAGCATGGAGGGCACTAAAATGGAAAAAACAGAAATGCTGACCGAAAAAGATCAAAGGAAAATCCTTTTTCGGCTGCTATCCTATACAAAACCGTACAAAAAAGATCTTATTCTCGCGTTTACATTCCTTTTGATCACGACACTTGGTGATATTGTTGGCCCATATCTCGTTAAAATTTTTATTGACGATTACCTTACACCGGGCAACCTTGTATACAAGCCATTGCTGATGCTGGGAATCGCTTATATGGGAATACAAGTGGTGAAAATGGTCATCCTTTATTTCCAGCTCGTAAAATTTCAAGAGCTGGCGCTGTTTATTATCCAGCAGCTGCGAATAGACGTGTTTTCTAAGGTTCAGGCACTCGGTCTTAAATATTTTGATCGGACGCCGGCAGGAAGTATCGTCTCAAGGGTAACAAATGATACCGAAGCGATTAAGGATATGTTCGTAACCGTACTGGCAACCTTTATTCAAAGCGGATTTTTGCTAACAGGTATATTAATTGCCATGTTCATCCTGAATGTAAAAATGGCGCTTCTGTGTGTCGTGTTTATTCCTATTATTATCTTGGTCATGGCCATGTACCGGAAATACAGTTCCAAGTACTATCTCGATATGCGGGAAAGACTCAGTCAGCTGAATGCCAAGCTTAGCGAATCTTTGATGGGAATGTCCATAATCCAGGTATTCCGCCAGGAGAAAAGGCTAAGAAACGAATTCGAAGATATTAATAACCAGCATTACAATGCCGGAATGAAAAATATTAAAATTGACGGACTGCTGCTAAGGCCGGCAATCGACCTGATTTATACCTTCGGGCTGATTATGGTATTAAGCTTTTTTGGTATTACGTCTTTCACTGCCTCTGTTCAAATAGGGGTGCTGTACGCGTTTATCAATTACCTGGACCGCTTTTTCGAGCCGGTTAATCAGATGATGATGCGTCTATCTCTTTTTCAGCAGGCGATTGTAGCAGGTTCAAGGGTGTTTAAGCTTTTGGATGATACCACACTTGCGCCAGCTCAAATCATAGACCAGCCAGTACAAATCGGGCAGGGAAAAATAGAGTTTCAGAATCTTTCTTTTTCCTATGATGGTAAAAGGGATGTTTTGAAAAATATCTCCTTTACTGCGAATCCTGGTGAAACCGTGGCCCTCGTAGGCCATACAGGCAGCGGCAAAAGTTCGATTATCAATCTGCTGATGCGCTTTTATGAATTCGAGCGCGGAAAGATTTTAATCGACGGGGTTCCTATCCAGGGCTATGCAAAGGATGAATTAAGAGAAAAAATGGGGCTGGTTCTTCAGGATCCGTTCCTCTTCTATGGAACGGTCAAAGACAATATTCGCCTCCATGATCAATCGATAACAGAGGAAGAGGTAAGGGAGGCTGCGAGATTCGTTCAGGCGGATGCTTTTATCGAAAAACTGGAGGATTCCTACGATCATAAAGTAGTCGAGCGAGGTTCCACTTTTTCAAGCGGCCAGCGTCAGCTGGTAGCATTTGCGAGAACGATGGCAGCCAATCCTAAGATTCTCGTTTTGGATGAGGCGACTGCCAATATTGATACTGAGACAGAAGAAGCCATTCAGACAGCCCTTGAAAAAATGAGGAAGGGAAGGACAACGATTGCGATTGCGCACCGTTTGTCCACCATCCAGGATGCGGACTTAATTCTTGTCTTACACCACGGTGAGATTGTAGAGAGAGGAACCCATCAGGAGCTCCTTGCGTTAAGAGGGCTATATCATAAAATGTTCCTGCTGCAAAACGGTTCTGTTGAACGGCTGGAGGATGTAGTGAATTAATAAATAGTACATTAAGAAAGCCTGGGGCGTCCCCCAGGCTTTTTTCTCAATTATCATATGAAATTGTCTTACTTTAATTTTTTAGAAATGCTGCACTTGGACTTTTTTAATGTACCTTTTGTCGTACTCATTCAAAAGGTGGTCAAGCTCCTGGCTGTACTTGATGGCGATGGAGGAACTCAAACCGTTTTTGGTCGCTATCAGAATTAATTCTGACCGCTTTTTTTCGATAATCTCTAGCAAATCCTGTTTTAACACGGCCAAAGTTCCTTTCTGCAATCTATTAAAATGGAGTCTAGTTGAAATCCATTTTCAAGCCTTTACTAGTATACCTGATATTGGTAACCAATTCAAAAGATATATGTAAATAAATATCCAATCACAGAACCCATATTTTGTATAGGGCATTATTAACTAAGTAATTAACTGCGGGACACAAAAGTTTCAAATCAGACATTAACAACTTGGCGTAAATTTTGTTAGAATGGAGACAGTGAACAAAGGAGTTGTTTGATATGCATACGGATGTGAATTTCTTCCTGGCGCTTGGTGCCGGATTTTTAAGCTTTATCTCACCATGCTGTCTTCCCCTGTATCCAGCGTTTCTTTCTTACATAACAGGGATGTCAGTAGGGGAGCTGAAAACAGAAAATGCCATGCTTCAAAAAAGAAGTATTTTGCATACGGTCTTTTTCCTGATCGGGTTTTCCATTATTTTTGTTGCTCTAGGATTTACAACCTCTCTTCTGGGACGCTTTTTCTATAACTATCAGGATTTAATCCGCCAGCTTGGTGCCATCTTTATGGTCTTATTCGGATTAATAGTGGTTGGCGTATTTAAACCAGAATTTCTTATGAAGGACCGCCGGCTTGAATTCAAGCACCGTCCTTCCGGATTTATCGGATCCATCCTGATCGGTATGGCCTTTGCAGCCGGCTGGACGCCTTGTACAGGTCCGATTCTTGGGGCCGTTCTATCCCTTTCCGCAACCAATCCGGGCTCAAGCATGCTTTATATGAGCGGTTATATTTTGGGATTTGCCATCCCGTTCTTCATCCTTTCATTCTTTATCGGCCGTATGAAATGGATTCGCCGCAACAGCGCGAAAATCATGATGGTCGGCGGCTATATTATGATCGTAATGGGAATCATGCTGTTCTTTAACTGGCTGACTAAAATTATTATTGCCTTCCAGAGTCTTTTTGGCGGATTTACAGGCTTCTAAAAAACCTGTGGAGAATGGCGAAGCAATAAATTGAAATTATTCTGTTAATCCGATATATTAATGGATATGGTTCTAAAAAATGCTGAAATTAATAGATTGAAAGATGGCTTCGGGATTTAATCCGGTATGCCAGGGGGGTAACAGCATTGGCAAGGATATTAATAGTAGACGATGCAAAATTTATGAGAATGACGCTGACGAATATTCTAATAAAAGCAAACCATGATGTAGTGGGAGAGGCTGAAAACGGCAGCGAGGCAGTAAAACTTTACGAAGAGTTAAAACCTGACCTTGTCACAATGGATGTAACCATGCCGGAGATGAGTGGCCTTGAGGCAGTAAGACAAATTAAACAGGGCGACCCGGAAGCAAAAATCATCATGTGCTCAGCCATGGGCCAGCAAAAAATGGTGGTCGAAGCGATTGAAACCGGTGCAAAGGACTTTGTTGTAAAGCCTTTTGACGAAGGCCGGGTACTGGACGCCATAAATAGGGTGCTGAAATAAAAAGCCATTTTAGGCTTTTTTATTTCTTTCAGTGAAAAATATCATTACTTAGGATAGAATGTATGATATAAAATAGAGTGAAACCAGTTAAATACAGTGATTATAGTTGCTGTTAAAATTATTTTGATAGGGATGATCGATTTGAGCAACGCAGTAATAGCTTCTTCGATTGGTGCTGCCTTAATGGCTGTAGCTGTTATGTTTGTGAGACTGAAAGCTGCGAAAAAACCGGCTTCAGCAAGGAAAATAATTCTTCCTCCGTTTTTTATGAGCACAGGGGCCCTGATGTATCTTTATCCGCCTTTCAGACTGACAGGAATGGAAATCCTCGAGGCCGTTGCAGTGGGAATGTTTTTTTCTATTTTTCTAATTAAAACGTCTACATTTGAAATCAAAGATAACGACATTTATCTAAAACGCTCTAAAGCCTTTGTGTTTATCCTGATTGGCTTGCTTATCATCAGGATTGTTCTAAAAACAATTTTGAGCTCGGAAATTGATGTTACCCAGCTCAGTGGCATGTTCTTCCTGCTGGCATTCAGCATGATCGTACCTTGGCGTATAGCGATGTATAAGAATTATCAGAAGCTCTATAGGGAGCTTCACAGTGGAAGAAAAGCTTAAGCACCTGTTATCAGGTGCTTTTGTTTTAAGGTAAAATAAAAAACTGCCAGGGCAGCCTGTCAGTTTTAAAATAAATGTTCAAATGGAGCAACGCTAATTTTGTTTTCGTTTAGCTTTTTACGCAAGAATTTGTGATCGCGCTTTGGTGTAGCTAGTATATAGCCGCGGATAACCAGATCCTCAGTTATGCGTGAAGCGTTCTCTTTTAGGGCTAACTCACCGATCTTACCAGCAATTTTATGTTTTGCCACATCACGGAATAATTCAGGGACGGGGCTAACTAAATCATTAAGCAGGACTTTTTCTTCGTCATGCCACAAATGGAGGGATTTATTCACAAAATGCTCTTCCCAGTCCATAACAGACTTTCCATCCTGCTTTGGCAGCTTTTTCAAGAACTTCCTGAACATAAAGAAACCGCCGATTCCAAATGATCCAACCAGAAAAAGAACCCAAAATAATATAAACCATAAAAACCAACCGTGCAGCTGCTGCATTCTTTTCACCTACAAAAAATAATTTCACTTTATTATAGACTGTTTTCACTATATTAGACAAGCAATCGTCTATTATTGGCAATTAAGTGAAATCTATTGATAGACAGGCTGTTTTATTAGTATAATAAATATGTTCTCATACACGGGGCTGAATGGGGTACTGGTGTCCTCCACGGTCTTCAAAACCGCTTGTGACCTGCGTGCCAGGTCAGGTGGGTTCGATTCCCACGCAGTCCCGCCAACCCAATCATTCCAAAGCTTTTCACTAATAATTATAAAGCAGGAGACCGAGTGCAATCGGTCTTTTTTTATAGGTGGTGCCCAAAATGGTGCCATTTGTGTTTTTGGTGCCCAAATACTACTCAAGCAACCCATTTAAATGGTCGACGGCTATCCCTTCAATTGAATCTGTCAGGTGCGAATAAAGATCCATAGTCACATTAATTTTGGAGTGGCCTAAACGGGCACTGACTATCTTCGGATGCACATTTTCCTTCAGTAGTATCGTTGCATGTGAATGCCTTAGGTCATGAAACCGAATGTCTGGAAGGTTCGCCGCTTTTAAACACCTTTTCAGCGCTCTGGTAATTTCAGTTGGAGCCATGATATTCCCTTTAGTATTGCAAAAGACTAAGCGATGAGGGTTAAAGGAATCTCCAAGGATTTTTTCTCGATGGTCGTGTTCATCCTTCAGTTTTAGCAGAAGCTTGAACAATTCCGAGGTTAACCTTATACCTCTGGGTTTCTCGTTCTTGGGAATTTTATTAAAGAAATATTTCCCGTTTGCTTCTGTAATGGTTTGGCGGATATAAACCTTACCTGTTGTAAAATCAACATTTTCCCAAGAGAGTCCAATTAACTCGCTTTTTTGCATTCCGGTATGGGCAGCTGCATAAATCACTGGGAAGTATACCGGGGTTTTTTCCTTTGCCATTTTCAACAATTCATTGAGCTGTTCTGCACTTAGTGTTTTCATTTCTGGCTTAACCGGTTTTGGAGGCTTAGCTCCTTTGGTCACGTTTTTGTTGATGAATTCCCAATCAATCGCATCATTTAGGGCCTTTGACAAAACGCGGTGATGGTGCATGACCGTTTGTGCTGAAAATGTTTGTAATTTTACCTTATAGTAGTTTTGCAGCTCTATAGGTTTTAAGTCTCTTAATGAGATGTGACCTAAAGAAGGGTGAAGATGGGTTTTGATGATTTTCTCGTATTCAGCAAGCGGTTTAGGCTTAAGATTCGTCTTAGCGTAGTTTTCCAGCCAGTATTCCAAATAATCCCCTAACAACAACTTTTTTTCAACTGCCAAGTTGCCTCTTTGTATTTCGAGCATTAATTCGGCCATGGCTGCTTTTGCCTCGCTGATTTTTTTAAAGCCACGTCTTTTAATTCTCTTCCGATTGCCATTCGAGTCTGTCCCAGCCTCCAAAACAAAATAATATGTTCCATTCTTATCTTTCTTAGGATAACCAGCCCAGCCATTATTTTTCCTCCAAATAAAGCTGGACACCAAGCATTTGCACCTACTGTTATCATAAAACAATCGGGTAACTTGTGGCAAAATATCACTTAGTGTCCTTCTGTTTTTTTATCAAAAGCAAATGTTATGCCGTTAAATGGTTGCCTTCAAACCATTCCAAAAATGATTTTTTTGAAACCAGAATTCATTTTCCAACCCTTACGGTATGGAATGAGTTCGATTTGACTAATTGATAGGCTTGGCTTCGGCCGATACCTAGGAAATCTTGCAGATCCTTTACTTCCAACACTTCCGGCAGTTCAGATGTTTTTGTCATGATATATCTCTCAAATTGTTTAAAATGTTTCTAGCACTGATTTATAATTTAATAAAATTGTCCCCATTTGCCCCATTTCGCTTAAAGTGTGATCCCGCGGCTGTCATCCATGGAAGAATACTATCCCCATGCCTTCCCCGCTATCCCCGTTCGAAAGGGGATAATTGGGAAAGATAGGAGGCTGCTCGTTTTTGTTCAAAAGCTTGCTACACCAACGCTTCATTCCGTTTGGGGGTATTGGGGGAGGTTTTTAGCAAAAAAGGATTTACCATTAAATATTGTTTGGGTTTCCCAAAGTCCTTTTCAAAGAACGTGTTAATGAATCCACGTTCCTCAAGCTCTTTTAACAGGATTTTTAACCTTTTACTGTCGAATCGGTTCTTAACACGTTGTTGGATGTCCCTGCCAGCATCCTTACGAGGAATTTCTTGAAAAGCGAAATCTAAGCAGCTGGACTAAAACCAAAACTAACATTCTAGGAGGAATTATCTAATATGAGTCATGTTGGAAATAAAATCAAGGCTGGTGTCTTTGCGACACCATCACGTCAGGGAGAATATTTAACTAAATTACTAGTAGTAGAAGGCAGCCTATTAAATTACAATGTTATGGTGAGAAAGGATATGTTAAATTGAATTAATAATACTACTAGATTAGAAAAAATGCATAATGATGTAAGGGCTTACTTAAGCCTTCAGGGGGACTGATATGTTTTTTTCCTTACGTAATCGTTTATTTATCGTATTTACTTGTTTATTAACAATCCCGTTAATTATATTGTCCTTTATTATACCAAGATGGTTTACATCCATCATTGAGGAACAGACTCAGGAACTGACAGTGGAGGCTATGGACCAATATTCGCTTTTTATTGATTCCATCACAACGCAAGCGAAAGATTTAGGGAATCAGGTACTCGTGAACCAAACGACACAAAAATGGATCAAACTAGAAAGCAAGAATGCCCATATATCCGATGGACAGAGGCTGCTACAGAAGAATCAACTCAAAATGCTGTTATCGTCGATGATGGTAAACAATTCAAATGGCATGTCGATTTCAGTTGTTTTGAATGATGGGACAGGGACATGGGGGAATTTCTCAAACTTAAATCAAGTAGATTGGTATAAAGACTATTCTCAAAATAAACAGCGATATATTAGGTCGCATATTGATCCATTTCAGCCAACTCAAGGTAACATTAATAGCTATATTTTACCCCTCTTCGATATGAATACATTTGTATCATATGGAATGATTAAGGTGAATTTTCCTTCAGAATTGCTTGAAACATCGTTGAATAAAACCAAGATTGGAAAAAACGGGCATGCTTATTTGATCAATCATAATGGCGAAAATATTCTGCCTGGAAAGATCGGAACTCCTAAAATGGTTTTGAAACAAAACTTAATTAAATTAAGCGATGCTAAAAATCAAAAGGGATTAATCGAAACGGAAGATCATGGAGAAACATATTTAGTTTTTTATCAGAAGTTAGGGGTAGGCGATTGGATTTTAATTAGTGAAGTAACCAAGTCTGAATTATTCGCTAAGGTAATGCGTTTACAACGGAACCTTCTGTTAACTAGTGCAATCGTGTTTTTAATAACGATTGTAGCTTCTTATATGATTTCTTCGAATATTGTTAGCCCTTTAGGTAAATTGGCAAAAGCAATGAGGTATATTGAAGACGGTGATTTTTCTGGTGCCAAACGCTTTATGCCGACCATAAAATCAGCTAATAACGAAGTGGGTTACCTAATAACAGTTTTTAATCAGACGATTGATCGGTTGAAGAATTTAATTGAAACCGAATATGAGGCAAATTTACGCCAAAAAGATGCGGAATATAAAGCCTTATTATTACAAATCAATCCACACTTTTTAAATAATACGCTTGAAATTATTGGTGGATTAGCAATGCAAGGAAAAAATAAACAGGTTATGGATGTAAGTGTTCACTTAGGCCGAATGATGAGATATTCCTTGAACACGCACAGTGATGTAGTAAATTTGGGAGAAGAGTTAAAGTATATCCACAGTTACACTGAAATATTAAAGCTAAGATATGAAGATGCTATATCAATTGAGATTGAAGAAGATTTAGAGACAAGAAGTCTTCCTATTATTAAATTTATTTTACAGCCGCTCGTCGAGAATGCAGTGAAATATAGTTTTATCGAAAAAACCTCCGCAGAAATTTTTATTAAAACCAAACAAAGTAATCATTTGGTATTTATTGTTATTAAAGATAAGGGGATCGGAATGTCTGAAGAAGTAATCTCCGATCTAATGAGTGTTGAAACGAAGAATGATATAAATAGTGTCCTCATGAGTAAAGGAAGCAGCATAGGACTAAGGAATGTACTAAGTCGCTTGAAACTTTACTATGGTCCAAATTTCTCGTATACGATTGAATCTGAAAGGAATGCAGGCACACGGATTACGTTATGTATCAATACAGATCGGGGTGATAGGCATGTTGAAGGTGATCATCACAGATGACGAGATTCAAATTCGTAAAGGCTTACGAATGAAAGTGAACTGGGAAGAAGAAGGCTTCCAAATTGCAGGGGAGGCGTCTAATGGAGCAGAAGCGCTTGAATTGCTTCGGGATTTGAATATCGATGTGGTTATTACGGATATGAGGATGCCGATTATGGATGGAATTGAATTAGCGAAACGTTGTCAGCAAGAATTTCCGAACGTAAGGGTAGTTGTTTTATCGGGTTATTCTGATTTTGAATATGTAAGAGGTTCATTGAAAGAAGGGGTAAAAGACTACTTGTTGAAACCCGTTGCCCCTGATGAATTAGTAGAGGTATTGTGTAAGATTCGTAAGGAAGTGGAAGAAGAGAAGCGGATCCAAGCAGAATCAGCTCGATTGCGCAGGCTTGTTCATTCTCAGCTTCAAGAAGTTCAGGAGCAATATTTACTCTACCTTGTAAAAGAGGAATGGCTAGAGCTAAACATAGTAACAGAGAGATTGCGCCAATTGCATTTAGAAGATCTTGTGAATGAAAACGCAGAGGTACAATTTGTTACGGTAGAAATAAGAGAGAAAGAATACAATCCGAATCGATTAAAGGAACTATGGCTTCCCTTTCAGATGTTATGTAAGGAAATTGCAAAAGATCATCCACAAACGTTTTCGTTTTATGACCCTAGTTATGCAAATATGATTCACTTTTTACAGCTTCTCGATTCCGACAATAGGGACAGTCCTTCAAGGCTAGTAAAAGAAATACAACAGACGATTAAGAGACTCTTGAAATTAGAAACGGTTGTTGGAATTGGAAATGTGATTTGTGGAATTACAAATTTTAAGACAGGTTATATCTCTAGTTTACTTGCATGGAGCCAAAGCCAACTCGGCTCACAATCACAGGTATTGGATGGGTCGAATGTAAAAGAAGAAGTATTTGAGTTTTCACCTGAGTTTGAAAGAAAGTTAACTAATGGAATTGAAAGTGTCAATTACGAGGCATTTAAAGAGAATATATACTTCTTATTGGAAGGGAACCGAAACCTCTCAATTATGTCCTTTACCTTCGCTGCTAATCGAGTGTTATTTTTGTTAGGCTCACTCGCAAGAAAATATAATATGGAAACAAACGATTTTCAAAAGGTAATGTGGAATTGTCAGCAAAGCATTTGGGAACTCAATTCGCAAACTAAAGTAATCGAGCATCTTCTTCAATTAGCGAAGCTAATTATCGAGAAGGTCCATGTAGCGCGTTTTTCAAACGGAAAAGTGATCGTAGCAAGTGTTCAGCAATATTTGGAACAGCATTACGCAAATGAAATTTCCCTTTCCATGCTATCGGAACTCTTCCATATCAATAGTGCACATTTATCCGAAACGTTTAAACAGACTGTTGGACAAAATTTCAGCGATTATCTTGTCCAATTAAGACTACAGAAGGCTAGGCAGTTCCTTAAAGATAAAGAGCTTAAAATCATTGATGTGGCAAACCTGACTGGCTTTTCTAACTCAGGGTATTTTAGTACCGTTTTTAAAAAGTATTTTGGACAAACCCCTGTTGAGTTCCGAAACTCTATAGATTCATAAGTTTGATTTTTTTAAGCAGGAAGGTGAGGGAATGTAGATGAAAAAATGGTTATCTTTGATTATTTTTGCTATTTTACTTATAAGTAGTTCCTTGTATGCGCTATCTTTTTTTGATACATTCTCTAGCAGTAAATCAGAAAATATTGAAAAACGAAATAAAACAAACCCAATCGTGCTAACCTTCTGGCGCAATAATGGAAACGCAGCAGAAAATAAAGCATATGAAAAATTAGTTTCTTCTTTTGAAGCGGCTCATCCTGGTATTAAAGTTCATATGAAATCTTATCCTTATAGTGATTATGAAATCAGACTGAGAACTGAGTTGGCCACTGGAAACCCTCCGGATGTGCTGACAATTGACAGCCCGACCTTGGCTCTTTATGCCAATACAGGTTCCTTATTATCACTCGGTTCATATATGAGAAAAGAGGGACATATTGAGGATATCCCTGAATCGACATTAAAAGGAATGAGTTTTCAGGGTGCTATTTACTTGGCTCCTCTCGTTGAATCTAGTATTGCATTATTTTATAATAAGCGGCTTTTTAAAAATGCAGGCATACCTCTTCCTTCAGGCAATCCCAATAAGCCAATGACATGGGAGGAAGTGCTGCAGATTGCCAAAAAACTAACTCATCCTGAAAAGGGAGTATATGGTATTGATCCAGCACAGGGCTTTAATGATGGCGAGTCTCCTGCTTATTTTAAAATGCCTCTCCTTTGGCAGTTTGGAGCGGACGTGCTAAGTCCAGATGGAACAACTGCAAGCGGGTATTTGGATTCAAAAGAGGCTTTAAAAGCCCTGCAATTTTATCAAGATTTATACTATAAAAATAAAGTGGCCGGTTTTGAATTACCGCCAGACCCATTTATATCAGGGAAGCTTGCGATGACTGTTCTTGGATCTTGGACATTGAAGGATCTGGAGAATAATTCCAAATTTAAATTAGGCGAAGATTTTGGGATTGCCCCTTTGCCAAAAGAGAAGTACCAAGTTGTTCCAAATGGAGGCTGGGCTCTCGGTATCTCCTCCAAAACTAAAAACTCAACCGAAGCTTGGGAGTTTATCAAGTATGTTACAAGTTATGAAGGGATAAAAATGTATGTGAAGGAAACGGGTGATATACCTGCTAGGTACTCTGTTGCTAAAGACTTTCCTGAATTTAATCAATATCCTAAAAATATCTTTTTGCAACAAGCGCAAAAATTTTCTAAAAACCGCCCGGTTACCCCGGCTTATCCTGTGATCAGCGACGCCCTAAAGACCTTATTTGAAGAAGTTGGACTTGGCGGAAATGATGTAGGGGCTTCTGCAAAGGAAGCGGTGGAGAAAATTAACACTAGTTTAAAACAAATACAGAATCCATAAAAAGTATCCTCTAGTTCAAAACTAGAGGTTTTTTATTATTTATTCAAATGTAACCGATTTCAAAGTGCCGAAAATATTAAATACCTTAAACCGAAAATATTGAAATATTCATAGGAGTCATTTTGTTAAAGTAAAGTCAGAAGAAGAAAATACCCCTGAGAGGAGGAAGCAATTGTGGAACAGATATACCAAAAGGTAGAGAATGTTTCAAACGAAGTAAGGAAAGCAGAAGTGGGCACCAAAATGTCGAGGAATTTAAAGTATATGAAGACCAATTATCAATTATATCTCCTTGTTCTTCCAGCCTTAATCCTGCTTATTATTTTTAAATACGTACCCATGTACGGAGCCATAATTGCCTTCAAAGATTTTAATCCACTACAAGGAATTATGGGTAGTCCGTGGATTGGATGGAAGAATTTCGAGAAGTTTATGAGCACCCCAGATTTTATGGATCTCTTAAAGAACACCCTAAAATTAAGTGCCTTTGGATTAATAATTGGCTTTCCTGTACCTATTATTCTAGCACTTATGATTCATCGAATTAAAAGAGTGTCCATTAAGAAAAATATTCAATTAGTCTTATATGCTCCAAATTTTATTTCAGTCGTTGTGGTAGTTGGAATCGTTTTTATTTTCCTATCACCGGTTGGGCCTGTTAATCGATTCATCACTTTTTTGGGTGGAGACAGTATCTCTTTCATGACAGAACCTAGTTATTTTAGGTCGATCTATATTATAAGTGATATTTGGCAATTTGCAGGTTGGGCCTCGATTGTTTATTTAGCAGCACTTTCCAATGTAAGCCAAGACTTAATTGATGCTGCAAAAATAGATGGAGCTAATATATTGAAGCAAATACGTCATATCGATTTGCCAACGATTAAACCGATTATGGTGATTCAATTTATTTTAGCTGCCGGAAACATCATGAGCCTTGGGTTTGAAAAAGCGTATTTATTGCAAACATCAATGAACCTTCCTACATCTGAAATATTGCCAACCTATGTTTATAAAATTGGCTTGCAGATGGGGGACTATGGTTACTCAACAGCAATTGGGCTTTTCAACGCCGTGATTAATGTCATTTTACTAATCAGCGTTAACCAAATCGTAAAACGGTTAAACGAAGGAGAAGGTATATAAATCTACTAGATGGAGGTGAGAGGAATGTTTAAGGATCAAACGAGGGCTGATAAAGCCATCTTAACAACAAACGGGATTATCCTGACCATAATCGTATTTGCTATTTTAATCCCATTAATTTATGTCATTTTGGCATCGTTTACAAATCCAGCAACTTTGTTAAACAGTGGGATTACCCTTAATCCATCCAAATGGACACTTCAGGGATACTTACGAGTATTTAAAGATGGATCACTATTAATAGGTTTTAGGAATTCACTTTTTTACTCCACTGCTTTTTCGATTATTTCAGTTACAATCACGTTATTCGCCGCTTATCCATTATCAAGGAAGGATTTTGTCGGCAGAAAATTGATGATGACTCTCTTTATTATAACGATGTTTTTTGGCGGGGGATTAATCCCAACGTATCTGCTAGTCAAAAATTTAAATATGCTGGATACGATTTGGGCCATTTTATTACCAGGTGCTGTAAATGTATGGAACATTATTTTAGCAAGAGCCTACTTTCAAGGCATCCCAGATGAATTACGAGAAGCCGCTATTGTTGACGGTACATCAGAAATCCAGTTTTTCTTTAAAATATTGCTTCCACTAAGTAAACCAATCATAGCTGTATTAGTGTTATATCAATTTGTCGCACAGTGGAATTCTTATTTTGATGCCATGATTTATTTAAAAAGCGAGAATTTACAGCCTTTACAAATTGTCCTTCGATCAATTCTTGTTCAAATGCAGCCTAGACCTGGCATGATTCAAGACGCACAAAACACAGCCCAGCTGCAGCAAATTGCGGAAATGGTCAAGTATTCAAGTATTGTCATCTCCAGTTTGCCGCTAATAATAATATATCCATTCTTCCAAAAGTACTTTGAAAAAGGAGTAATGGTGGGTTCAATAAAGGGTTAAAAAATTAATTTTAAACTATTAAATGGGGTGAAAGATCATGAAGAAAAAGAAAAAGATGAGTTTTTTAATAACAGCAGCGCTCGTTACAAGTTTACTAGCTTCAGGTTGTTCGAATTCCGCCAGTTCGAAAAAAGAGGCAGATGGGGCCAATTCATCACCAAAGTATGAACTGAAAAATATCAATTTTCCATTAGATAAAAAGGTGACACTTAAATTTTTAACACAAAGTTCACCAATTGCGCCAAAGGATCCAAATGATAAATTAATTTGGAAAAGAGTAGGAAAAGATACAAATGTTCATATCGATTGGACGAATTATCCTTGGGAACAATTTGGAGATAAAAGAAACTTGGAGCTTGCTAGCGGCGACCTGCCGGATGCCGTTTTTCATGCTGGCTTAAGTGATAATGATATTCTGAGATACGCCAAACAAGGAGTTATTGTCCCTGTAGAAACACTAATTGATAAATATATGCCAAATTTCACGAAAGTTCTAGATACTCGTCCGGAATATAAAAAATTAATCACTGCTTCGGATGGACATATCTATTCCTTCCCATGGATAGAGGAACTTGGCAGTGGGAAAGAAGCGATTCAAGCGTTAGATGACATACCTTGGATTAATAAGAAATGGTTAGATGAGTTAGGTTTAAAAATGCCGACAACTACTGATGAGTTAGAAAAAGTCTTAATTGCGTTTAAAGAAAAGAAGCCAGAGGGGAAAAATGATATCATTCCGATGTCGTTCATGATCAACCATGGCGGTGAAGATCCGGCTATGCTCTTAGGTGCCTTCGGATCAGGCGATAACTATGATCATTATGTAGTATCAGAAGATAAGAAAGTCAGGTATACAGCAAACCAAGAGGGATATAAAAAGGGAATTGAATGGCTTCACCAGCTGCAGCAAAAGGGTTTAATCGATAAGGAGGCCTTTACGCAAGATTGGAATACGTATGTGGCCAAAGGGAAAAACGGTCGCTACGGCTTATACTTTACGTGGGACAGAGCCAATATTTCTGGTAATAATGAAGATTATGTTCCACTTCCCCCATTAAAAGGACCAGATGGGCAGATCAATGTAGCAAGGACCAATGGATATGGTTTTGATAGGGGCCGAATGGTCGTTACAAGTGCAAACAAGAATCTTGAATTAACAGCAAAATGGATTGACAAGGCTTATGAACCAATTCAATCTGTACAAAATAACTGGGGTACTTATGGAGATAAGAAGCAACAAAATATCTTTGAACTTACCAGCAATGGTTCTCTAAAACATTTACCGCTTGGTTCCGCTTCACCTTGGGATATAAGACAAAAAACAAATGTTGATGGACCTTTGGCCGTTTTAAATAACTACTATGGAACGGTAACGACCATGCCAGATGATGCTGCTTGGAGACTTGATATCCTGCATAAAATATATGTTCCTTTTATGAAAGCAACCTATAATTATCCACCAATTTTCTTAAGTAAAGACAATCAAGATCAATTAACACAACTAGAGACAGTGGTAAAACCATATGTGGAAAGAAAGAAAGCGGAATGGATTTTAAAAGGCGGTATTGAAAAACAATGGGACGACTATGTAAAACAATTGGACAAAAACGGACTTCCAAAACTATTAGACATTAAACAAAAAGCTCTAGATAAGTATAATGCTGGGGAATAAGTTAGTAGATTATTAAATTAAAGAATGACCTTCCAAGCCGAAACAGAATTTCGTTTCTGTTCGGCTTATTTTTTATAAAGTTAGGTGAGTAGACATGTTCGATGTAACGGCAGTGGGTGAATTATTGATAGACTTTACGCCAGCAGGTAAATCAGAAAGTGGTGAAGTTCAGTTTGAAAGGAATCCAGGAGGAGCCCCAGCAAACGTTCTTGCAGCACTAGCAAAGTTAGGAAAAAAAACTGCGTTTATTGGTAAGGTAGGTAATGATCAGTTTGGTCATTATTTACATTCTGTTCTAGGGAAGAATAACATCAACACGAAGGGTCTTGTGTTCTCGAATGAGACAAATACAACACTAGCTTTTGTACATTTAGATGAACAAGGGGATCGGTCTTTCAGTTTTTATCGTAATCCTGGGGCGGATATGATGTTAAACGAGCAAGAAGTTAATCTAGAGTTATTAGATCATACGCGTATCTTCCATTTCGGGTCGATATCAATGACACACGAACCTGCTGCTTCTGCCACTTTAATGGCGATTAAGTATGCGAAAGAAAAGGGTCATCTCATCTCTTTTGATCCTAATTTAAGAGTGAATCTTTGGGAGAGTTTAAGTCATGCAAAGGCTATGTTTAATGTAGGTTTACAATATGCCAATGTTTTAAAAATATCTGAAGAAGAGCTTGAATTTATCTCCGGCTCGAAAGACCCTCATACAGGAACGGATTATATTTATAAACAATACCATACCGAATTAATCTTTGTTACGATGGGGGCTGAGGGCTGCTATTTTCGATTAGGAGAAAAAGTAGGAAAATGCAGTGGTTATAAGGTGGAGTCAATCGATACAACAGGTGCTGGCGATGCCTTTTTAGCGGGCATCCTTTATCAAATACTTGAGAATAATCGTTTGTTATCTAATTTGAGTTTGGAAGATGTAGAGAAAATGGTATCATTTGCAAATGCGGTAGGAGCATTAGCAACAACGAAAAAGGGGGCGATCCCGGCTATGCCATCCGTGGAAGAAATTAATGCATTAAGAGACAACCAGATTCTATGTGAACAGGAGAATTGAATCATAATGAATAAAATTGATGTGAAAGAAAAATTTCGTCCGCAGTATCATTTCTCACCGGAATCAAACTGGATGAATGATCCAAATGGGATGGTTTACTATGCCGGGGAGTACCATTTGTTTTATCAGCATCATCCTTACGGAACAACATGGGGTCCGATGCATTGGGGCCATGCCGTAAGTAAGGATTTAATCCAATGGGATCACCTTCCTATCGCATTGGAACCTGACAAGCATGGTGATATTTTTTCTGGCAGTGTGGTTGTTGATTGGAATGATTCAACAGGATTTTTTCAAGGTGCTTCTGGTCTAGTAGCGATTTTTACACATGCTGACCAATATCCGGATTCAGATCGATCAAGGCAGAGACAGAGTCTTGCCTATAGTAAGGATCATGGCCGTACTTGGAATAAATATGAGGGGAACCCCGTATTAACGGAGGAATCTATCACTGATTTCCGTGATCCGAAAGTATTTTGGCATGAGGATAAGAATAAGTGGAT